>JAPLKT010000070.1:50161-51702 GCA_026387895.1 Gemmatimonadota bacterium | reverse complement strand
CGACCACGCGGTCGGCCAGCGGCGCGACCTTCGACTTCGCTGCCATGGTGCTTCTCCTTCGCTTTAGGTTCACCGTGATTCTGGATGCCTTGCAGGATCACTGCGCATCCGTGCTTGGCACTCAACGACCGTGAGTGCTAACAGGTGAAATGTAGAGGCACACACGGTGCCAGTCAAGAGCGAAGACTTGGCTACCAAACCGTTACAACACTATACACAACAACGAGTTACAATCGCTTACGGTGCGCCGATTTGGCGTCTATGCCAGCCATTATATACAGCGCTACCTGCCGAGTTGGCAACAAAACGGGCCGACAAGAGAGGTCGGCCCAGATTTGTGATCTTTTCACGAGCCCGCGGAGAACGGCTTACCGCACACCAGCGGCGCTCCTGCCGAGCATCAGCTGTGCACCAGCAGCGCGTGCGCCATCGCCAACCCCTGCAATGTCAGATTCGGATCGATCACCTCGATTTCCGCACAGAGCTCTTTAAACGAGGCGGCAAGCCCACCGGTGCCGATCACGAGCGGCACCCCTTCCCTCGGCCACGCCTTCTTGATGCGGCGCACGAGCCCATCGATCGCTTCAGCTGAGCCGAGGACGACACCGGCACGGATGCACTCGTCGGTTCGCGTCCCAATCACGCCCTTGGGAGCGATGATTTCCGTGGCGGGCAGTTTACTTGTCCGGCGGAAGAGCGACTCAGCCTGCATCTGGACGCCGGGCGCAATCACGCCGCCGAGGAAGACGCCGTCGGAGGTGATACAGTCGAAGGTCGTGGCGGTGCCGAGGTCGACAACGATACAGTCACGCTGATAAGTCCGACTTGCCGCGAGCGTGTTGATGATGCGGTCAGCACCCACGGTGTGTGGCTCGTCGACTTGCAGCGTGATGGGCAACTTCGAGTGACCGTCGACAATAATGGCGGGCTTTCCGGTGAGCTTGCGACAGGCCTCCGCGAGCGGCGTCGTGACCGCGGGCACGACGGACCCGATGGCGGCACCTGTGACTTCGCTGTGGTCGATGCCGTCTGCTGCGAGGAGCGCGAGCAGGAGGAGATAGACCTCATCGGGGGTGCGCGAACCGTCGGTGGTGACGCGCCAGCGCGCGCGCACGTCGAGGCCGTCGCAGAGGCCGAACGTGCTTTCGGAGTTGCCAACGTCGCAGGCGAGAATCATTCGGTGTCCCCTTCGAATACGAGTGAACCGCGTAGGCAGTGGACGACTCCTGCATCGCCCTCTACCTCAAGTGCACCATCAGCAGTAATGCCGCGGACAACGCCAACCGCGGGCTGCGAGCAGCGTCGTCCTACACTCAGGTCGCGCGCAGCGAACTGCGCGAGCTCGTCGCGAGTGAGCGGGCCTCCAACGCTGACGGCATTCCGGATTTCCGGCACGAGCGCACTGACCAGATCGGCACGGCGCGTGGCCGGCTGGAGGCCTGCCGAGTGCGGTACATCGACTGGTGCCCGAATATTACCACCGATGCCGATAGCGACCCACTCAATGCGATCATCACGCCAGCGCGCCTCGACCCGACTGC
>JAPLKT010000070.1:19756-50107 GCA_026387895.1 Gemmatimonadota bacterium | reverse complement strand
GTGCCTGCAAACGACTCCAGCACGGGTGCAAGACGGAGTCCGAGACGCAGCGACAGCACATCGAGCCCGGATGGGCTTGCGGGTCGCTCGAGGACAGTCATCCAGAGTCCGTCGTTCGGATTCGACACCCATCGACGCCCGGTGCGGCCACGTCCTGCGGTTTGCTCGTCCGCGAGCACGACCGTGCCGCCTGGGGCTCCTTGCTCGGCAAGGCGATGCGCCTCGTCCATGGTACTCGTGACCGTGGAGAATAGCGCAACGCGCGGGACGCCAAGCGCGGCGGCCAGCGCGGTGGCCAGCTCGGAGGCGTCGTCGAGGCCCGCGAAACGTTGCATCTCAGCGCATCTCAGCGACGGGAGAATACGAGTGCAAGCACAGCGGCGCCTAGGGCGAGTCGATAGATGGCGAATATGCCGAATCCGTGGGTGCGCACGAAACGGAGCAGGATGGAAATCGCAATCGCACTGCTGACCGTGGCCGTGGCAACGCCGACCATGAGCGAGGGGGTAACACCTGTTTCATGGAGCGCCTTCGGCACCTTGAGAATGGCGGCGGCGGCGATGATTGGCATCGACATCATGAAACTGAAGGTCGCGGCGTTGGCCCGATCGAGCTTGAGTGCGCGAGCGGCGGTGATGGTCGCACCGGAGCGTGAGACTCCTGGAATCAGCGCAAGCGCCTGTGCGCACCCGATCGTCAGGGCGTCGCGCCAGGTCATGTCGTTCAGCTGGCGCGTGCGCGGCGCGGAGCTGTCGACCACCCAGAGGATTGCGCCCATGATCATCAAGGCGACGGCTGTCAGCGCGGGCGCGCGGAAGATTGTTTCGGCCTGTTTCTCAAGCAGGAGGCCCGCGATTGCGCCGGGAATTGTTGCAATCACGAGGAAGACCACGCGCTGCTGCTCGGGGGTCTCCACCTTCCGCTGCGTCACGATCGAGACCGCCGCGCGAATCAGCGCGATCCACTCATTGCGGAAGTAGCCCAGCAGGGCGACGAGCGTACCGACATGGAGTGCGACGTCGAAGGCGAGGCCGGGCTCCTCCCATCCGAACGCCCAAGGCGCGAGTGAGAGGTGCGCCGAGGAACTCACGGGAAGGAACTCGGCGAGCCCCTGAATGGCGCCGAGCACGAAGGACTGGAAGATCGAGGGTTCAGTCACGGGATGGGGGCAAACGTGGAGGAGGCGGGACTAGTCCCGTCCCTTGGAATAGAGCTGTTCGTACTGCGCGACGACTTGATCTCTCGCATAGCGGGCGCGGGCATCGGCGGTGGCGGCGGCACTCATTGTGTGCCAGCGCGCGTCGTCCGACAGGATCGCGACCGCCGCTGCGGCCATACCGTCAATGTCGCCAACCGGACAGAGCGCCCCGGTGACACCATGCTTGATGACTTCTACGATACCACCGACGTCATAGGCGAGGCTCGGCACGCCGCAGGCCAGCGCTTCTAGTGCACTCAAACCGAAGGATTCGCGATCCGTCGGCAGGAGGAAGAGATCGGCGGAGGCGAGTAGTGGCGCCACCGCGTCGATCTTGCCGAGAAAATGTATCTCGTCGTGCTCGATTCCGAGTGCGCGCGCCTCTTCTTCGGCGGATTGGCGATCTGGACCGTCACCGACCATGACGAGGATACTCGGGATTTCCTTTCGCACGCGGTCGAAAATGTGGACGACGTCGAGCACCCGTTTGACGGGGCGGAAATTGGAGATGTGCATCAGGATCTTGCGTCCCTTCGCCAACTGCTCGCGGAGGAGCGGCGGGTGCGCCGATCGGTCGTAGACCGTGGGATCGACAAAGTTTCCGATGACGTCCACCCTGGCGGCCGCGCACCCAAACGCTCGTACGGTTTCGTCCTTGAGGAACGAGGAGACGGCGGTCACCTGGTCGGAGCGCTCGATCGAAAACTTAGTGATGGCGTGAAACGAGCGATCTTGGCCGACAATCGTGATGTCGGTGCCGTGCAAGGTCGTGATGACTTTGATGTCGCGCCCTTGATCGCGGAGCATCTCCTTGGCGATCCACGCGCTGGTCGCGTGTGGAACTGCGTAATGCACGTGCAATACGTCTAAGCCTTCATTGATGACCACCTCGTGCATCCGGACCGCGAGGGCGAGGTCATACGGGGGAAATTCAAAGAGTGGGTACCGACCAACGTCGACTTCGTGAAAGAAGACGCGGGGGAGAAACATTGGGAGGCGAAAGGGCTGCTGATAGGTGATAAAGTGGACTTCGTGCCCCTTGTCAGCGAGCGCGATCCCCAGTTCAGTGGCAACGACGCCGGAGCCGCCGTAGGTCGGATAGCAGGTGATGCCGATCTTCATGACTGCGTGCCTCCGCTCCACCAATGCTCGACGAGGTCGTGGACATCGGGATCGCGGGGATCGACGATGGTCACGTCGGAACCGGCGAGCTGGTGCCGGAACCAAGTGCGCTGCCGTTTGGCGTACTGGCGCGTCTCGATAAGTATAGTCTCGCGTGCCGCGGCGAGACTGCTCCGCCCCTCTGCCACATCCCGGAGGGCGCGATAGCCGCAGCCCTGCCAGGCAGCTGCGTCAGCGGGCACTCGCGTCATGAGCGCGCGCACCTCGTCGAGCCACCCGGCGGCGAGCATCGCGTCGACACGCTCGGCAATCCGATCCGAGAGGTTCGCTCCGGGATCGGCGACGAGCCAGCGCGCCTGAAACCTCGCGGGGCGCGCTGATTCGGCGTGCCAGGCGCTGAGCGGGCGTCCGGTGAGACGCGCGGTCTCGATGCTCCGGAGGAGTTGGGTGCGGCCGAGGTGTGCGCGCGGTGGGTCGAGTTCCGCGCAGAGGTGGCGGAGTTCCTGGATCGAGAGCGGCTGGAGTTGCGCATTGAGCTCGGCACGCTGCGCCGGATCAAGCTCTGGCGATTCGTGTAATGGCGCGGTCAGCGCCTTGAGGTAGAGACCGGTGCCTCCAACGACCAGCGCGCGCTGGGGCCCGCACTCCGCGATCCACTCCTCGGCATCGCGGGCCCAACGTGCCGCGGACCATCGCGCGGAGGGGACGGCGACATCGAGTCCACGGTAGTCGATTCCCGCACGTTCTGCGACTGGAGGTTTGGCCGTTCCGATGTCGAACTCGCAATAGATCTGCCGTGAATCCGCACTGATGATGTGCAGCGCGTGCTGCCGCGCGAGCTGATGCGCCAGTGCAGTCTTCCCCGCCCCGGTCGGTCCGCAGATAACACGGAGCAGCGGCCGAGACGAGACGCCTTCGCTCGAGGAGCGATTAGCGACGTCCAAAACGCCGCTCGAGCTCATCCCAACTCACTTGCACGATAGTGCTGCGTCCGTGCACGTCGTGGGCAGGCAGCGTGGTCCGCGAGAGCGCAATGAACAGTGCGCGCATTTCAGAAGGCGCCAGCAGATCACCGGCCTTCACTGCGGCTTTGCATGCAACCGTCGCCGCGAGTCGCTCGTGCTTGGCAAGTCCGCTCCCCAGTCGATCACCCACCAACGAGGCGATCGTGTCGCGCAGACAGCGTTCCGCATCAAATCGCGCATGTGGCGATGGAACGGCGGAGATCATCACGCTGTGCCCACCGAACGCTTCTGCTTGGAAACCGAGTGTCGCGAAGAGTTCGCGATGTTCATCGAACGCCTCGGCCTCAGCTGGCGTGAAGTGCAGCGTGAGTGGAAAGAGCAGCTGTTGGGCGGCGACGTTACCATGCGCCATGCCCTGCATGAACTGCTCGTACAGCACGCGTTCGTGTGCGGAGTGTTGGTCAATGAGCACCCACGCATCGTCGCGTTCGAAGCCGATCCACGTACGGCGCAGCTGCATGAGCGGCGGGACGATCACGTCGGGGGCCACCGGCGCGTCGCCTGCGGGCGATCGCACGGCATCGGTGGCGGAGTCGCCGTCGCTCGGGTGGGCTGTCGGATGCGCAAAGAGTGGTGCTTGCGGCACTGGCGCGGCTTGGAGTGCGTCCACGCTCATCGTTGCGCCACTTTCTGGAACGAAGGTCCACGAGGTACGTGGCGCGACACCAAAGGGGGCGGCGCTGTCGCCGGTGCCGAGCGCGCGACGTACGGCACGCTCGACCGCGCGTTCCGTGACCCAGCGATCGCGGAATCGTACCTCAGCTTTTGCGGGGTGCACATTCACGTCGACATCACCAGCGGGAACTTCGATGTCGAGCACGAGTGATGGACGAACGCCAGCTGGAATGGTGGAGCGATACGCGGCCTCGGCGGCGCGCACGAGACCGGGATCGCGGATGGCACGTCTGTTGATGGTAAGGAAGACGCGACGACTTGTCATTCCAACATCGGCGGGGCGCTGGACGAGTCCGCTGACGCGAATTGGTCCGGAGACATCGTCTACGTCGATCAACGCTTCGGCCACAGCGGCCCCCCAGAGCGCGGCGAGACGCTCGCGGAGCGACGCTGCCGGCGGGAGGGTGAGCACCTCTTTATCGTCGTGTGTCACGGTGAGGCGCACATCACGGCGACTGAGGGCCATGACGCCGATGATATCGGAGATCGCGCGCCACTCGCTGCGCGCACCGCGCAGAAATTTCTGTCGCGCCGGAGTGTTGTAGAAGAGCGACTCGACGGTGACCGTCGTTCCGCGCCGACGCGCGGCGTCGCCCACTTCGAGTAGCGCGCCGCCGGCCGCGAGCACTCGCGTGCCGCTGCCATCGGCCGTCGCGGTCTCGATAGTGAGGCGCGACACGGAACCGATGGCTGGCAACGCTTCGCCGCGGAAGCCAAAGCTTAGGACACCAACCAGGTCTGCCGACGTTTTGATTTTAGACGTGGCGTGTCGTTCGATCGAGATGGCGGCATCGTCGCGTGACATTCCCGATCCGTCGTCGCTGACGCGGATCATGGCCCGGCCACCTTCGGTTATGGCAATGTCGACGGTTGTGGCCCCCGCATCGAGCGCGTTCTCGACGAGCTCCTTCACGACCGATGCCGGACGCTCGACGACTTCACCGGCGGCGATTTGATCGGCGACGGCGGACGGAAGGATGGCGATGATGCGCGGAGAGGTCACCAATGAAATCTCCCGGCGGTGCGGTGGTTGGTCAACGCCGGGGTGTGCTGAGTGGGGCAAGATGCTCGGTGGGAATCCACCCGGCGCGTGACTCGTCCACGACCACATGTGACCAGACTCCGGCGCGCGCGTCGACATGGGCCGTCTCTCCGCCCACGGGGACCGGTCCTGCTTCAGCACCGAGCGCCGGAAGGGTGCGGAGTGCTACAGGTTCGATGATGATTGCGAGGTCGCGCCCAAGCAGCGCCCGTTCCACCCGAGTGGTGGCCGTCATGAGGCCAGCGCCCAGCAACAAAGTCAGCGCAATGATTGGTCCGGTTTGCCGTCCCGCGATACGCCGACGAGCAACGAGCGCCCATCCTGCGAGCCAGACGAGGAGTGTGGCGAACGCCGGCAGGTTGGCGGGAACGGCAGGAACCCGAGCGGGACCAGTGTCCTGTGGGGCACGCGTGGCGGCGAGTCGAGCGCGCAGGGCACCGTGAGTTGGTGAGAGGCGGAGTGCGCGCTGCCACCCGACCACCGCGTTGGCCGAATCACTGGCCGCCCACGACGCCGTGCCGAAGTTTTCCCACGACGCGATCGAACGGGGAGCCTCGCGCGCGGCATCCGCGAACCGACGTGCGGCGAGCCTGAAGTCGCCGCCGTCGTAGGCCGTCACGCCCTGAACAAAGGCCGCGCGCGCCTCGCTTATGCCACCGGCCACCAACGGACAGGCGACCGTTGCGACCGCGATGAACGCGAGTGCGGCCCGAGCGCGAGGAGTGCGCAGGCGTTGCAAGACCGATCGGACGGACCCGAGGCGTCGCCCTCTCGACTCGGCGTCGATTGCGGCAAATATTGCGCCGACCCGTGCGCCGATATCGAATGCTACCATGTGCTGCGGATGGAAGGAGGACGCGTCTAACTCGCGCAGCACGTCGACTGCTCGGCGCGCGGTCACTGCCGTGACGCCCTCCAAGCAGAGCGCACGCTCCCACGCACCCTCGGCGGTAAGCCGTGACTCCTCGAGCCCAGTGCGCGCTCGGAGTGCGTCGAGCAAAGCGCGGCGGAGCGCGGCGGCATGCGACGAACCTTCGCGAATCGCCGAGTCTTGTACACTCAGTCGCACGAGCCGTTCATGCGCGGTCGGCGGGCGTCGCGGTTTCCGCGGGCGCGTCCGCCAGAACACCAAGAGCGCAGGGCATGGCGCGATCAGTAGCAGCAGCTTAAACCACCAGCTCTGTCCGAACGGAAGCGAGCGCTCGCCGTCGAAAGTCCGGATGATTGGGCTCCGCTCCTTTGTCACCGGCGTTTCTGCAAGCGGTGACACCGGCGCCAAACCCTCACCGACTTCAACCTGCTTGAGGATCGGAACGCTCTCAGCAATCTCGTATCGCCGAGCGAATGGATTGAAATAGGCGAAACGCACCGGAGGGATGTACTGGGCCCCGGCGCTCCGTGGCGTGACGATCCAGTCGAACTCTTTGGCGCCTCGGAGAGTGGCAGGCGCAGAGTCGACGCTCACGCGCTCGCCGCCAGGAATCACCGTTCCCCAGCTCAGTGCCACCGGTGGACGAGGGAGCATCGTGATGTTTCCCTGCCCTTCGACGCGAAGCGTGAGAACGAGGGGATCACCAGCTTTGACTTGCCCGCCGCTAATCGTCGCGCTGACACGGTACACACCAACTGCGCCGCTCCATTCCGGCGGCTGGCCGGCACGTGGTGGCTCGATCACCGTCAGACGCACAGCCTCGGACCGCATGGTAAACGATTCTTCGCGGCTGAAGAAGCTTCCTCCTTGCGGTAACGCGTACGTTAGTCGAGCGGCTGGGATCTCTACGGTTCCCGGGGAAAGCGCAAAGAGTGCGCGCCGAAACACGTGAACCTCGTACGGGCGACTGCCCACCTCGCGGGAAAAGCCACGCGGCTTGTCACGCAGATCGTACGCGAGCAAATCGCGGACCTCCGGAGCGACGTACTCCGGATTTCGCCGCATCTGCTGCCGCGTGACTGATTCCATGAACACGCCGATCTGGTACGTACTCTGCTGCCCCACGTAGACCGTGTCGGGAAACAGCATGGCATGCACGTCGACGACCTTCCCCGCATCGACGCGTGCTCGACTGACGATTTCCGGAACCACCACCGGTTGCGTGGCCGAGGCCTGCGCGACCTGCAGCGCAAAGAGGAGCGAGACGAAGATCACCAGTCTTTGCTCCCTGGGGCGCGCTCCTGACGCATGCCCTTTTGACGCCTCGACTGCGATTCCTTTTCATCGCGCGCGGCAGCAGACAGCAACTGTTGCGCTTGTTGCGATGACATGCCTTTGCGCGGTTCTTGCGGGGCGCGCGACGATTGCTGCGGATTCTGCTGTGGGTCATTTCGGCTTCCGCCTCCTCCTTGACGCTTCTTCTGGAGGGCGAGCTCGTAGTTCCACGCGGCATCAGCATCGCTTCCCTTTTGCAGGAGCACTGAGCGATACGCGGAGATTGCCGCATCCAATTCGTGCATATCAGGCGCGTCGGGTTTCGATCCGCGTCGCAGATGCGCGAGCCCGAGATTGAACAGTGCCTTCTGACGAATTTCCTGGTCACCCGCGAGTGAGGCGCGTTCCAGCATCTCGATTGCGGGCACGAGCGAATCGGCGGCGAGCAGCGAAGTCCCGAGATTGTAGAGCGTAACGGGTCGCCGATCGCCCTCCGCCATGATCTGTCGCAGCCGGCCAGCGGCCTGCTGGAACTTTCCTGCTCTGAAGAGCACCGTGGGGTCGCGCTCCTGTGCACTGGCCGCGCGTGGAGTCCCGAGGACGAGCACAACGATGCACGACAGACGCAGCCAGCGTCGTAGCCTGGTCGCCTTCCCCCCGTCGGTCCTCCACGCGTCGACGAGGAGCAGGAGAATGGCGGGGAGTAGCACCCAGCTTAGTCGTAGCGGCCGTGAGAGCCCCTCTTCCACGCTGCGCTGCCGGGAATCGAGGCGACTGAGCGCCGCTTGGATGCGGCTTGCCTTATCGCTCGCGTTCGCCGCGATGAACTCCCCGCGCCCAGCTTTCGCGATTTCGCCGAGAAACTGCGGATCATACTTCGTGATGACGACCAATCCACTGTCATCACGCTTCTCGACGATATCAGATCCGTCAATGATAGGGATCGTGGATCCACCTTCGGTCCCAAATCCCACTGTCACCACCACGATGTCGGCGGCGGCGGCGGCTTTGGCGGCGCCGATACTTTCAGCGTGGTCGTCGAACGCCTCGCCATCGCTCAGCACGACGATCGCTCTGCCGGCTGCGCCCTTGGCGGCAATGAGCAGGTCGGTCCCTTGGCGAAGAGAAGCGGCAAGCGCAGAGCCCGGCTGCCCGACGACCGTCGGGTCGAGATTGTCGAGGAACAGTTCGATGGCGCCGTCATCGGCGGTAAGCGGCGAGAGGATATAACTCCGACCGGCGAATGCGAGAAGTGCGACGCGGTTGCCCGGCGCGAGCGCACGGAACCGGCGCACTTCCTGCTTCATACGTTCAAGCCGCGACGGCCGCTCGTCGGTGGCTTGCATTGAGAGCGAGGCGTCGAGGGCGAGCACAACGTCGATACCGTCGGCTCGAACGCGCGTTGTGCCACTGCCCCACCGGGGCCCAGCAAAGGCAAGCCCTGCGAGCCCAATAGCTAACGACACACGGAGTGCACGGGCGCGTGGCGCTTTGCGGGCTTCGTCGGGACGCGAGGCGTTCGATCGCCGCGTCCGTGCCAAGCGCCCGCAAGCGGACCAGGCGCCGTCGATGCCACCACCAGAACGCCGCGCCGCCACCCAGCGCGAGCAATAATGCGCCCAGCACCATCCACGGATAGTCAACATTCGGCATCACGGTAGTGGCCCCCGCCAGGCGAGGAGCAATAACTCGCCAATGGCCGCGAAGAGAGCGAACCCGAGCGGCCATCGGAACAACTCGCGATAGCGCACAAAGCGTTGCGCCCGAATCGGTGATCGTTCGAGCTTGTCGATTTGCTCGTAGATGCGTTGCAAGGACAGCCCGTCGCGCGCGCGGAAGTAGCGCCCACCGCTGACCTGCGCGATGTACTCAAGCAACGGCTCATCGAGCTCAACAGGGCGCAGCTCATACCGTAACCCGAACGCGCCGCGCCCTACGGGAACCGGCGCCATCCCTTCGCTCCCAACGCCGATCGTGTACACGCGAATCCCCAACGCCGCGGCCGCTTGTGCGGCAGTGCGCGGATCGATGGTTCCGCGATTGTTTACGCCGTCGGTGAGCAGGATCAGCACCTTTGACCGTCCCGGGGCTTTCACCAGTCGATTCGATGACGTAGCAATCGCCGTGCCGATGGCCGTTCCATCTTCGAGCTGACCAGGTTGCAGATTGTCGACCGCGGCGATCACCACGGGATAATCAACGGTCAGCGGCACCTGGGTAAGCGCTTCGCCCGCGAAGGCGACGAGCCCTACTTGGTCGACGGTGCGCGCAGCCACGAACTGCTTGACCTTATCCTTGGCCACCTCGAGACGATTCTGTGGCTGAAAATCCTCAGCGAGCATCGAACTCGACAGGTCGATGGCCAGCACGATGCTGATACCGTCGCCGTTCACTTGCTCGACGCGGGCCCCAGCGCGTGGGCGCGCAAGGGCGACCGTCGCGGCAACGAGTGCGAGCACACGAGCGCTGACGAGCGCGCGTGCCGTCCAGCGTCCTCGCGCCGGACCGCGCGCGAGGAGATCTGCGCGCGAAAAGAGAATCGCAGTCGGTCGACGACCTCGACGCCACCAGAGCCACGCGACGATTGGCACGAAGAGCAGCAGCCACCACGGCTCGCCAAAATCGAGCCCGCGCCAACTCATCATCGACGCCTCGGACGCTGGGGGCCGACATCCGCGGCACGAAGTCGCGCTTCGTGCGCATCTTGTACGTCGCGCACAATCCGTTTGGCTTCAGCGGCAAGCATCAAAGCGGATTCGGCGTCGAGTGCGGTCGCCGCGAAACGGAGGTCGGCGTCCCGCTCCAAGAGCGCCGCGAGTTTATCGTGCCGAGAGGGGAACTGTTGCTCGGCCAGCAGCGTGACGAACTGCGACGGCGTGAGCCCAGCATGAACCGCGGGAAACCGACGCTGCAAGTACTCGCGCATGACGTCAACGTGCGCGATCACATGGCGCGCAGGCTCTCCCGCTTCATGCAATGCAAGACGCTCGAGTGCGTCGAACGCACCGGATGCCACGAGATACGCCTCGCGTTCCGGCTTCGGAGGCGCTGTGGCTGATCGACGATGCCACCACCAGCCGACGAGCACCGCGGCCAGTGTACCGAGCAGCAGCCAGAGCTTCCAGAGCACACTCGGTGTGGCCAAGGGATCGCGTGGAGGCTTGGCGATTCGATCAGCCGAATCCAGCGGGAGGAGCGTTCGGACATGGACCGGAGGAATCTGCAACTCGAACCGTTCCTCGCTGTCACCCACGGTGACCACGACCGCGCCGAGCGCTGGGTGACGATCCCCGAGGTCCCACGCCGCAAGCCGATAGCTCGCCGTGCGGTCGAGCAGCGGACCTGGCGTTTCCGTCACGACCCGCGGATCAATCGCCTCAATGGCGTCGCCGCTGTCGGGCACAGCGGGAAACCGTATAACCGCGGCCAGAATGGTTTCCACCCGTACGTTCACCAGAAAGGGCTGCGCACTCGGCGCACTCGGCGCACTCGGCGCACTCGGCGCACTCGGCGCACTCGGCGCCCGCCGCGCTGCCTGTGCGCGGAGCGCGGCGGGCGTGACGCAGGCGATAGCCGCAGCGCTCGCGACGACGAGCATCGCAGTGCCGGATGACAGTCGGCGCAGTGGCAGCCGGCTCACCGACGCCTCGCCTTCCGCCCGCGTGTCTCGCGCACGTTGAAAAAGCGGAGCAACGGCTCGGCGAATCCACGATCGGTGTCGACTGCGACTTCATCGATCGCGAGACGCCGCAGCATCTGCTGCCGCCCAAGGCGCTCCCCCGCGATCGCCATCGCGTAGGCATCACGCACCCCGGCGGCGCTCGAGTCGACCTCGACGAGTTTTCCTGTCTCGGGATCCACTACGCGAATGACGCCCAGGTTCGGCAGCGTGCGCTCAGCAGGATCGTCCATAACGACGGCAACCACGTCGTGGCGTTGCGCCACCGCGCGCAGGGCGCGATCGACGGGCGCCGTGACAAAGTCGGAGATCACAAAGACCAGCGCGCGATGGTGCAACACGCGCGCTGAGTATGCGAGGGCTTGCGAGAGATCGGTGCCACGATTGGTGGTTGGCCAGGCGAGCACATCGCGCACGAGCCGGAGGGCGTGTCGGCGTCCTTTCCGCGGCGGCACCACATGCTCTACGCGGTCGGAGCACAGGATAAGACCGACGCGATCGTTGTTGCGTGTTGCCGTGAGGGCAAGAACTGCCGCGAGCTCAGCGGCCAGGCTCTGCTTGTCGCGTTCACCCGTGCCGAACCGACTTGATCCAGAGCAGTCGACGATCAGAAGGACCGTGAGCTCGCGCTCCTCGACATAGCGCTTCACGAACAAGCGGCGCATGCGCGCACTCACGTTCCAGTCGATGGTGCGGACTTCGTCGCCTGGCTGGTATTCCCGGACTTCCGAGAACTCCATCCCCTGTCCTTTGAAGACCGAATGGTATTCGCCCGTGAAGCGCGAATTCACGAGCCCGCGGGTGCGGAGCTCGATGCGCTTGACTTGCCGAAGAATCTCGGGGCTGACGCCGCTCACGCGCGCCCTCGCGTCACGCGCCGCAACACATCATGGGGCGGGAACGGCGTCGAGCACGCGGGCAATCACCTGCTCACTCGTCACATTCTCCGCTTCTGCCTCATACGTCAGCAGCACGCGGTGCCGAAGTACGTCCGGAGCCATAGCCTTCACGTCGTCAGGGGTCACGAAGGTGCGTCCGCGCAGAAAGGCATGTGCACGCGAGGACTGCGCGAGTGCAATGGTCGCGCGTGGGCTGGCGCCGAACTCAATGAGTGGCGCGAGTTCGGGAAGTCGCGCGTCAGCGGGAGCGCGCGTCGCGTGGACGAGATCGACGATGTAGTCCACAATGCGCTCATCCAGGGCGAGCGAGGCGACATGTTTGCGCGCGACGAGGATCTGCGCCGGGGTCGCAACGGCCTGGACTGGAATGGCGTCGCCGCCGGCCATACGCCGCATGATTTCCTTCTCCTCATCGCGCTTGGGATAGCCGACACGGCGCTTGAGCATGAAGCGATCGACCTGCGCTTCAGGGAGCGGATAGGGTCCTTCTTGCTCGATCGGCTTCTGCGTCGCGAGCACGAGGAACGGTTCTTCCAGCGGGAACGTTGTCCCACCAATCGTGACCTGCTTTTCCTGCATCGCCTCGAGGAGCGCGGCCTGCACCTTGGCGGGTGCGCGGTTGATTTCGTCTGCGAGTACGATGTTCGCGAAGATCGGCCCTTGCTTCACCGAGAAGCGCCCGCTCGACTGATCGTAGACCTGCGTACCCACGACGTCCGCGGGCAACAAGTCAGGCGTAAACTGAATGCGCGAGAAGCTCGTGTGGATCGTCTCGGCGAGCGTACGCACCGTGAGCGTCTTGGCGAGCCCCGGCACGCCTTCGAGCAATACGTGGCCACCGGTGAGCAGGGAGATGATCAGGCGTTCGACCATCGTCTCCTGCCCCACGACGCGGAGGGCAACCTGCGTCAACACCTGCTGAACCAGCGCGTGATCCGCGGTGAACGATTCGTCGTCGAGTCGGGTCATGGTTCCTAGAGAGAAGGACTACAGGCCCGCGCGGAACGCAGCGACGGAACGCTGGTCAGGAGCGGTCAGTCGCCCGAACGGGCCATTGCTTCAACGAGTTTCCGCTCCTTAGCGCTGAGCTGGCGCACTTCGCCAGACGCCAACGAACCGAGTTCGACGGGTCCAAAGCTTGTCCGGACAAGCCGGAGCACTTCGAGTCCGAGCGCTTCGCACATACGGCGCACTTCACGATTGCGCCCTTCGGTCAGGGTAATCGCAAACGCCCAGGTGCGGTCACCAAGCGGCGTGGCCTCGACATAATCCGGACGCACGAGTCCGTCTTCGAGTTCTACCCCACGTTTCGCCTGAACGACGGCGGCGGGAGCGTTGCCACTGACGGTCGCCACGTAGGTGCGCTGAACCCCCGTGCTCGGATGTGTCAGCGCGTGTGCGGCGTCGCCGTCGGTCGTGAGGAGGAGCACCCCCTCGGTCATGTAGTCGAGCCGACCGACGTACGTCAGCCCTGGAGCCGCCGGGACGAGATCAAACACCGTCTTGCGCCCTTCTGGGTCGCGCGCGGTCGTGAGGACACCTGGTGGCTTATTGAGCACGAGCCAGCGGGGGGCGGCAGGGGCCGGAATGGCCTGTCCGTCCACCGTGATGCGGTCCTTCCCCCACTCCACGCTCTGTCCGGTCTGTGCCACGGCCCCGTTCACCTGAACGCGACCCGCGGCGACGAGTTCTTCCGCCTTGCGGCGCGTCGCGATGCCCGCGCGCGCCAGAGCGCGCTGGATTCGCATCGGTTCGCCGCTCACAGTGCGGCCGGCTCACGGCGGAGTGCGATGGCAAGCTCGTCCACGCGGGGGAGCTCCTCAAGGTGGCGCAGCGCAAACTGCTCGAGGAAGAGCGGCGTGGTGCCGTAGAGCAGCGGTCGTCCCAGCCCTTCACCACGGGCCACGACCTCCACTAATCCACGTTCCCCGAGCGACTTCAAAATGGCGCCCACGTCCACGCCGCGAATCTCGGCGATCTCGGCGCGGCCAATCGGCTGCCGGTAGGCGATAATCGCGAGTGATTCAAGCGCCGCAGCGCTCAGCCGCTGCGGCCGCACCGCCATCTGGGCACGTTCAATGGCCTCGGTGTACTCGGGGCGTGTAAGGATCAACCACCCGCCGCCCTGCTCAACGAGCTCCACGCCGTGACCATCCACGTCGTAGTGCTCGCGCAAGGATTCCAGCGCGGCTTGGAGGGCCGCTGGAGATGATTCAGGATCGAGCGCGGCGAGTTCCGTGGCCGGGATCGGCCGGGGACTCGCGAACAACGCGGCTTCAAGCAGCTTCGCCAGCGGATTCACGGCGGATCTCCACGTCAGCAAATGGTCGGAGTTGAGCAATCTTTACTTCACTGCGCTTGGCCAACTCGAGCAAGGCCAAGAGACACGACAGGACTTCCCACGGTTCAGCACCCACCCGGATGACATCACGCCACCGCGCCCGCTCGCGCAACGCGAGCACATCGCGCACGGTGGTGATCGCACCATCCACGTCGAGCGCACGCGGAATGACTTCATGCAACGTCGGCTTGCGCGCGGCACGAAGCACTCGGTCCACGGCCACGAGCAGCTCCACAAGCGACAGCGCGAGCGGCGCCTGCGGGGGCGGCCCGAGCTCGGGCACGTAGCTGCGCGCAAAGCGATTGCGGCGATCTTCGCCCATGCGCTCGAGCACGTCCACGACCTCGCGCATCTGTTGATACTCGAGCAGACGACGCACGAGTTCCCCGCGCGGATCTTCCCACGCTTCGTCGCCCTCACGGCGCGGAAGCAGCAACTGTGCCTTGATGCGCAGCAAACGCGCCGCCATCTCGAGATACTCGGCGGCGTCGTTGATGGCGAGGTCCCGCATCTTCACGAGGAACTGCTCGCAGATGTGCGCAATCGGAATATCGTAAATGTCGATCTTGTCGTCGCGAATGAGCGACAGCAATAGATCGAGCGGCCCATTGAAATGGACCAACTCAACGACGAACCCGGCGGGCGGGCTGTCGACGATGGCGGAGGCGGGGGTCAGGTCGTCCACGGACTTGGAAGGATATACGGCTTGAGCAGGCCCACAACCACCCCCGAGAAGGCCCAGACCGGTTGCATCCACAGATTCAGGAGCGGTCGGCCGAGGGTCACGAGTGCCAGGAGCATAACGAATCCAAACGGCGCGGCACGCTGAAAGCGCAGCGACCAGACCCCTGGAAGCAGGTGCTTTATGACGTGCGAGCCGTCGAGCGGCGGGATCGGAATCAGATTGAACGCCGCCAAGACCAGATTGATGTTGATCCCGTAGGTAAACATCACCTGCAGGAGCGCCGCCGAATCACCGATAACCGGAAGCGCCCGCCCCAAGAGCCCCAGCCCGACAATCAACGGGATCATGATCACCGCGAGGCCAAGGTTGGTGACGATCCCCGCCAAGGACACGATGATGTCGCCGCGTCGGTAGTTCGTGTACTTGCTCGGGTTCACCGGGACCGGCTTGGCGCCGCCGAAGGCGACATGGTAGGTCATCAGGGTGAGCGCGGGGATCAGGATCGTAAATATCGGATCGATATGCTTGACGGGGTTCCAGGTCAGACGGCCCAGCATGAACGCGGTGTCGTCGCCCTGGGTCAGGGCGGCATAGCCGTGCGCGTACTCATGGGCGACCATGGAGAACAGCAGAACCGGCGCGACGAGGAGAAGAAGCTCGATGTCCAAGGGGCTTTCGGCGCTCGTCGGCGGAAGTGAGGCCCTCGCGGGCAGTCTCCAAAAAAGATAACCCGTGGACGCGGATTACGTCAAAGCGCCTTCGGTGATGTCGCCCGACCCGGCGGACGCAACCCGGAGGTGGTTACAGCGCTTGACTTTCGGTGCTTTTATGTCTACCCTTCACGGCTCTGCCATAAGCAGATAAGCGGGTGCTCGGCATGCGTGTCGAGGTCCGTCGGAATGCCTTCACCTCAAGTCCAGAGATCGTTTCGTGCCGAGAATTGCGTCCGCCAAGAAGAACATGCGGAAGTCGCGCGCCGCTGCGGTGCGCAATCGCGCGCAGCGCTCCGCCCTGCGGACCGCTCTGAAGACCGCCAAGTCCGCCGAGGCGACCCCCGCGCAGAAGACCGTCGCGACCAGCCTGCTCGACCGTTCGGCCCGTAAGGGGCTGATCCACAAGAACAACGCGGCCCGCCAGAAGTCCCGGCTGGCCAAGGCAAAGGCAGCAGCAAAGTAAGGCTGTTTCATTCGTAGCACCCGCGTCGGTTTCCGACGCACAAGGGCCCGCCGGCTACAAGTCGGCGGGCCCTCTGCGTTCCAGCGGTGTCCCACTCTGCCTCAATAGGCCGCCAGCTCGCCCCCGCACTTCTCGCAGTACCACTCGGTCGGGAAGTTCATGGCCTTACATTCTTGGCAGACCAACGTGCGAACGGCCTGCACGGTGTTCGGCGCTGGTGCGCTGAGGGGACGCTGATTCGGCTCCGGGATGCGGTCGGCTATGCTCGCCGAATGTTCCACGGGAGCTGGAGCGACGATTGGGACCGCCGGTGTCGACCGAGCGAGTACCGAGCGGAGGAAGGTGATTTCGTCACGCTGACCGGCCGGGGCCGTTTCAACCGGGACCGATGCAGCGACCGGTGCAAACCACCCGGTGTGCAGATCGAGCTCCGCAAGCGCCACAGGCGCCACAGGCGCCACGGGCCGCGAGTCCTGCTCGGCCTGCAGCGGCGCGGGGGCCGTGTCGTGCGGCGCTGCGACGACCGGTAACGTGGCCGGAATAAATCCAGGTTGTGCCTCGGAGAGGAGCTCTCGCATGACCTCAAGCTCGCGCTCCACACCGGCCCGGGTGTCCAGCAGAGCGCTCAGCTCGTCGTCGAGCAGCGAGCGCCGGCGATCCCACTCGTCCTGCGTGTACTCGCCAACGAGCGCACGCAGTTCAGCTTCGGCGCGCACGTCCCGCCGCTGGCCGATAGTCGCGTCCTGCTCCTCGAGCGCCTGTTCAAGACTGTGCGCCACCGCGCGCACTGCGTCCATTTTGTCTTGCAACGCCAACTGCGAAGCGTCGTACTTGGCGGAGTAGTCAGCGTGGACGCGGGCGTACACGTGCGCCGGCGTCGCGTCGCGCCTGGACTCGAGCGTGGTAATCCACTGCTCGATCTTGCGACGTTCCGCGAGCAGTGATGCAATCTCCGCGAGCTGTGCCGTCTGTGTGGCGTCCATGGTCCGCGTCTCCGTGACGTGCCGTACCGTCTGGTGGTGCCTACGATGCGTTAGCGCTGGAAGACGACGCGCCCGTCCACAACTGTGCAACTCACGAGCCCGGTCAGGGTGCGACCCTGGTACGGGGTGTTGCGCCCCTTCGTACGGAACAACGCGGCGTCGACTTTCCAAGTCGCCGTCGGATCGAACACGGTGACATCGCCGAGCGCACCCTTCCGGAACGTACCACCCTCGAGATGGAAGAGTTTCGCCGGAGCACAGGCCATCTTGTCGATGAGCGTCTCCAGCGAAATGACGCCCGCCGCGACCAGCCACGTGATGTTCACCGCGAGCGCGGTCTCGAGCCCGATGATGCCATTCGGCGCTTCGGAGAACTCGCGCTCCTTTTCGTCGTTGTGGTGCGGCGCGTGGTCGGTCGCGATCACATCGATCGTCCCGTCCTTGACCGCCTCGCGCAACGCCTCAACGTCGTCGCGGGTGCGCAACGGCGGATTCATCTTGGCATTCGTGTCGTAGCCGGTCACTTCATCTTCCGTGAGGGAGATGTGGTGCGGGCAGACCTCGGCGGTCACGTTGATGCCACGATCCTTGCCCCACCGGATGAGCTCAACCGAGCCACGCGTGCTCATATGGCACAGGTGCACATGGCCGCCTGTCCGACGTGCGAGGAGGATGTCGCGGATGGCCATGATCTCCTCGGCCTCGCTCGGAATCCCCTTGAGGCCGAGCCGTGCGGAGACGATACCTTCGTTCATGTCGCCACCGGCGGCGAGCGTCGGCTCTTCGCAGTGATCGGCCACGGGAATGCCGAAGGCGCGCGCGTATTCGAGCGCGGTGCGCATGAGCTGCGCACTGACCACGGGCTTTCCGTCATCACTGACAGCGACCGCCCCTGCCCCGACCATCTCACCGAACTCAGCGAGCTGCTCGCCCTTCTCACCGATGGAGATGGCGCCAATGGGATACACGCGTGCCGCACCAGCGGCGCGCCCTTGTTTGAGCACGAAGCCAATCGCGGCCTGGTTGTCGGTGACCGGATCGGTGTTCGGCATGGCGCAGACGGCGGTAAAGCCGCCGGCGGCCGCAGCGCGAGCACCTGTTGCGATCGTCTCGACGTCTTCGCGGCCCGGCTCGCGCAGATGGCAATGCACGTCGATGAACCCGGGCGACACGACCTTGCCCGTGCAGTCGACGATGGTCGCGCCATCGGGCGCATTCAGATTGCCGCCGATGCTTTCGATCTTGCCGTCGCGCAGAAGAATGTCTCCTACGGCGTCGGTGCGGGTCGAAGGATCGAGCAGCCGTCCACCCTTGAGGAGTACGTCACGACGGTCGACGCTCATGCGTCCCCCCGAGCAGCGGTGGCGAGTGTCGGCTTGTTGCCCGCGAGTAGGTAGAGCACGGCCATACGAACGGCGACGCCGTTGGTGACCTGGTCGAGGATGACGCTATGTGGGCCGTCAGCCACGTCGGAGTCAATCTCGACGCCGCGATTCATGGGACCGGGGTGAAGGATGAGAATGTCGCGCGGGGCTCGCTCGAGCCGCTCGCGGGTGACGCCGAAGACACGGTTGTACTCACGGAGCGACGGGATATACCCCGCCTGCATCCGCTCCAGCTGCAGTCGTAGCACGTTGAGCGCGTCGGCCCACTCAATGGCTTGTTCGATACGATTGAACACCTGCACGCCCATCTCACCAATGGCGTTTGGCAGGAGCGAGCGAGGCCCGCAGACCGCAACCTCCGCGCCGAGCTTGGTGAGGCCCCAAATATTGGAGCGCGCGACGCGCGAGTGGAGCACGTCGCCGCAGATGCAGATGCGCTTGCCGCGCAGGTCGCCGAGCTTGTCGCGCAGCGTGAGCAAGTCGAGCAGTCCCTGCGTGGGGTGCTCGTGCGTGCCATCGCCCGCATTGATGACGTTGGACTCGATACGATCGGCGAGGAACTTTGCGGCGCCAGATGCGGGATGGCGGATGACGACCATGTCGATGCGCATCGCTTCGAGATTACGCGCGGTATCGACGAGCGTTTCGCCCTTCGAGATGCTCGACCCGCTCGATGCGACATTCACCGTGTCGGCGCTCATGCGCTTCTCGGCGAACTCGAACGAGATGCGCGTGCGCGTGGAGGCCTCGAAGAAGAGATTCACGACCGTGGCCCCGCGGAGCGTGGGGACCTTCTTGATGGCGCGTTCGGAAATCTCTTTGAGCGGGCCGGCGGTATCGAGAACGACGTTGATCTGTTCAGCCGAGAGGTGCTCGAGGCCGAGGAGATCCTTACCGAGAACGCTCGACGCAGTGGGGGTCACGTGCGCTCCGTCACGTTGAGGACAACCTCGTCACGCCCGTCGAGTTCGGTAATGAACACGTCAACGCGACCGCCTGCGGGGACCTCAACGTGCTTGCCGACGACGCCTGGCTGGATGGGCAGTTCGCGTCCGCCTCGGTCGATGAGCACCGCGAGCCCCACGCGCGACGGGCGGCCGAAGTCGGCCAGCTCGTCGAGGGCGGCGCGGATGGTGCGTCCGGTGAAGAGCACATCGTCGACGATCACGACGCGCTGCCCTTCGAGATCACAGGGAAGATTGGTCTGGCCGACCACGGGGCGCGGGCCAACCGTCTGGAGGTCGTCGCGATAGAGCGTGATATCGAGGGCGCCGAGTGGCACGGTGACATCCTCGCGAGCCTTGATGACCGCGGCGATCCGAGCCGCAATCTGCACGCCACGCCGCTGGATTCCCACGAGAATGAGTCCCTCAGCGCCGTCATTCTGTTCGATAATTTCATCAGCCATGCGCGAGACGGTACGCTCGAGCGCTTTGGCACTGAGGACGATCGACGAGGTCGGTGGCATCTCAGGGATGAAATATGCCGTACGACGCACCGAAAATAAAGCGCTGAATCTGATCTGGCGGGTTGCGGTGATGGGGAGCGGGAGGCGACAATTCGGGGATGCTTGGCACCACACCCCTCCCGCACCTCTCCGTGGTCGTCCCCTGCTACAACGGGGCCGACCGTCTTCCGGCTGCCTTGGCGCAGCTTGTGAGCTGGCTGGAGGCGCAGCCGTACGACGCGGAGCTGATCCTGGTGGACGACTGCAGCGGGCCGGCGGCCGAGCAGGTGCTCCGGGAGTTCGCGAGTGGGCGCCCAGGGGTCACCCTGCTCCGGAACGACCCCAATGGGGGCAAGGGCGTGTCGGTCGGGCGCGGCCTGCGGGCCGCTCGGGCGCCGTACCGGGTGTTCACGGACGCCGATCTCGCGTATCCGCCGTCGGAGATCAACCGGATTCTGCGCGACCTTGAGGCTGGGAACGGTGTGGCGATCGCCTGCCGCGTGCTCCCCGAGTCGCGGTATGAGATGAGCCCCAGCTTTTTTCACTATTTGTACACACGGCACATTATGAGCCGCGTGTTCAACGCGCTGGTGCGGCTCGTGCTCCTGCGCGACGTGCTCGATACGCAGGCGGGGCTGAAGGGATTCACCGCCGCGGCGGTCGACGCGGTGTTCCCGCTCGTGACTATTCCGCGCTTTGGGTTCGACGTGGAAGCGCTCTTCATTGCGCAGAAAAAGGGATTCACGGTCAAGCAGACAGCGGTGCACTTCCGGTACGACGAGGAGCCGACCTCGGTGAGTTTCGCACAATCGGCCTTCGTGATGGCCAGTGAAGTGCTGCAGGTGCGACTCAACGATTGGCGTGGCCGTTACGACTGACTCGGAGGCGCGGCAGTCCGCCCCCCGTACGCGGCTGATTATTAATGCCGACGACTTCGCCTTCACCCCCGCGGTGACGGCGGGAATCCTCGAAGCGCATAACGCGGGAAGCGTGACCTCGACCTCCATGATGGTGCACTGTCCCGGCTGGGACGATGGCGTTCGCCAAGCGAAAGCCACGCCGCCGCTCGGAATCGGCTTGCACCTCAACTTGGTGGTGGGTGCGCCACTGACGGGGGCGCCGTCGTTGATTGATAGCCGCACCGGGCGGTTTGCGCCGCTGGCCACGCTCACTCGGCGGGCGCTGACGGGTGCGCTGAATATCGACGAAGCCGAAGCGGAGTGTGTGGCGCAGTTGGAGGCGCTGGATCGGGCGGGTGTGGTGGCGACGCATATCGACTCGCATCGGCATACGCACGCGCTCCCCGTGCTGCATCGTGCGGTGGCGCGCGTCGCGGTGCGTCGCGGGCTTCCGCTGCGACGTCCGGTGGAGTCGCATCGGCGGTTCGCCAACGACCTTCCGTCGCAGCTGCATCGCGGGGTGATTGCGTGGTCGTGGCGGGTGACGTCGGTGACCGCAGCGATCACGCGTGCGCCGGATCACTTTATCGGGGTCTCGATGCAAGGGAGCGAGGGATTTGCCGCGCGACTCCTTCAGGTGCTCGATTCGCTTCCGGCGGGAAGCGTAGAGTTGATGGTGCACCCTGGGCATGTCGACGATGCGCTCGTCGCAGTGGATGGCTACACCGCGCCGCGGGAGGTGGAACTCAGCGCTCTTCGCTCCGCGGCCGTTCGCGACCGACTCGCGCGTGGGGATATCGCGCTCATCAACTTCGGCGCGCTCTAAGCCGACAGCGTCAGGCGCTCGCGCTGGTCGCTCGGTTGGACGCTCGGTTGGGGATCACACCGAGCAGCTCTGCCTGCATGGCGAGCCAGAGCGGGATCAACGGAACGGTCTTGAGCAAATACGGCACGTAGTATGCCTGATACCAGCTGCGCGGCATGAGATCGGTGCTGCCGAGATTTACCACGGCAAAGGCGACAACCATGAGCGCGGTGCGCCAAGTCGTGCGCGGCGAGACCGAGTACCACAGGGCCAATCCCACCATCGAAATCACGAACGACGGCGACTCGGCCTGATGGTTGAAGAGCACGCAGAAGACGAGGATCGACGCGAGGAAGAGCAGCCGGAAGTGCGGTTCGTCGCGACGCTTCCACTGCACTGCGAGCGGGAGCAGGAGCAGGAACAGGCCAATCAGCTGCGTGGGCCAATGGGGCCACTCGACGCCCCACCAGACGCGGAACTGCCCCATGAGGCCTGCGTAGAGGTCGGCGCCGCCCGCGCCGTAGCGTGCGAGCGGGGCGGCATCGCGTGTTTCGATGGCGTGCCACGAGCGGTATTGCGAGGCGAGCGATGCTGGAGCAACCGCCACGAGTGGCAACGCGATGCCAATGACAGCCGTCGCGGCGGAGATCAGGGCCATCCGGAACTTCCGTGGATAGAAGATGGCGCCGGCGAAGGCTGCTGCGGGAAAGAGTTTCACAAAAGTGCCAGCCGCGATAGTACTCGCCGCACCCCACTGGTCACGCCGCTCGTAGGAACTCCAGGCGAGGAGCATGAGGCCGGCGCAGAGGGCGTTACTCTGCGAGCGCTGCAGGTCACCGACGACCGGTAGCAGCGTGATAGCGAGCGCCACGGCTGCATCGCGCGCCGGGAGGAGTCGCACGAACCCCCAACACACCGCCCCTGCACAGACCAGCGCCCACAGCATGTAGCCAGGCGTCAGCGGGAGGAGGGCGAAGGGGGCAAAGAGAAAGGCGAACGTTGGCGAGTACTTGAAGAAATCCTCGTGTTCGGCGGGCCAGGCCGCGTAGAGATCCTGACCGGCGATCAAGTGATCGAAGGCAGCACGAAAGATCAGGAAGTTGTTTTCGTGCGACAGGACAGTGCGCTGATACCCGACCACGACCGCGGAGAGCGCATAGAGCACCACCAGGACACGGAGCGCCCGTCGCGCGCGTCCGCCGGCATCGTGGGACGCGGTAGCGTGCGCGGTGGGGGCGTTGTGACCGGACGTCGAGGACTCAGGCATGCGCACAAGTTGATAGAGAACAGCGCCGGGCGAAAGCCGGGGGTGGTGCTGAAGCACGGGGACATACGGGAACCGGGGTGCCGCGGAATCCGCGACACCCCGGTCCGCTACCGCACGGTAGGCTACGGCTTCTTGACGGCAGGCGTCGGCTTGGGGCGCGCCTTGAACTCTTCGTACAGCTTGGTGTGACGGTCGACGAGGGGAATCAGCTCGCCACGAATAAACAAATACTTCACGTGGCTCCGCGGATCGAGCGGATCGCCGGTCGACACGAACACGTTGGCGACCTTCCCAACTTCGATGCTCCCGTACTTGTCGCCCACGCCCCAAATGCGCGCAGGGTTGATCGTGATGGCTTCGAGCGCTTTGTCGGCGTCGAGGCCGAAAGCCTCGGTGATTCCAACTTCGAACGGCAGGTCGCGCACATTACTTGCGCCCGTCGTCTGGAACGCAATCTGCACGCCGGCGCGGGCGAGCACGCCCGGGTTCGCGTAGATCTCGTCGTATGCTGCGCTCGCCGCGGGTTCGGCATAGGTCGGACCAACGATCACCGGCACCTTGCGGGCGGCGAGCGTATCGGCCAGCTGCCAGGCTTCGGCAGCACCGCGAATCACGATCTTGAGCTTGAACTCGTCGCCGAACGCGAGCGCACCACGAATCTGCGCGGCGGACTCGGCGTCGAAGATCACCGGAAGCTCGCCACGGACAAAGGGAATCATGGCTTCCATGGCCTGGTCGATCTTCTGCTTCCCCGCCCCACCAGCCGCGAGTTTGGCTTTGATGTCGGCGTAGGACTTGGCGTTGGTGAAGTAATCGCGGAGCTGCGTGACCCCCTGATTCACGGCATCACCATCCTCTGCCGCGGGACCACCACGCCCACCACCGCCACCGCGACGGCCACCGGCCACGCGCGGGTAGTTCACCACAAGCGCCGCACGGGTTTTGATCGACATCTGGTCTCCCGTCCAGCCGGTGAGATCCATGAGCGACGCCGTGCCGCTGATGAGTCCTCCTTCCGGTGCGGTAATGACCGACGTGATGCCATTGTAGCGGGCCACCGGAATCAACTCCGAGTGTGAGTTGACCGCGGTGAGCGCAACGTCGTGCGGATTGAACTGACCGACCTCGACTTTGTCTTCGCCACCAGGCACCGACTCGATCTCTGAAAGGCCAAGCTTGGTGCCCGAGTCGATGAAACCCGGGTAAACGAAGAGCCCGGTGCCGTCGATGACCGTCGCACCAGCAGGGGTCGCGACTGTTGCGCCGACCGCCGTGATCTTGCCACCGACGATCACCACCGTGCCCTTCTCGATGCGTGGGCCGACGACGGGCACGACGGTCGCGTTGCGGATGACGTAGCTGTCCGTCAGCGGCTTCGGCGCGTTGGGGGTACTTTGTGCGACGATCGCTGCCGGCAGGATCGCCGCCATGCTAACGACCGTTGCGAGGCGCGACGTCAACGCGATCCAGCGTGCACGATTCTTTGAGTCGGTCATTTTAGTTGCTCCCGCCGTTGCCCATCGCGCGCGTCTTCTTTGTGGCCTGCAGCAGGGCCTCAAGCGACGGGCTGGTTTTCCGATCGAAGAACACTCGTCCGTCGATCAGCGTCATATCAACGCGCGCAGCCGGCGAGAATGGATGTGCGGTGAAGATCGCGATGTCGGCATCCTTGCCCACATCGATCGACCCGGTGTACTTGTCCACGCCGAGCTGCCAGGCCGCGTTGAGCGTGATCATCTTGAGCGCCTCTTCCTCGGAGGTGTTGCCGTAGTGCATCGCCTTCGCGGCGTCCTGATACAGGCGACGGGCACGCTCGTCGGAGTCAGAGTTGATTGACACTTTCACGCCGCGCTCGGCCATCAAAGAGGCGTTGAAGGCAATCGCATCCCACGCTTCGAGCTTGTAGGCCCATTCGTCGGCGAAGGTCGAGGCGCCGGTGTTCGCAGCCGCGATCTCGTCGGCGACTTTGTAGCCCTCGAGCACGTGCTGGAGCGACGCCACGCGGAATCCGTAGTCCTTGGCGACCTTGAGCAGCATGAGGATCTCATCCGAGCGATACGAATGCCCGTGCACGAGTCGCTTGCCTTCAAGGATTTCAACGAGGGGATCGAGTTGTATATCGCGGCGCGGCGGGATGGGCTCGGCCTGCCCCTTCTTCAGCGCGGCCTTCGCCTTGTCGTACTCCTTCCATTCAGCCTGATATTCCTGCGCGCGGGTGAAGGCATCGCGGAGCAGCTCTTCGACGCCCATGCGGGTGCGCGGATAGCGCGGCGTGCGACCCGGCTGCGCGCCGTTGGTCTGACGAACGTTTTCACCCAGCGCGAACTTGATGCCCGGGGGCGCTTTGTCGAACTTCATCGAGTCGACGGGGAGACCAAAGCGCATCTTTACGGTGAGGTTCTGCCCGCCGATCGTGTTGGCAGAACCGTGCAGCACGTTCGCAGCGGTCACGCCACCCGCCAACTGGCGATACAGCGTCAGTCCGTCCTGGCGGAAGGCGTCGCCGATATTGACCTGCGAAGTGATTGAGCTTGAGCTTTCGTTGATCCCCTGCAGCGACGAATGCGAGTGCGCGTCGATAATGCCCGGGGTGACGAACTTCCCCGTGGCGTCGATTACTTGCGCCCCCGCGGGTGCGGCGAGCTTGGCACCAACCTGCGCAATTTTCCCATCGCGGATAATGATCGTGCCGTCGAGGATTGTACCGTGCGACGCCGTAAGAATCGTGGCGTGCGTAATAGCGACGAGCTTGGCGGCCGGTGGAATCGGCATGTTCAGGGCGCCGGCTCCGCCGAATCCGTCGGTCGCAGGAGCGGCCGACGCGGCGCCCTGAGCGAGGGCGCTGGACGTGGTGAAGGCACCCGCGAAGGCGAGCGCACCGATCGTCGAGAGCGACGTGCGGGTCAGGTACTTCATGGTGTTTTCTCTCCAGTGAAGGGCGCGTTCCCCATGGGACCGAGTGCGACGGAGCCCGTCATCCGGTTCCCGGTGATGTCGCCATTGAAATCGAGATTGAAGCTCTGCGCACCGAAGCTGAGCGCGAGTGACCAGCTAGCCTTGTTGCCGTCAACGCGGCCGTTGCTGATTTCGGCGTCGCCCGTTGGGAGGCCGCTAATCTTGCCGCTGAAGCTCGAGCCATTCTGTGTAAAGGTCGCGGAGACCGACTGCACGCCCTGCGGGCTGTCGATGGTCATGCGCCAGGTGCCGGCGATTTGTGTGGCGTTGGCGGCTGGGGTGCCCCCCGGGGTTCCCCCTGGACCGCCGCGTCCGCCGCGACCGCCAGCGGCCGGTGCAGGAGCTTGCGAGGCCACGTCGTACTTGACGCCATCGACGAACACCGCGCGAACGCGCGCGCTGTCGGAGATGATGTTGCCGTTTTCGGTGACGACGAAGTTCGCGATCTTGCCGACTTCGATGCTTCCGAGTGCCTTCCCCATGCCCGCCAGTTCAGCGGCGCGAATGGTGACTGCTTGCAGGGCGACGTCTGCGGGGAGACCCGCGGCGACGGCTTTGCGAATATTCGTCACAAAGTCAGCAGCGCGCGACCCGCCGGAGGCGAGCGCAAACTTTACCCCAGCCTTGTGGAGCGTGGCGGCGTTCCCTTCGATGGCCTTGCGCGCTTCCTTGTCGGCGGCGGCACTGTCACCCGGGCTCTGACGCATCGCGTTGCGATACGACCAGCCGGTGACAGCGGACGGCTGCGGGAAGTTGGTGGAGATGACCACGTTGTGTCCCGCGAGTGCGTCCACGGCCTTGAAGCCTTCGGTGACGCCAGTCAAGGTGAGCTTGAGATCGAATTCCTTGGCCATCTTTACGGCGCGGCGGATGTCATTCTCCTGCGGCGTGTCGTAGAAGATTGGCATCTGGCCGCGTGCGGCAGCAACGAGCGACTCGAGTTCCGGATCGTTGGCTGGGCGGGCTATTCCCGTAGGATCAGCCTTCCAGCGATCGACAATGAGCCCGTAGCGGCGCGCATCGTAGAGGGCTTGGCGCTGGTACGCAATGACGCCCATGATGGTGCCGGGGAGCCGTTCGCCGGCGGCATTGGCCCCGCCACCACCGCCAAAGCCACCACCGCCACCACTGAAGCCGAAGTGTTGGGCAACGTTGACCTTGACGGCATCGAAGCCATTGGCGCTGTCGCGCATCGGAACGAGCACCGACATGCCACGGAGCGCGCCACGCGACGGCGCGACGAGCGCGACGGCGACCCCGCCCTCACGGGCGGCACGTGTGTCGGCGGCGCTCACCTTCACTTCTTCGGTGACACTACGGTTCGGGTCGAAGCCGTTGAACTTCTCGGCCCCGGCGCTCGCGGCCGAGGGGCCGCCGGCCGCGCCGCGTCCACCCCCACCACCGCCGCCACCACCGGCCGGCGCGGCCGACAGGCCGAGCGACGAGGTGAGGTCGATGAGTGCGGGCGTGATGGTGCGCTTCGCGTAATCGACGACCCGCGCATCGGCGGGGATCATGACCTCGGCCCCGACGGCGATGATGAGGCCGTCACGGACGAGAATCGTCCCCTTCTCGATGACGCCCTTGGTGACGGTCTCGATGCGCGCGTTGGTCAGCGCCCAGGTGCCCTGCTGGGCTCCGAGGACCGCTGGCGTCGACGCGGCCACGGCAAGGACGACCCCGAGCAGACGGCGCCGCAGGGTCGTGGGGAGAGAATGCATGGAGCGGCTCCGGTGGTGGGGAGGACGGGAGAACGAGTGCATAGTCGTGAATTTAGCGTTGCGAAGGTCAACGCGTCAAAGCAACTGTGCCACGGCCTCGTGCAGGCGAACCATGGCGCGGGTGTCGAGCTTGCAGTAGGCCAGAAGTTGCTCGACGAATCGACTGTGGAACTCTTCGTCGATGTTCCCCACACGCATCAGGCTGAAGAGACCGAGCGCGTCATCGCCGTTGTTGACGGGGAGATCGTCGTAGCTGAGCTCACTTTTATCGACCATGACCCGCAGGATCTTCTTGATTGAAGTCTTGCCGCGAAACCCCGGATGCGCGTAGGCGACCTTGAACACCTTCTCGAGGTCAAACATGCGGGCGATCACGCCGTCGATGGCGTCGCGATGCTCGGGGAACCAGTTCGCGAGCGCCGTGAGGCATGTCTTCTCGTACGATGAATACACCACCACCGAGCCGCGATCCCCAAGCTCGGCCAGCAGCTGCTCGAGCAGCGCGCGTCGCCAGTCGCCCTGAAGCGGCGCCAAGAACTCATGGTGCGTTGGCGCCGATCCAGGTCGGGACGCGACGTGCAGTGAATACTGGAACGGCATCGCCTGGTACGGTGAGGTGTGCGGAAACCAGGGGAGCGCGGGCGAAACGGTCTCGAAGTCCAGATAATAGGCTGGCCACTCGACGGTACGCAGCAGCTGGGACAAGGCCGGCGCGTCGATGTGTGGCTCGCCTGAGCGCAGCACCTTGAATACCCGCGTTTGGATCTCGGTCAGCTCTGTCTCCGCCGGCACGCGCGAGATCCGCTCATACCCCTTGAGCTGATCAAAGCGTTTTTGACTGAGGCGCGGAATCAGCCAGAGCGGATCGTCGACGCCCTGCCCGACGCAGGTCTTGTCGTAGTACTCGCAGTTGCGGCACGCAAAGTTTAGCGTGGCCGGCGGCGCGGATTCGGCGAGCATCACGCTCGAAATGCCCGGCGCGAGGAGCGAAAACTCGCGCGCTCGCACCATGACGTCTTCAGTGACATCAACGCGCACGAAGAAAGCTACGGGGCCATCAAGCTCGTACTCGCCATTGATCAGCACGAGGCACGCACGGTGCACCGGAAGTCCGGCGGCACTCGCCACGCACACCGTGAACGCGAGATCGTCGATGTACGACTTATCAACGGCATCGAGCTTGGATTTGCCGGATTTGATCTCCAGCACCGTCCACTCTCCGTCGACACACTCAATCGCGTCGGCTCGTGCGACGCAGCCGTCGGCAACGAAGGTGGCTTCGAAGAGCCGCGCATGGTCTCCGGAGGCCACGGCCGCCTTCGTTGCGGCCTCAGCCGCATCGACGGGCGATCGACGGAGAACTTCTCCTTCGCCTAGCCACGCCCTCGCCTTCCCCTCCACTTCGTGGCCCACCCAAAACCGCCACTGCTCACCAAACCCTGGATCGCGCTGAGGGTCCCGGTGCGCGAACCATCCGCGATTCACGCACTCGAGTGCAGCAAGAAAGGTTCGCTTGTCCACGCGAGACTTCATGCGGATTCTCTGGGTCTACGTGCTGGCAGCAACTCGAGCGCCACGCTCACCGCACCCGACCGTACTTCCGCAGCACGGCCATCAACCGATCCGCCGGCAACGCATTCACGCGCAGGTTGTTCGCGCCCGTCATCGTGTCCGCGGCGAGCATGGCATTCAGAATCGCTTCTTCTGTCGCCTGCACCGTGGCGCTGAACAGGTTTGAGATGGCCGAGTTGCTCACCATCGTGAGGCGCGCGGTGTCGGCGGGGACTGCGGCGCCGGGGTTTGCCGTCGAGAAGGCCACGAAGATGTCGCCCGATCCATTTCCACCGGTACCGCCGGTACGGCCCACGCCGAGTGCGACGCGAGTGGCGATGCGCTTGAGTTGATGCGGCAGGAGCGGCGCGTCGGTAGCGACGATTACGATGATCGAGCCCAGCTCTACCTCGGTGGTGTTGGCTCCCTTTGGTGCGGGCTGGTCGCAGCTGCGGCGCCCCGGCGGTGAGCCTGCGGGGAGCGGCGCGGCGATGCACGACGCCAGGTCGCTCAGCTCCTCGCCGACGGGTACGCCCGCGACGCGCATGTCGCGCATCGACCCGAAGTTGCACTGCACCAGCACGCCCACGGTGTAGCCTCCCTGCGCGGTGGTCAGTTTTCGCGATGCCGTGCCGATTCCGCCCTTGAACCCCTCGCAGGTCATCCCCGTACCACCACCAACCGCTCCTTCAGGTGGCACCACGCCCCCGACCGACCCGTTGAGCGCCGCGATCGCATGCTCGGCCTTCACATGAAAGCCGTTGATGTCGCTTAGACCGCCGTCGTAGGTCTCCGCGACGACCGGCAACCCCCACGGCTGCAGTGTGGCGCGCCCGACCCGCCACTGCAGGATGGCGTCGCGCACAACGCCCACGCTGTGCGTGTTGGTAATGCCGATCGGCCCCTCGAGGAATCCACTCTCTTGGAGCCAGGTGGTTCCGGTCATCTCGCCGTTGCCGTTCAGCGTGAACCAGGCGCCGAAGACGGGATCGTTACTCGCCTTCCCGCGGGGGTGCACTATAGTCACGCCGGTGCGAACCGGTCCGACGCCCACCTTGAGCGGTCCCGGCGCGCCCTCGATGATGGTGGTGTGGCCGACTTCAACGCCGCGCACATCAGTAATGGCGTCGAGTGCCCCGGGTGTGCCGCCAATCAGCGCGGAGATGCCGAGGTCGCGCGCACGGGGGCGTGGGGCGGCCTGCGATGCCGGCTGCTGCGCAGAGAGCGCGGCGGTGAGCAGCGGAGCACACACGCCGAGCAGAACAACGGACCGAACGGACCGGAGGACGGACAACATGCGAGGCTCCTGATGTTGACGGATGTTGACGGATGTTGACGGATGTTGACGGA
>JAPLKT010000070.1:0-19722 GCA_026387895.1 Gemmatimonadota bacterium | reverse complement strand
TGACGGATGTTGACGGATGTTGACGGATGTTGACGGATGTTGACGGATGTTGACGGATGTTGACGGATGTTGACGGTGGTGGGCACTAGTGACGCGCGACGCCCTCCCCCGAATCTCCGCGGCGACCATGCGCACCGCCAGAGGGCGCGTCAGGGCAACGAAAAACCCCGCACGATAACTCGTTGCGGGGTCTCTCTTTAGCACGGACGGGGTGAGATTCGAACTCACGGTACGCTTACACGTACACACACTTTCCAGGCGTGCGCCTTAAACCACTCAGCCACCCGTCCTCCTTCAATTGTCGAAACGCTCCAGCAACTACGACGCGCTGGCACGCGAATCCGCGAACCAGCGCGTCGGGTCACGCCTGCACTGCAGCGGACAGGGTGAGATTCGAACTCACGATACCGTTGCCGGTACGCCGGTTTTCGAGACCGGTGCCTTCAACCACTCGGCCACCTATCCAGGATTGAGTCCTAGCCTGAAGAAATTATCGGCTCGACCACCTACAGTCAACGTTTACGCCGAGATTTCACCCCTCGCGGTGCGTCGCAAACCACGCTCGCAACAGCGCACCACACTCCTCGGCCATGACCCCACCAGCCACTTCGGGCCGATGATTCAGTTTGGGGTGCCGCAAGAGGTCTCCAACCGACCCCACCATGCCAGCTTTGTCGTCCCATGCACCAAACACCACGCGGTCGAGACGTGCCAGCACAATCGCCCCCGCACACATGGCGCAGGGCTCCAGCGTCACATAGAGTGTGCACCCGCTGAGGCGAGCATCGCCGACCACGGCCTGTGCGGCGCGAATGGCCCGCACTTCGGCGTGCGCGGTCGCATCGCGCTGCGCGACCATCGCGTTGGCCTCAGCGGCGACCACCGCCCCGCCACGCACCACCACGGCGCCCACGGGCACTTCCCCCCCAGCGCCGGCGGCTCGGGCCGCCGCGAGCGCAACGGACATATAACTGAGGTCGAGCTCGGCGCGATCGGTCATCGGTTCCAGAAAGCGGTGGTCTCGAGGGGGAGGCATTGTGGTCACGACCGCGAACACGCGCGTGGGGGACAGGTGGATTACGCGTCGCGCGTCTATAATACCACAGGGCGGTGGCACGCGCCCGGCCATTTGGGGTACAACCAGCGTTGCCCGCCCCCGCACCATCCCTTGAGCTCCGAGACCATGCGCCGCTTGTTCCTCGCTCTCGCCGTCCTCTTTGCTGTTTGGGTATCCGCCTGCCAACCGTCGTCGCCGGGAACCGCGCCGACGACCCCCAATAGCGCAGGCGTGGCTCGACTCATCCTCACCATCCCCGCGAACTCATTCGTGATTGGTGAGTCGGTAAAGGGGGCCGCGACTCCCTATGATGCAGCCGGGAACGTGCTCACGAACCGCACGATCACCTGGACCTCAAGCGCGCCGACGATCGCATCGGTGACGACAAGCGGTACCGTAACGGGAGTCGCCGCCGGCATAAGCACAATCTCCGCATCAGTCGATGGCGCCGTGCCCGCATCGATCGCCGTGACGGTGCTTGCCGCGCCAAGCCCCTGCACAACGGCAACGGCCCTCACGATGAATGTCGGAGAGATCCGCACCGTGACGGGTACGCAACGGAACTCGCTGTGTGTTGCCGGCGGCACCGTCGGGGCTGACTACGCGATTTCCGCGATCAATCTCGACACCGGAAGCACCACGCGCCCAATCACCATGTTGGCCGGAGGTACGCAGGCGGTCGGCGTACCGCTCGCACCGTCGCTGTCTAACATGATCATGCCAACCTCCGCCGTGGACCTCACGGAGCCCGAGCGCGTCCATCTCCAGCGTCAGCGCAACATGCGCCGCACCCTGGGAGCACGCATGTCCGAAGGACGCGCAGCACGAGGCTTGGGCTCCTCGAACATCAAGGGGCTCTCCGCGACGCCGACCGTCGGAACGATTGTGCGCCTCAACTCCAATGGCGAAGGCGTCGGCGGGAACCCGTGCATCGCAAACGCCTCAGACTATCACGGCGCGCGCGTGGCCGCGGTGACCAGCCGTGCCATCGTGCTCGTGGATACGACCGCGCCGACGGGAGGGCTCACCGACGCCGAGTTGTTGTCGATTGGCACAACGTTCGACACGCTCGTCTATGACGTCGACGTCAATGCCTTCGGCGTGCCGTACGACGCAGACGGGAACGGCCGCGTGGTGCTCTTCTTCACGCCCGGCGTCAACGCGCTCACGCCAGCAACCGCGACCTACCTGATCGGCGGGTTCTTCGACTCGCGCGACCTGTATTCGTCATCGGGAACTAATCCGTGTGCGGGGAGCAACGAAGGGGAGATGTTCTACCTTCCGGTGCTCGACCCCACGAAGAAGTACAACAGCGCCTACACCAACCGCACCGCGCTCATCAACACCGCCGTCAATACGGTCGCGCACGAGTTCCAGCATTTGATCAACTGGTCGCGCCGGTTAAACGTCACGTTTGCGTCGTATCCGGAAACGGTGTTTCTCGACGAAGGGCTCTCGCACTTGGCGGAAGAACTGCTGTACTATCGCGCGAGCGGATCTACGGCTGGGACGGATATCACTTACGCAAAGATCGCCGCGACATCAACAACCCAGAACACTTTTTTGAACTATCAGGACCAGAACATGGCTCGCCTCCTCCGCTTCATGGCGAACCCGAATGGAAATTCCCCCTGGGCCGACAACGACAGCTTGGCGACGCGAGGTGCCACGTGGGGGCTCCTGCGTTACATGATGGACCAGTCACCGTTGCAGTCCCCGGTCTACACGCAAGCACTGGTGAACTCGAATCGTCAGGGACTCGACAATCTGAACTATGTGTTCGGTAATGTCTTCACCTCGCCGTTCCAAGCCGCGCAAGCCTTTGCGATCAGCCTGCTGACGGACGGGAGTAGCGTGCCGGTCTCCACGGCCTATGCGTTCCGCAGCTGGGACCTGCGCACGATTATGCCGCGCGAGGCCAATACACCGACGATGTATCCGCTCAACGTCTATTCTCTGGCGCCCAGCACGGCGCGCACCGCGACGATGGCGGCGGGCGGCATGGCCTTCGCGCGGTTCTCCGTGGGTGCGGGCGGTGCAGGCAGCATCGCGTTCAGTTCACTCACGGAAGCGCTGCACACGCCCATCGTCGTTCAGCTCGTCCGCACGCGCTAAAAACTTCTCGTCAGCTCGCCTTCTTCTCGAAGGCGAGCGCATCCCCGTGCACGACCGCACAAATCGTATCGCCCTCGACGAACTCCCCGCTCAGTACCGCCATCGCGAGCGGGTTCTGCAGGTGGCGCTGGATGGCCCGCTTGAGCGGACGCGCGCCAAATGCCGGGTCGTATCCCTCGTGCGCCAAGAAAGACTTGGCCTCGTCGGTGAGTTCGAGCGTGAGCTTGCGGTCAGCGAGCAGCTTGTCCAACCGATGCAACTGCAGTTCCACGATCTGTCCGATGTCTGCTTCGCTCAGCGGATGAAAGATGATCGTGTCATCGACGCGATTCAGGAACTCCGGCTTGAAGTGCTCGCGTAGCGCCTGCGAGACCTGCGTCTCCACGAGCGCCCAGTCGTCGGTGCCGTGCTCGAGAATCCAACTCGACCCGATGTTCGAGGTCATGATCACCACCGTGTTGCGGAAATCCACGGTGCGCCCCTGGCTGTCGGTCAGGCGGCCGTCGTCGAGAATCTGCAGCAAGATGTTGAACACATCGGGGTGCGCCTTCTCGATCTCGTCAAAGAGAATGACCGCGTACGGACGGCGCCGCACCGCCTCGGTGAGTTGCCCACCCTCCTCAAAGCCCACGTATCCTGGCGGAGCGCCGATCAGTCGCGACACGGCGTGCTTCTCCATGTACTCGCTCATGTCGATGCGGACCATGGCGTTCTCGTCGTCAAACAAGAACCCGGCGAGCGCGCGCGCTGTTTCGGTCTTTCCCACTCCCGTAGGCCCGAGGAAAATAAACGAGCCGATCGGACGATTCGGATCTTGCAATCCCGCGCGTGAACGGCGCACGGCGTCGGCCACAGCGCGCACGGCCTCGGGCTGACCGATCACTTTCTTGGCGAGCTCTTGATCGAGCTTGGTGAGGCGCGTCTTTTCGCTCTCCATCATGCGGGTCACGGGAATGCCGGTCCACTTGGCCACAATCTCGGCGATGTCCTCCGCCGAAACTTCTTCCTTGAGGAAGCGACTGCCGCCGGCCTGCTGCGAGGCGAGCTTGCTCTCGCGGTCCTTGAGCTGACGTTCTAGCTCGGGAACCTTGCCGTACTGAATTTCAGCGGCGCGTCCGAGGTCGCCACTGCGCGTGGCGCGTTCGGCCTCGATGCGGGATTCCTCAATTTGCTGCTTGAGTTTGCCGACGTCGCCGAGTGCGTTCTTTTCGGACTGCCACTGCGCCTTCATGGAGCTCGCCTGCTCTTGCAGGTTGCTCAGCTGTTTCTCGAGCGCGGCTTTTCGCTCGAGCGACGTTTTGTCCTTTTCCTTGGCGAGCGCCTGTCGTTCGATTTCGAGTTGCACGACGCGACGTTCGACTTCGTCGATCTCCTGAGGCATGGAGTCGATTTCGATGCGCAGGCGGCTCGCGGCCTCGTCGACCAGGTCAATGGCCTTGTCGGGGAGGAATCGATCGCCGATGTAGCGATTACTGAGCGTGGCGGCGGCAACGACGGCGCTATCGGTGATGCGCACGCCGTGATGCGATTCATAACGTTCCTTGAGCCCGCGCAAGATCGCGATCGTGTTCTCCACCGTCGGTTCGCCGACGTAGACCGGCTGGAAGCGGCGCTCGAGTGCTGGGTCCTTCTCGACGTGCTTGCGGTATTCATCGAGCGTTGTGGCACCAACTACGCGCAGTTCGCCGCGCGCGAGCATCGGCTTGAGCATGTTGCCGGCGTCCATGGAGCCTTCGGCTTTTCCTGCACCGACGATGGTGTGCATCTCGTCGATGAACATGACGAACTTCCCGTCAGCGCTCGTGATCTCCTTGAGCACGGACTTGAGTCGTTCCTCGAACTCACCGCGGAACTTGGCACCGGCAATGAGCGCGCCGAGGTCGAGCGAGAGGAGCGACTTGCCTTTGAGTCCCTCGGGGACGTCGCCGTTCACGATGCGCTGCGCGAGCCCTTCGGCGATCGCGGTCTTGCCCACACCAGGTTCACCGATGAGCACCGGATTGTTCTTGGTGCGGCGCGAGAGCACTTGAATGACGCGGCGGATTTCCTCGTCGCGTCCGATGACCGGGTCGAGCTTTCCCTTGCGCGCGAGGTCGGTGAGGTCGCGGGTGAACTTGGCGAGCGCTTGGTACTGGTTCTCGGGGGTCTGGTCGGTGACCTTATGCGCGCCGCGGACGGTCTTCAGCGCCTCGGCGAGCTTTTTGGATGTGGTCCCGGCAGTCTTGAGCAGGGCAACCGACTCGGCCCCTTTGGTCCCGGCCAAGGCCACCAGCAGGTGCTCCGTGGAGATGTACTCGTCTCCCAGCGCTTTGGCCTGTGTGTCGGCTTCGTCGTAGACGCCCTGCAGCTCGCGCGACCAGTTCGGGCTCGCGTTGGACTGTTTGGGATAGCGGGCGAGTTCCGCTTCGACGGTGGCCTTGAGTGCGTCCACATCCACGCCCACCTGCTTGAGAATCGGCACTACGATACTCTCCTCTTGGTCGAGGAGAGCCCGCAGGAGGTGCGAATCGTAGACCAGCGGGTTTCCGCTTTTCCGCGCGAACGCGAGGGCCTCGTTGAAGGCCTCGGTGCTGCGTTCGGTGAGCCGTTCGGGGTTCATATATTGGTGATCATGAGAGCGTCGCGACCGGTGCGCTGGCCGCCATTCCTGCTCAGAAACAGTGCAAGACTGATACCACGCAAGTTACGCCGGAATGGCACGCCGCGTGTCAGCGTGGCGCCTACAGGGTGCCGATGCGATCGCGGCTAGGGCTTGTGGGCTGGCCAGCGGAACGTCCGATAGTCGCCATCGCGACGACTGTACCCCGCGCGATCGCAGTACTCGAGAAATGGGATTAGGTACTTCCTGCTAAGTGCTAGTGATTCCCTAAGTTGCGATGCCGTGAACTGCCCGCCGACGGCGGTGATTTCCGCCAACCGCCGCTCCAAAGCAGCCAGCGCCCCCACCCCATAGTAGCGGTCCTGACTCACGGCGACGACGCGTTTCCCCCGTTCGAGGAGCCGCAGCAGCGCCTGCGTCCGTGGGCCGAACTTCGCCACGAGTTCGTCGACTCCAAGGGGTTCGGGACCGCCAGCCTCCAAGAGGGCGGCGATTTCGTCTAAGAGCGCAGCGTCGCCCGCTGCGGCTGCTGGGTCGAACCCCACACGCGCCAGCACCTTCCCGGGGGGCTGGAGCACCCCCTTCGCCGCGAGCTCCGCGATTAGGTCCTCGAACAGCGCATCCGATGTCGCCAGTGCCGCACGCGCGGCCTCACGGGGCATTCCAGGGTCCAAGGGATGCAGGCGATGGTGCTCCTCCACCTTGGCCTTCAGTCGGTTCCTGAGGGTCACCCGCAGCGCTTTCGCAAAGAGTCGATCACCACTGCGCACGACATCGCGTTCCTTTTGGATCAGAGCAGACGCCTCGGTGGGTGTGACCCCAAGCTTGAGCGGCACATCGGCCAAAGTCAAACCGCGAGCGGCTGATTCATCCACAAGCCAGGCGAGCCGTTCCGATGCCTTGGCAAAGGCGTGCGGCCACGGCTTGGCACGCCTCGTGGTCCAGGGGTCAGTGATCACTCCCCCACCGATCGTCGCTAGCGGCGACGCCGACCGCAGCACAAACCGATCTCCCGCGCGCGCGAAGACCGGCGCATCGGTGGCGATCCGCACGGTGATGGTCGCACCGGGTTCGACGCGTCCGTCGCGCGTAATCACGCGCGCGCCCACCTCGCGTGTGCCAATATGTAGTCGCACCTTGGTGCGGGGCCCAAGCGAGGTCGCGCCCTCGAGCAAGGCAAGATCCGCGCGCAGGTGCCCCGTATCGTGCCACGCGGAATCGGCGCTCACGAGCACATCGCCCCGCGAGAGTTCGTCATGATCCACGCCAGCCAGTGCGAGCGCCACCCGAGCGCCAGGCTCCGCTGCCGGCACACTGGCGCCGTGCTGCTCGATCCCACGCACCCGGAGCGCTCGCCCGCGACCAACCGCGGAGCGCCCCCAGTCGAGGAGCACCACGGAGTCTTCACGTGCCACCGAGCCACTCCAGAGCGTTCCGGTCACAACGGTCCCGGTGCCCTTCACCGTAAACACGCGGTCGATCGGAAGGCGCAGCAGGTCGTCGGCGTGGCGCGCTGGCACCCGAAGCGCGGCGTCGGCGATCGCCTGCCGCACGGCGGGCAGCCCTTCCCCCGTAGTGGCGGAACAGCGAACGATCGGCGCGGCCGCGAGTGGCGTCCCGTTGAGCAGTGCGCGGACCTCTTCCTCGACGAGCTCACACCAGGCGTCATCCGCGAGATCGGATTTCGTGAGGGCCACGACACCGCCCACGATGCCCAGCAGCGAGAGGATCGCGAGATGTTCACGCGTCTGCGGCATGGGGCCTTCGTCGGCAGCAATCACGAGGAGCGCAATGTCGACCCCGGTGGCACCGGCCAGCATCGTCCGTACAAAGGCCTCGTGCCCTGGGACATCCACCACGCCGAGCGTACCCACACCATCGAGCACGAGCGGGGCGAAACCCAGTTCAATGGTAATCCCCCGACGCTTTTCCTCGGGCAGGCGGGCCGTGTCGACACCGGTGAGGGCGCGCACGAGGGTTGTCTTGCCGTGGTCGATGTGTCCAGCGGTTCCGAGAATCACCGCGGCGCCGCCTTGGCTGGGGCTGGGCGCAACTCCTCCCAACTCACAAAGGCGCGCAACGCGCGACCATCGCCCACATGCTCTTCAAGGAACTCGCGCAGCAATCGTCGATGCGCGCGCGCACTGGCGTCATCATCAATCGCGGCGTCGCGCCCTTCGAGCCAGGTCGCGATTGTCGCGCGGGCCACCGCAGGAAGTGTGCGGCCACCGGCCGCGCGACGCGCACAGTCCGGGCACAGCGCCCCGCCCGCACGATGATGAAAGGTCACGGGCGCCTCAGCGTCGAGCGGTGCGTGGCACGACGCGCACGCATCTAAAGACGGCCCAAAGCCAAGTACGGCGACAAAATGCCAGAGCCCGGCCATCGCCGCCTCGGCCACCTGCTCCGGTGCGGCTTGGCCGATTTTATCGAGCGCACGCTCGGCGGCCTCAAAGACGCGCCCCGAGTCATCTTCTTGTCCGAAGCGCATACAGACTTCGGAGAGCGCTTCCGCAGCCCCAAATCGACCCAGCGACGCGCCCAGCTGTGGGCGCGTACGCGTGGTATCGAACGCGTTCAGCGCGTGTAAGTCACCGGTCGGATGCATCGCGAGTTCCGCGACGCCACTCGTGAACAGATCGAAGGCGCTGCCAAACTTGCTCTTTGGCCGCCGCGCGCCACGCGCAATCGCCGAGATCACCCCGGCATCACGCGTCGCCAACCGCACGATGCGAGATGTCTCTCGGTAGTCAAACGCATGGAGGACGATGGCGTCGGTCGCGAGAATGCTCACGACCGAAAGTTAGCGCAGGGCTCCCCGTGGCGGTCACGGGGAGCCGGCGCCAGCCTACAGCTCCGGTTTAGCGACCGATCCGGACGCCGAGGTACCAGAGCCGCCCCGGCGCCGGAAAGTGCAGCACCTCTTGGTAGGCGACGTTGAACAGGTTCGTGGCACTCACGACCATCTGCGGGCCGCTCGCGTCGGCGCCCTTGAAGGGCAGCACCATTGACGCGTCCACTCGGGTGTACGCCGGGAGCGACACCGCCGTGCTTGGATAGGCCGCGAAATCGCGGTCGGCGCGTTCGCCGACGTGCATGGCGGTGACCTGGAAGCGTGCGCCATCAGCCCACCGTTGTTCGGCGCTGACCGTGCTGCTCTGCGCGGGGCGACGAATCAGGCGCTCCCCCGCGACGTAGTTCGCCCCAGCGGACTTATCGAAACCCGCCTGCGTCGTACGCGTATCCGTCCACGATTGCGACGCGGTGACCGACGACATCGGCGTCAACTTCCATTCGACGGACAGTTCCGCGCCATCGGCCTTTGCGGCAGCGAGGTTATAGTAGTTCGGCGCCCCCGGCTTGGGAGCGGTGCCGCTGTACTGGATCACATCGGTGAACTGCTGCGTGAAGAGGGCGCCACGCAGGGTGACCGCGCCATCGTGCACAACACTCTCAAAGCCGACCTCACTGCTTCGTGAACGCTCCGGACGGAGCGCCGGATTTCCTGTCACGTAGCCGGCGGCGAAGTTCTCGTAAAAACTCGGCGCCTTGAAGGAATTACCCATTGAAGCGCGAATACGCGTGGTGCTGTTCACGGTCCACGCCGCGCTTACGCGAGCGGTGCGAAATGTTCCGAAGGCGCTGTTCTGATCCAAGCGAGCGCCCACACTGTAGGACAGCCGCGCCGATGCGTCTCCAAGCAGCTGCGCGTAGAGCGCGCTGTTGTGCCGAGCGGCCTCGAAGGCATCGGGCGACTTCCCGTATTCGCTGAGCGAAAGCGACGTGGTCCGCTCGCGATCGCGCGCGACTTCGCCACCGACGGTCAGCGTGTTGCGGTCAGCGAACCGATAATCGAGCCGTGCCTCAGCGGTGCGGCGCGTGCGCACTGATCGGGAGAAGTAGCCGTAGAAGCCGAGCGTGTCGGCGGACGTATCGGGGCCATCGTTGGAGCGCGGGAGATACTCGTTGGAGCCGAGCAGCAGATGGAGCAGCAGGTCCTTCGAAAGGCGATGCGAGGCATCGGCCGACACGACCAAGCGATGATCTACTTGCTCCGCGTTCCGGTCTGCGACGGTACCGTCGTACTCGGTCGGATATTGGTAGAGCGACGACGACCACCGCGCGGAGAGCCGCGCGTCGGTCACGCCATTCGACAGGTGCGTCGCTGCGCTGAGTACGTCGGTGACGTCCTTGTTGTTGTACGGCAGGATACCATCGGTGGACTGGCGAGCGGCGAGCAGCGAATAACTCGCGGCTGCCGTTCCCCTGTGTATGCCGACGGATCCGCGCTGCGCTCCTTGTGCCCCGCGGCCAGCTTCCATCGTGTAGGCGGCAGCTCCACGCCCGTCGCGGGTGATGATCTGGATGACTCCGGTTACGGCATTGGAACCGTACAGTACGCTGGCTGGACCACGCACCACTTCAATGCGATCAACGTTATCCGTGCTCAGCGATCCGAAATCAAACGCGCCGCCGGCATCATTGACCGTGACACCATCGACGAGCACCGTCACGTAGTTGCTGTTCCCGCCGCGCAGGAAGAGCGATGTCACCGAGCCCTGCGGTCCGCTCTGCACCATCTGTACGCCAGGAACGAGGCGAAGGGCGTCACTGACTTTCACAATCCCTTGGGCACGCAACGCCTCGCCACTGAGCACAGTCGTGCTGGCGGTTGGAGCGTTCGTCGAGACAGGAATGCGCGTGGCGGTGACAACAACCGTGCTCAGCGTATCACGCGCCCCAAGCGGGCCGCGCTGCTGGGCATGAGCGGTGCTGGCCAAAAACACCGTGAACAGAATTCTATTACGTACCCGTATCATCTCGGACTTCTCCCTCGGAGTGGAACCAGCATGGGTGCGCCGACCGCTGGATCACGCGACACCACGAGTGGCCACTCGTAGACGCGCTCCAGCAAATCGCCGCGCATAACATCAGATGGTGACCCAATGGCCACCGCTTCACCTGCGTGCAACAATGCAATCCGGTCCGCAAACCGTGCGACAAGATTCAACTGATGACTGACCAACAGCACCGCAATGCCATCGTGTGCGAGTTCGTCGAGTAGCTCAAAGACCGACATCTCGTGTGCGATATCGAGGAAGGTCGTCGGCTCATCCAGCACGATCGCCTGGCCCTGCTGTGCGAGCGCCCGCGCGATCCGTACGCGCTGCCACTCGCCGCCTGAGAGCGTATCGGTCCGCCGATCCATATAGGGCTCGACCCCCGCCTGAGCTGCAGAAGACTCGGCGACTTCCATGTCGTAGGCCGTCGGACCCGCCCAGAGCGACCCGTGCGCAAACCGCCCGAGCGCAATGAAATCGCGCACGAGCATGGGGAATACCGGTTCCTCGCGCTGCGTTACCACGGCCATCCGACGCGCAACGTCGCGCCGCGAAAGATCCGCCAACGAGGTGCCGTCGATCGTGATAGTTCCCTGTTCAGGCGTTATACGGCCAAGGAGCGCGCGCACGAGCGTACTCTTTCCACTCCCATTGGGACCGACAATCGCCGTCAGTTTCCCTGCCTCTGCCTCAAGCGAGAACGATCGGACCGCAGGGGCGTTTTGGCCTGGGTAGCGCAGTCGCACATCATCGAAGCGGATCATGACATCCTCCGCAACCGAAGTAAAAAGAACGGCACGCCCACGAGTGCGGTGACCGCACCGAGCGGCAACTCCGCTGGGGCACGCGCCACGCGAGCGACGAGATCTGCGGCCACGACAAGTGTGGCCCCCGTGACGGCTGACGCCAGGATGGTGCCTCGCACCGTCCTCGCACCGAGTGACCGCGCGATGGCGGGCACCACGAGACCCACGAATCCAACAAGCCCGGCCGCGGCAACTGTCACCGCAGCCAAGAGCGAAGAAATCAAGAAGATGCGCCGTGTTGCCGAAATAGTGTCCACGCCAAGCGCGAGCGCGGGGTCGTCACCAAGTGCGAGAATCTCAATCTCGCGGCCATAGACCATCAGCAGCGCACCGCCGAGGGCCACGTAGCCAGCCGTCCAGCGCACGCCCGCCCAGGACGCGTCGCCCAGCGATCCCATCATCCACCAGAGGGCGCTCCGCACCGTCTGGTCGGGGACGTTCGCCATCACAATCATGATCGCGGCATTCGCGAACGCACCGACCACCACGCCGGCCATCACGAGCACGCGCGCGTCACCCGGGCCACGTGCGGCTTGCGCCACCGCGAGCACGGCCAATACCGCGACGACGGCACCGGCAAAAGCCGCTAGGGGTACCAGCCCGGGCGATGTCACCGATAGCGACGTCGCGAGCACCGCACCGACCGCCGCACCGCCGCTCACACCAAGCAAATACGGTTCGGCGAGCGCGTTCCGTAGATTGGCCTGCAGCGCAGCCCCACTCATGCCGAGCCCCGCGCCCACGGCGATTCCAAGGGCAACGCGCGGCAACCGCAACACGCGCACAATCATCTCGGCGTCTGGCGCACCGCGTCCCATGAGCGCGTCAACAACGGCTGACAGCGAAAGGCTCACCGAGCCGAACGCAATCGCCGCCAGCGCGGCCACGACGAGTACCGCGAACAGGAGAAGCCAGGCGCGCGTGCGCATCAGCTAGCGCTTCACGGCGTTGGTGGTCCGTGGCGTTGCAGCCGCCGCAGAATCGAGCAGCACGCGAATCCGACGTGCCGCCTCTCCCATGCGAATTCCGGGACGTCCAACGAGCGCAGTGTCGACGACAAGCACGCGCCCTTCGCGGACTGCCCGCACCGCCCGCCAGGCAGGATTCACGAGTAATTTGGGCGCGCTCGTAGGGCCAGCGAGCACATAATCAGGATCTCGCTTTACGACCTCCTCGAGCGACACCTGCGGCGCAGACTCGGGGCGATCGCCGAAGATGTTCTGCGCGCCGGCCGCCGCGACTAACTCGTCGAGGTAGCTCGCGCTGCCGATCGTGTAGACCGGCGCATCCCAGACGTGCCAGAAGATCGTCGGACGCTTTCCCGTGTTGCCGGTCGGAGACGTCGAACGCGTGCGCACTGCACGAATCTCGCTGAGTACACTGTCGCCGAGTGCGGCACCGCGCGCCGAGTCACCGATAGCGAGACCAAGTACGAGCGCGGTGCGCCGGAAGTCGTCCGTCCGATCCTGATGCATGGAGATGGTCGCGACACCCGCTTGGCGGAGTCGGCGTGCCGCCGACCGATTCGATGCGCTCGCGTAGAGCACCACCAAATCCGGCCGCGCCCCGAGCACCGCCTCGATGTTCGGCTGCATACCGTTCCCGACATCGGGCACGGCACGCGCCTCGGCGGGATAACTGTCCCAGTGGGTGCGGCCAACGACGCGTGCGCCCGCACCGAGCGCGAAGAGCAGTTCGGTGGTCACCGGACTCAGCGAGACAATGCGCTGGGCCCGGAGGGTCGCAGGAATCGTATCCCCAAAGTCGTCCACGCGGACGGTGGTTGAGGCGCCGCGGTGCGCGTCGGGCGCGCATGCCATCAGCGAGAGGCTGCTCGTGAGAAGCACAGTCGCGGCGTGCCGAAGACTCAAAACGGGCTCCTTCCAGATGGGAAGAAACCCGTAACGCACGATGGATGAGGCCACCTACGGCCGATGCGCGCATCCAGCGAACGCCACCAGTCCTCCCCCGAGGTCCTGTGATCGTGGCGCGAACGTGGGTCGTCTCCTGGCTCCGGGCAACCACACTCGCCTTCCCGACCGCTCGGTCAGTGGCATCGTGAGTATGGCGTGTTGCTACCCGTTACAGTGGCGGGGCCGCTTCGGTCTTGCACCGAATTCCGTGTCCCGCGTTCGCTTTCAGTTGTGATGCGAAGCTAGTGCAAACCGTCGCGCCGCGCAAGCGCCGCACTGAGACGGCCCTTGAGCTGTGCACGCATCTGGTAGTGCGCCGCCTTTTGATCGGCAGTCGGTTCCGCGAGCTCCCCATGCGCGATATCGAGCGCAGCAATCTGCTGGGCGAGTGTATCCGGATCGTCGGACAGGCGCTTGTCGCGCGCCGCTGAACCAGCGCCGCGGCGCAGAAACCCACCGGCGAGTCCGAGGAGCACGGCGGCGCCGATCACCGTGACGACGAGCGCCAACCGCAGGTTGAGGCTTCCGGAGCCGCCGCCGGGAACGCCGACCACAACGCGAGCATTGGCTGGAACTTCGTCGCCAAGGAATCGCGCAAAGCTGCGTCCGCCGATCGTGGCGGCCGGCTGTGCCTTCACCCCTCCGCCCGTCACACCACCGCCCTGCCCCTCGAGTAACACCTCGAGCAACACCTCGAGCACCGAAACCTTGACCGGCACGGGCAGCGTGAACTGCTTGACCGACGAGGGGAGCGAATAGCTGATGGAGAATTGTTTTAGTCCAGGGCCGATTGGCGCCATTACACGAACCACGTTCCCCTGGAACGTGATGGCTTCGGGGGAAATATCTCCCTGTCCACCGCTCGGGGCCGTTGCTCCCTCGGGGAGCCGCGTTTCAAACACCGCGCGCTTGGTCGCACCCGCCACGCGCGTGACGGAGGAGTCATTGCTGAGTTCATAAACCTCAATCACTGCACGCATTTTTGGAGTCGCGCTGTCTGGCGTGGTGACGACAACGTGGCGCCCTCGAACGGTAATCCCCACCGGACCACTCGATGTGTCGAACACCGTCAGCGTTGCGTCGTCACCGCTCACCCGGGCGCCGTGAAGCGGCGACGTGAAATAGGCGATGCCTGAGTAGTTCGTCGACACGAAGTAGAGTGCGGTCGAGTCGCTATCGGGGCGATACCGTATGGTGTATCGACCGCCTGCATCGGTGCGCACCGAATCGAGCGGACCAGAACGAGTCTTGCCCACGCGATGCAGCGTAGCCCAGGCGCCACCAAGTGGGACCGGCGAACGCCCGACGTTGTGCAAAATCTTTCCCGCGACCTCACGCGCTGCGATCGGCGTTGCTTGCGCCAGCACATCTGGCGCTCGCAGCAGCTGTACTGCTGCGGCCGCGACTAGCACAAAACTACGGACGGAACTTTCCAAAGTCCTCCGGACGTAATTGTTCGAGATACCGCTGCAAGTCCGACGACGCGGGCTTCCCCGTTGCCGATGGCGACTGATAGCCGCCATCGTCGTGTTCGACGTCATCCCCGCTCGACAGCTCGTCCTGTTCGGCGCTCGTGAACCCGGGAATCTCTGGCATATCAGGCTCTTCGCCAGATTGCGCGCCGTCTTCGGCGTTCTCGTCATCGTCAAGCGAGGGATAGTGCGCCAGCAAGGCCTCCGCAGCGAACATCGGAGCGTCGGCGCGCAGCGCGAGCGCGATCGCGTCAGAGGGGCGTGCGTCGATGAGAAAATCGGTGCCATTATGCTCGACGACGAGTTGCGCGAAAAACGTGTTCTCACTGACGTGCGTCACCATCACGCGCTTGATCAGGCCGCCCAGCGACGCCACGAGGGCGCGCGCGAGATCATGCGTTAGCGGACGCTCGTTGGGCACTCCCTCGAGGTGCCGGGCAATCGCTTCCGCCTCCGCACGCCCAATCCAGATGGGGAGCATGCGAGTGCCATTCAGCTCCTGGAGCACGACGAGATTGGTGCCCGCCGTGCCATCCATGGCCAGTCGAGAGACCCGTACCGGTATCATGCGCGTCTCTCGACCGGGCGCGGTCAACTAGCCGCGCACAGCCTTCTTGAGGGCCGCGACCTTGTCAGTGCGCTCCCACGTGAAGGTCGTGACCTTCTTGCCCAAGCGGACCGTCTTCTCGCTCGTGCGCCCGAAGTGACCGTAGGCAGCCGTGTCGCTGTAAATCGGCTTGCGCAGATCCAGTGCTTCGATGATTCCCTTGGGGGTCAGATCAAAGACCTGGTTGACGGCCTGCATGATCTTTGCTTCCGGCGCCGTTGCAGTGCCGAAGGTGTCCACCATCACGGACACTGGCTTGGCAACACCGATGGCGTAGGCGACCTGCACTTCGCACCTCGTGGCGAGCTTGGCGGCCACAATGTTCTTCGCGACCCAGCGGGCCGCGTAGCATGCCGAACGATCGACCTTCGAGGGATCCTTGCCGCTAAAGGCACCACCGCCGTGACGCCCCATGCCGCCGTACGTGTCAACGATGATCTTGCGGCCCGTAAGGCCGGCATCGCCGTGTGGGCCGCCAATCACAAAGCGCCCCGTCGGGTTGATATGCACCTTCATCGACTTGGTCTGCAACTCGGCCGGGATCACGGCGTCGATAATGTCGCGACGCACGGACTCGCGGATCACCTTGTTGCTTACATCGTCGCTGTGCTGGGTCGAAATCACGACCGTGTCCACCGACACCGGACGCCCGTTCTCGTACACCACCGAGACCTGCGACTTGCCGTCGGGACGCAGCCACTTGAGCGACTTGTCCTTGCGGCGCTCCGAGAGCGCGAAGGCAAGCTTGTGCGCGAGCAGGATCGGGAGCGGCATCAGCTCGTCGGTCTCGTCGCACGCGTAGCCAAACATCATGCCCTGGTCGCCTGCTCCACCCGTGTCCACACCCATCGCGATGTGCGCCGACTGCTGGTCGATGGTCGACATCACCGCGCACGACTCGGCGTCGAAGCCCATCTGCCCGCCGACGTAGCCAATCTTACGGATGGTGTCGCGGACCAGCGTGGGGAGATGCACATACGAATGCGTCGTGATCTCGCCGAAAATAGTCGCGAGTCCGGTGGTCACCATCGTCTCGCATGCCACACGCGAGGCCGGATCCTGCGCCAGCATGGCGTCAAGGACCGCGTCCGAGATCTGGTCGGCGACTTTATCCGGGTGTCCTTCGGTAACGGACTCTGAGGTAAACAGATGGCGATGAAGCATGGCGCGAGTAATTGAGTATGGGTGGGTAGAACAAGAACTTTCAAATTACACTATCGGGTGCCCTGGAGCGAGTGCCTCACGCGACTCACGGGTGTTCGGCAAGCTCCTGCGCCAACGATGCCCGTAGCAGCGCCTCGGCCGCAGGGGCGGTTCCGGCATCGCAGGCCCGACGCACCGCCTCGGCCGCCACCGAGGTATGAATACCTCGGATAATCTGCTTCACCGCTGGCACCGAGGTCGGAGCCACACTCAGTGACCGGACCCCTAGCCCAATGAGCGCGAACGCCATGATGGGCTCGGAGGCCATCTCGCCACAGACGCTCACCTCAAGGCTGTGCGCCATCCCGACTTCGACTGTGCGCCGAATCAACCGGAGCACGGCAGGATGTAATGGCGTAAACCGCGACGCGAGGCTCGCGTTCCCGCGGTCAACCGCCAACGTGTACTGTACCAAGTCGTTGGTCCCGATACTGAAGAACGCCACTTCGGCCGCCAGTGCGTCGGCGGTCAGGACGGCTGCGGGGGTCTCGATCATCACGCCGAGTGGGACGTTAGCGCGATGCGCGACCCCGCGGGCTGCCAGTTCACGCGCGGACTCCTCGAGCAGGAAGCGCGCCTGACGCACTTCGTCGACCGAGACGACAAGTGGCAGCATGATGCGCACATCACCGTGCACTGCAGCCCGCAACAGCGCTCGCAACTGCGTCTTGAAGAGCTCCGGTTCGTCGAGGCACATCCGGATAGCACGCCAGCCAAGAAATGGATTCGGCTCGTGTGGGTACCCGCCGACCGGAAGCTTGTCGCCGCCGACGTCAAAGGTGCGGATGACCACAGGGCGCCCGTCGAATGCTCGGATGACGTTCGAGTACGACTCGTACTGTTCGTCCTCGGTAGGCATCGCGGCTCGACCGACCACAAGGAACTCGGTGCGCATCAATCCGACGCCATCGGCACCGCTCGTCGCGGCCGTCCCCACTTCGTCGGGAAGGTCCACATTCGCGCGCAAGGTGAGCCGCACGCCATCGGCCGTAATCGCCTCTGCACCAGCGACCTTCGCGAGCTGCGCGCGTTGGATATCTTCGGCGCGCGAACGAGCATCCGCTTGCGACAGCTCGGCGGTGGTGGGGCGCACCAGCAGTGTGCCCGCAGTGCCATCGAGAATGACGCGATCACCCGTTTCGACGCGCGTGGTGGCATCCAGCAGGCCGACGACCGCCGGGAGTCCGAGCGAGCGCGCGAGAATCGCGACGTGCGAAGTGCGCGTGCCTGCGTCCGTCGCAATCGCCGCGATGCACTCGCGGTCGAGCTGGAGGATCAGACTCGGCGTCAGATCATGCGTAATGAGAATTGCATTCGCCCCTTTGGGCAGATCGACAGGGTCGTAATCGGGAAGACCTAAAAGCACGGAGAGTACGCGGATGTGCACGTCGGTGAGGTCGCCGACACGCTCGCGCATCATGGCATTCGTAGACCGCGCAAAGTGCTCGCGCCACTCAACCATCACGGTATCGAACGCACGTTCGGCGGTGAATCCTTGGCCGATGACGAGGCGAACGCGTCCGCACAGTTCCTCGTCTTGAATGACGCTGATCTGCACGTCAAAGATGGCAGACTCGGCCGCACCAGCGGTGCGCTCCGCGCGCTCGCGCACATATTGCAAACGCTCGATGGCCTTGTCGAGTGCGGCGGCGAGCCGGTCGAGTTCGGCGGGGATCGCCTCGGCTGGAATGACTCGCGTCGGAACCTCTGGCACTTCCCATCGAAGGAGATGCGCAGGACCGACGACGATTCCCGGCGACGCGGGGATGCCGCTGAGTGGGAGACTTGAGCGGGCGACCATCTTAGCTCTCCCCGAAACCCGCGGCGATCACCGCGGCGAGTGCGTCCAACGCGTCGACTTCATCGACACCATCAGCGCGGAGTATAATCTCAGCACCACACTCGGCCGCGAGCATCATCACCCCCATGATGCTCTTGGCGTTGACCTCGAGGTCATCGCGCGTGATCGTGATATGCGCCGTGAATCTCGCGGTGGTCTTCACGATCTGCGCTGCGGGTCGCGCGTGGATGCCGTGACTGTTTCGGACTGTGACCAGACGCTCGACCATCAGCGCACCACCGAGTAGAGAATGAGTCCTGCGAGACCCGCGATCGCGACACGCCAGCCTTCCAGACGACCCTGCAGGCGCGTCACTACAAACGCGCCGGCCGCGGCCGCCGCAAGCACAAAGACCAACCAGCTCCGCGCCGGTCCAACCACGCCACGAACGGCAAGCGGCCAGACCACACCAGCGGTCAGCGCCGCCACGCGCGCCACGGCCGCTGGCCCCTGCCGCAACAGGGAGTTCCCAAGCGCATTCGCAACGTTGAGCCCATCGCGGTATCCCGCATGGAGTCCCCACACGCGCAGTCCGAGATGCCCGATGTTGTACAGCACGACAAAGCTCAGAACCACCGCTAGCGGAGACGCCCCGAGACTGAACACCCCAAGGGCAACCAACGAGCACGCCGGCAGCCAGCCAGCCCACACGAGGCGATCACCCACGCTCCCCAGCGGGCCGCAGCAGGCCGTCCGAAAGCGTTCAATACGGGTTCCATCTTCGCCGTCAAGTTCCGCGCGCACGAGCGCGCCCACCGCCAATCCTGCCAGATACGGATGCGCGTTGAAATACCCTGCGTGTCGCGCCATCGCCGCCCGAAACGGCGCGCCGTCACGTCCGCCAGGCAGCAGGCGCAATCCCGGCTCCATGGCGAACGCGATACCATTTCCCATCAGCGTCTCGTAGTTCCACGCGCCCTGTACTGCGAACAATCGCAGCAGTGTCGCAAGCTGTACGCCAAAGGGAAGTTTGTGCGGCGCGCTCATGTGAGCCCCACCACACTCAGGCCAATCAGGAAACCGCCGAGCAAGTACCAGCCTGCCCCAGTGGTCGCATGGACAATCTTCCAAACCGCTCCGAGCGCGGTCGCACCAGCGAGTGCCACCACGACCGCGCGCGATGGCGCCGGAGCGAGCGACCACAGCGCGAGCAGTGTCCGCGACAGGGGAACCCACAGCGCGAGCGCCACGAAAGTCACGGCACCACCGCGCACCAAGTCGGCCGTCATCCCACGCAACTGCAACGTCGCCACCGCGCCCGGCGCGCCG
>JAPLKT010000040.1:15808-36181 GCA_026387895.1 Gemmatimonadota bacterium | reverse complement strand
CGATGCGTGGATATATCGAGCATCGATCGGGGCATGATGCGACGGCGATCGCTACGCTCCGGCGTGCGCTCTCGCTTGAGCCGGAGTATGTTGAGGCGCGCATCTATCTCGCCAATGTGCTGTACGATCGTGGCGACTATGAGGCCGCGCTGTATCAGTTTGAGAAGACGCTACCGGAGGACCATTGGGATGAGCTCGGCATCTGGCGCCTGATGGAACTCAAGAAGAGCTCGCAGCGTCTCGCCGACGATGATTCCTTGCTCGTCCCGTGGGACGACCGACTCGTCGAGCTGAACGAGGCGCCCGACGATATCGATGTGATGCTCGGAGAGATCGAGGCGGCCGCCAATACACGGGCTGAGGACGAAGCGCGCCATCAGCTGGAACTCTTTGGCACCTTGCTCGCCGAGCTCGCCGTGGAGCAGGGGGGCGAGGTTGCGCACGACGTGATCGGACGCGACGGCCGACGCTACGAAGGGAGCTGGGCGCAGATTGTGGAGCAGATGCGCGAAGGGGCTGCGCAGCCGGGACGGAGCGTCGAGGAGTTCATGCAGGCGGAGGCCCGGCGCGGGTTCTCGCTGACCGGCATGCTGATTTCGGCTTCGGACGCCGAGGCGTTCATTCGGGGCAGTGCGGACGCGGGCATGCTGCGGATCGTGCGCTGATCGTGCGCTGATCGTGCGCTGATCGTGCGCTGATCGTGCGCTGATCGTGCGCTGATTGTGGGACACATTCATCATCGAGGTTGAGGAGCACACGCATGATCGCCTTCCGAAGTGTCACGTGCGAGTACCGCGCGCTCCTGGGCCGCACGGTGCGTGCGGTGGACGATATCTCGCTGGACATTGCCCCAGGGGAGGTCCTCGGCATAGCCGGACCAAACGGGGCGGGAAAGACCACCCTGCTTGCGATGGTGCTCGGGTTTCTGCGTCCAACCTCGGGCACGCTACGCGTGGAGGGGATAGAGCCTCGAGCGTTCGTCGAAGCGCACGGTGTGGCGTATGTCCCCGAGCTCATGACGCTCCCGATGCATTGGACGGTCGAGAACGCGTTGCATCGTCTCGCCACGCTCGCGGATGTTCCAGCGGCTGCGCTTCCGGCCGCCGTCGACCGCGTGATTGAGACGCTCGCGATTGGTGAGCATCGGCGGAAGCGCCTCAAGGCACTGTCCAAAGGGAACTTGCAGCGCGTGGGCATCGCCCAGGCGCTCCTGCGTGACGATATGCGGCTCGTCGTGTTCGATGAGCCCACGCACGGACTTGATCCCGTGTGGACGGCTCGCTTCCGCGAGATTGTCGCGGCGATGCGTCGTCCGGATCGCGTGATAGTCGTGGCCTCGCACAATCTCGATGAACTCGAACGGATCTGCGACCGCGTCGCCATCGTGGACCGTGGGCAGGTCCAGCGTGTCGTCACTGTCGGTGGGACGACGGGCGCCGCGACGTCGGCGGTCGCCTATCGTATCCGCGCGGTGACAGGCGACAACGCGGTGCTGGCGGCGTTCCCCGGTGCGACCCTCGCCACGAGTGGGGATATCGACGTCGGCGCGGTGGATCTGCCAACACTCAACGCAGGGCTCGCCACGGCGATCGCAGGTGGCGCACTGATTGCTGCGGTATTCCCACGGGAAAGTGCTCTCGAGACAGCCTTCCGTTCCGCCATTGGAGGTGGGACATGATTCGCTCAGGCATGCTACGCTACGCACGCTATCAGGCCGGCGACTTTTTGTTGCAAAAAGCCTCGGTGCCTGCGGTCCTCGCACTCTTCATCGGCGGGATGACCGTCTACATGTCCTCGCGTGGCCTCGTGCCTCTCGACTGGTCGACCGAGATGGGCGCCGCAAGTGCTCGCGCAGTGCTGAAGCAGGCGTCGGACCTGTTCTTTCCGCTCGCCGCCTTTCTTGGGGTGAACGCGATCAGCAGTGCCGATCGACAGCACGGACATGTGCGCTTCGTGTTCTCGAAGCCGGTGGTGGTGCCGTTCTATTACTTGCAGCAGTGGGCGGTGTACGGCGCAGCGCTTGTGCTCCTAGGCGGGGCCTTGGCGGTGCTGTTACAGCTGTTCACCACGACGATTCCGGTTGTGGGCGCGATGGAAGCGGCTGCGCTCACCTGGATCCTTGTTGGTGGGATCGGCTATCTGTGCTCGTCGGTAACGCGGTTCGATGGCGCGCTGCTGATCCTCGGATGGGTGGTCTCCAATATCCTGCGCAGCATGGCGTCGATGCAGCCGGAGAGTCCACTCCCCTCGTGGCTCCTTCCGATTGTGAAAGCGCTTCCGCCCGTGGACCGACTCGATACGGCTCGCTCGGCGTTGTACGCCGGGCAATCCATCGGAAGCGGATCGGTGCTGCATGTGGTCGGGTACGGCCTCGCATGCCTCGCGCTCGGGACGCTGATCCTGCGCCGTCGGTCCCTGATCACCTAATCACCGATCACCTGATTCCAGGGTCCATGGCGCTGCTCGATACTGCGATTCCTCCCGAGAGCGTCCGCCGTCACGTGCTCCCAAACGGACTGCGGGTGCTGGTCCGTCAGGACCGCTCAGCGCCCGTGGTGGCAATCGTCACCTACGTGAAGGCGGGCTACTTCGATGAGACCGACGACATCGTCGGAATTTCTCACGTCCTTGAGCATATGTACTTCAAGGGGACGCCATCGCTCGGCGTCGGCGAAATCGCGCGGGTCACGAAGGCGAATGGCGGCTATCTCAATGCCGGCACGATCTACGATCACACGCACTACTACGCGGTGCTCCCGTCGACCGGGTTCGCGGCGGGCCTCGCGGTACAGGCCGATGCGTATGCCAACTCGCTGATCGACGCCGGCGAGCTCGCGCGCGAGCTGGAGGTGATCATCGAGGAAGCCAAGCGCAAGCAGGATAATCCGACAGCACTGGCCACGGAGACGCTGTTCGAGGTGTTGCACGATCGGCATCGGATGCGTCGCTGGCGCATCGGACGCGAAGCTGGACTGCGCAGAATCGAACAGGAGCACGTCGAGCGCTTTTATCGCAACTTCTATCGCCCGTCGAACACGGTACTCTCCATCGTCGGCGATATCGACCCCGGGGCAGCGCTCGCGCTCGTCACACAGCACTACGGGAGCCTAGCCGATGCGCCGGTGGTGCGGACCCCGGGCCCCGCCGAGCACGCGGAGGCTACGCCCGCGTTTCGCTACCGTGAGCTGTCTGGCGACATCAAGCAGGCGGAGATGGTATTCGGCTGGCGTACACCGGCCCTGTTGCATCCGGACACCCCAGCGCTCGATCTCGCCAGCGCCGTGCTCTCGGGTGGTCGCGCGTCACGACTCTACCGCGGCGTGCGCGAGCGGCGGCTCGCCTCCTCGGTCAACAGCGCGAACTACACCCCGACCGAACTGGGGGTGTTCACGCTGCACATCTCGGCGCGTCCTGAGCTCGCCGTGTCGGCTGCATGCGCCGCGTGGGATCAGATCCGCTGCGTGCGTGAAGGGGCAGTGACCACCGCTGAAGTGGACCGGGCGCGTCGCGTGCTCGAAGCGCGCTGGCTGCGGCGCTTCGAGACGATGGAAGGACAGGCGAATCACCTGGCGTCATGGGAGTTGCTCGGCGGCTGGGCGCGTGCGGGGGACTATCTGGACGCGTTGCTCTCGACGGACGCTGCGACGATTGCTGCAGTCGCACAGCGCTACCTCGCCCCTGAACAGGGTGGTCTCGTCGCGTATCGGCCGGCCCATGCTCCCGTATTCGCGCGTGACGCGGCCACGATGCGTGCGCAACTCGACGCCGAGCGGCCACCGCCGCTTGCTTCGGCAACACGTCCCGGGGCGCCGACGCCGGTGTCGCCGTCACGGTCTGTGACGCTCGATCGCGTCGAGGGTGCGGTTCGCGTGTATCGCACGGCGGAGGGGATTCCGGTGCTCGTGCAGCGTCGCAGTGGCGCTATCGGATATCTGGGGTGGTTTGCACGCGGCGGTTCGAGCAGCGATGCCCCGTCGCAGGCGGGACTTGCCTCGATGGTGGCGCGTACCGCGATCAAGGGCACGGAACGACGCGGGAGTCAGCGATTGGCTGAAGACGCCGAGTTTCTGGGGGGCGTCCTCTCGTCGTCGGCATCGCATGATGCGCTGCAGTTCACCCTGTCGGTGCCCGTGCGCCAGATGGCCGAGGCTGCGGAACTGCTCGGGGATGTGGTGCAGCGCCCGTCGTTCTTGGTAGAGGCGTTCGAGGCGGAGCGGTCGGTCGTGTTGGCGTCGCTCGCGTCGATGCGCGACGACATGTACCGCTGGCCCATGCGCCTTGCGCAGGAAGCGGCCTGGGCCGGTCATCCGTACGGACGGTCGGTGATCGGCACGGACGAGACGCTCGCGCGCATAACCCCCGACGATCTGATGGGCTTTCATCGGGCGAATGTGCTGGAATCGTCGGGAGCTGTGGTTGTCGTAGCAGATGTGGACCCCGACGATGCGGCCGCGCTTGCGGGGCGAGCCTTTGGTCGCATGCGGATCGGGGCTGACCCCCAGGGTACGCGCCCCGTCTGGCCCGACGCGGTGCCACGGCAAGAGGAATCGCGCGACAAGGCACAAAGCGCACTCGCGATTCTGTTTGAGGGTCCCGCTCGCGACGAGGACGCGCGGACCGCGGCGTCGTTAATCGCGTCGGTGGCGAGCGGACTGGGCGGACGATTCTTCGACGAGCTTCGCGATCGGCAGTCCCTCGCGTACTCAGTGATGGCGGCTCCGATTGTCCGCCGAACTGGTGGCGCGTTCGCGGCGTATATCGCGATGTCGCCGGAGAAGCTGGAGCAGGCTGAACGCGGCTTGCTTGCAGAGTTCGCGAAGCTGTGCGAGTCGCCAGTCACGGCCAAGGAGCTCGATCAAGCGAAGACGTATCTGCGCGGGAGTTGGGCCATCCGCCGTGAGAGCGCTGCCGCGGTGGCCGGTGATCTCGCCGATGCCTGGCTCTTTGGTCGGTCGCTCGAAGAGATTGCGGCGTACGACGACCGCATTCGCTCGGCAACGGCGTCAGATCTGCTGGCCTGCGCGCGTCGGTATTTTGACCCTTTGCGCCGCGTGACCGCTGTCATTCGCGGGGCTGGACGTCACGTCTGAGCGGACGCTGTAGCGCGGCTTAGCGCGGCTTAGCGCGGCTTAGCGCGGCTTAGCGCGGCTTAGCGCGGCTTAGCGCGGCTTAGCGCGGCTCAGCCGCGGTCGAGACGTGCCGTGCGTGATTCCGTTACGCCCAGCTTTCGGACAAACACGTCCACCGCCTTTTGTGGATCGCGCCCCGCCGGAACAAGGAGATCGAGCACGAGGAGCTCGCGGGCCGGGATCGTGTGTACGCTCATGTGCCCGAGGTCGAGGAGCACTACAACCGCAATCCCTTCGCGCGGCAATGTCCGGATCAGCGGCGGCTCGAAGGTCGCGAGTCCCGCTGCACCCGCGGCGGAGAGCAAGAGTCCAGCAACCGCGCTGCCGTCCCGCAGGAACGCCGCAGGCGCACCCCGAAAATCGGCGGTCCGGTGTGTGAGCGGTGGCGGTCCGTGCGCTTCGATCATGGGCGAGCGACCACGCCTAGAAAATGCTCATCGCGAGGAACGAACGGAGCGAATCGTTCGTCGAGCGCAGCCGGGACGACAGGAGTTGCACCACCGCGCGCAGCACCTTGTGCGCAATGTCGCGATCGAAATCGAGCACCATGTCGAATTCCGTACGCGAGATTGTGAGCACCTGAGTCCCACCATGTGAGAATGCGTCCGTGCTCCGCTCGCTGTGGTCGAACACGGCCATCTCCCCGAACAGTGTGCCCGCCTTGAGTACCGCGAGCGCTTCCTCCCCGCTCCCGGGGATGTCGCGGCTGATCCGCACTTCGCCGGCGACAATCAAGTAGAGCCGATTCCCCGCTTCACCTTCACGAAAAATCACCTCCCCGCTCTGGTACTCCTGTATTCTGCAGATCTCGGCAAACTGCGCCAGTTCGCCGTCGTCGAGATTTTGGAAAATCGCGATTGGACGCAGGAGTTCGATGAAATCAGGCATGGCGTGCAGGATGGCGAAGGGTGAACGCACTTCCCGCGAAGCTAGGGACGTCCTCGGGTGCTGGCAAGCGCCCGCGTACATCTGCTACCATTCCACATGCGACCGCGCGAGCCATTGGCGAACCTACCGAACCTGATTTCGCTTTCGCGACTCGGGATGGCTGGGCTGTTTGTGCTGCTCGAGGGGCGCGAGCAGCGGCTCCTCCTGATCGCAGGGGCGGCAACGACGGATTTCCTCGATGGGTACATCGCACGCACGCGCGGCACCGTCACGAAGTGGGGGGCACTCATCGATGCCATCGCGGATCGATTTTTCGTGTTCGCTGTCGTCTGCTGCTTACTCTTTGACCAGACGCTGCAGCCATGGCAGTACGCGGTCTTCATTTCGCGCGATTTCATGACAGCGGTTGGCTTCCTGACCGCCAAGGCGATTCCATGGCTCCGCGCCGTGCCGTTCCAATCCCGTGCTGCGGGGAAGCTGGTGACGGTGTTCCAGGTCGCAACGCTCGCCGCGATTTACGTGGCGCCGCGGCTCATGACGCCACTCCTGATCTGCGTGGGGGTCGTGTCACTGTATGCGATTGTCGATTACACGGCCGCGCTCTACCAGGCGCGGGCGCGCCACTGAGCCTTCCGGTGCGTTTCGTCGCCGTGGCCTGCGCGCTGGTCTCCAGCGCGCTGGTCTCCCTCGCGCTGTGCCCTGCCTGGGGGGAGGCGCAGGACTTCACCTTCAATCCCACAAGGCAGTGGCAGGCGCGCGCGGATGTCGGACACAGCGATCGTGGCAGCAATGGTGGCACCGGGTTCCTGCTGGGCGCGGGAGTGAACGTCCCGGCCGGCTACTACGTCCGAGTCGGCGTCGACGGAGCAGTGGGCGTACGGCAACGTGACGGGACGACGACGTCCAGCGCCCGTGCCGATTTTACCGCGCGATTCCTCTTCGACCCCTTCGCCGAGCAACGCGTGGGCTGGTACGCGGGCGGTGGACTGACGGCCGTGCACGACGGCGCCGAGTGGCAGCCGTTCGTGATGCTGGTGGTCGGTCGTGAAGGGCCGACGACCGGGCGCTGGCGCAGCGCGGTGGAGGGGTCAATCGGAGACGGACTGCGACTGAGTGTCGTCCTCCGCCGCGCGCGGGTCAACGGGCGGTAGGGGGTAACGGCACTGCCGACCCACGATGCATAAACGGGAGGCGTCCGTGTGGAGGCCTCCCGTTCTCCCGTCAGTGCTACGAACCGCCAGAACTTAGGCGATAGCCTGCTGCTGCGACTTGGCGGGCTGCGAGAAGCGCTCGCCAAGGGTCCGGAGGTCGGACAGCTCGCCGGCGGCAAGTTCGTGATAGCGCTCCGCCATGTAGGCCATCGTCTCGTCGAACCACATCTTCTGCTCGTCCAGCACGGATCCGACAACGTCGCATCGCATGATGTGCTGGAACAGCTCGTCCCGCGCCTGCTCGAACGGAGTGGGCTCCGTCGAAACCCGACGGGGCGCCTTGCTGGGCTTCTTATGATTCATTGAATAGCGTGTAAGGTTGAGTGGAGCATCAATAATCTAAGCGGTCCGGGCCTTCATTCCTATGGGGGTCGCGTTTCGCCGATGTCGCGGTCGCGCCGTCCCCCGGGGCAGTTGCGAAACAGTACCACGTCTACCGCTCGAATTACGCAGAATCTTGGATTCCCGTTGGCTCGGGTCTCGCCCAGGCGGGAGGGACGCCGACTGTTCAGCGATACGCCAAGACGCTATTTTCCCCCCACGTCCCGTACCCATTGAGGAACCACCGTGGCCAAGCAGACCGTCAAGCCGAACACGTCGGGCAACTTTGTCGGCATTCTCGTTGTTATCGCTGTCATTGGCATTGCCGCGATTGCATACCTGGCCAACGGCAAGGGCTCCAAGGCTGTCACCGTCGACCCGAACGTGCCGGCCGGTGCCGCCCAGGGGTACCTCTTCGGTAAGGCCGATGCGCCTGTGCAGATTATCGAATTCGGCGACTTTGAATGCCCATCGTGTGGCCAGTTCGCGACAGTCACCGAGCCGGACATCCGGGCACGATTGATCGCCACCGGTCAAGTCGCCTTCACGTACTACGATTTCCCGCTCGACATGCACCGCAACACCTGGGCCGCGTCGAACTCCGCCGCGTGCGCCAACGATCAGGGCAAGTTCTGGGAGATGCACGATCGCCTGTTCGAGGGACAGAACGACTGGAACACGCAGGCCACCAAGGACCCCGTCAAGGTGATGAAGGGCTACGCCAAGGAAATCGGGCTCGACGTGTCCACCTGGCAATCCTGCGTCGACGAGGCCAAGCACTTGGGCCGGATCAAGGGGAACCGCGCCGAAGCGCTGCGTCGCAACATCCAGAGCACCCCGACCTTCATCATTGGCGACAAAATGGTGCCAGGTGCTATCGCCTACGACACCTTCAAGGCGTACGTAGACTCGGCCGCCACTGCCGCGACTGCTAAGGGTGCGGCGCAGCCTTCTGCCAAGGCACCGGCGACCGCTCCGGCGACCGCTCCGACCACGAAGGGCGCCGCGAAGTGAACAAGCGGCAGGCGATCGCCGCGCTGTCGCTCGTCGGCTTCTTTCTTGCCAGCTACCTCACGCTGTACAAGCTTGGGTATATCGGCACGCTTGCCTGCGGGACCGGCGGGTGTGAAACCGTACAGCTGAGCAAGTGGGGCGATTTCCTCGGCATGCCTGTTGCCGCGTGGGGGGCGCTGTTCTACCTCGCGATGTGTGCGGCGGCGATTTGCGCGGAGTTTGAGTGGGTCGCGACCCAGCGGCTCCTGGGTGTGGCAATGACCCTCATGAGCGGATGGGGCGTGCTGTTCAGCGGCTGGCTCACGTGGCTTGAAATTGCGCGCATCCACGCGATTTGCCGGTATTGCGTGGTGAGCGCGCTGCTGGTGGTCGTGCTGTTCGTGCTGAGCGTGCGAGAGTGGCGAGAGTTGCGAGCACAGGGCGAGTTGCGAGCACAGCGCGAGGGGTGAGTCGACCGACTCATCCCTCGTGGTCTTCGTACTGTGCTTTGAGCGAGGCCACAACCGAGGGATCGGCGAGCGTGGTGGTGTCGCCGAGTGCGCGCCCTTCGGCGATGTCGCGAAGGAGTCGCCGCATGATCTTGCCGGAGCGCGTCTTCGGAAGGTCGGCGCTGAACATAATGTCGTCGGGGCGTGCAAGCGCGCCGATTTTTCGTGCCACGAACTCGCGGAGCTCATCTCGGAGCGCGGGCGACGTCTGGAAGCCATCGCGCAGGGTGACAAAGGCAGCAATCGCCTGCCCCTTGAGCTCATGCGTTTTTCCGACGACCGCTGCTTCGGCCACCGCAGGATGTTCAACGAGCGCACTCTCGACTTCCATGGTCCCAATCCGATGGCCGGCGACATTGAGCACGTCGTCGACGCGGCCGAGGATCCAATAGAACCCGTCGGCGTCGCGCTTGGCGCCATCACCGGGGAAGTAGAGGTCCGGACGTCCGTCCCACTTGGAGAAATACGTCTGCACGTACCGCGGGTCGTCGTTCCAAATCGTGCGGAGCATCGACGGCCACGGACGGGTGAGCGCGAGCAGTCCTCCACCGAAGTCAATGGCTACCGCCGTGGAATCGAGCAGGGCCGCGGAGTAGCCAGGGAACGGTGTGGTGGCGCTTCCTGGCTTGGTCGCCGTGACGCCAGGGAGCGGCGAAATCGCAATGGACCCCGTCTCCGTCTGCCACCAGGTATCGACAATCGGACAGCGATTGCCGCCGATCTTCTCACGATACCACATCCATGCTTCGGGGTTGATAGGTTCGCCGACCGAGCCGAGCAGGCGGAGCGTCGACAGGTCATGCGCCGCTGGATGTTCGTCACCCCATTTCATGAAGGCCCGAATCGCCGTCGGAGCGGTGTAGAGAATCGTCACGCCGTGGCGCTCAACAATGCTCCAAAAGCGATCGCGCGCAGGCCAGTCGGGTGCGCCTTCGTACATCACGCATGTGGCACCGTTGGCCAGCGGTCCGTAAACGAGATACGTGTGCCCCGTGATCCACCCCACGTCGGCGGTGCACCAGAACACGTCGTTCGGTTTCAGGTCGAACACGAGCTTGGTGGTGGCCGCGGCGCCGGTGAGATAGCCGCCGGTCGTGTGCACGATCCCCTTCGGCTTCCCCGTGGTGCCGGACGTGTACAAAATGAAGAGCACGTCCTCGGCGTTCATCGGTTCTACCGGGCATGACGCACTCACCTGTTGGGCGAGCTCGTGATACCAGTGATCGCGTCCTTCCTGCATGTCGACAGCTGCGTCGCCGATAGGCCCGGTGCTGCGGCGTTGCACCACAATCACATGTTGAACGCACGACGCTGCTTCGAGCGCTGTGTCGACGTTGCGCTTGAGTGGCACAATCTGCCCGCGCCGGTAGCCCCCGTCGGCGGTGATCAGCACCTTCGCCTCGGCGTCGTTCATGCGATCGCGTAGCGATTCCGGCGAGAATCCGCCGAACACCACCGAGTGGATCGCACCAATGCGCGCGCAGGCGAGCATCGCAACGGCAGCTTCAGGAATAAGCGGCAGGTAGATGCCGACGCGGTCTCCTTTCTGGACGCCGAGTGCCTTGAGGACGTTCGCGAACTGCTGCACGTCGCGGTACAGGTCCCAGTAGGTCAGCGTGCGACGGTCGCCGGGCTCTCCTTCCCAGATGATCGCGGCCTGATTCCGCTTGTCGCCCAGCGCATGCCGATCGACGCAGTTGGCGGCGATGTTCAGCGTGCCGTCGGCGAACCAGGTGGCATGCGGCGGGTTCCAGTCGAGCACGCGCGTGAATGGCGTGATCCAGTCGAGCTGCCGCGCTTGCTCCGCCCAGAACGCGTCGGGGTCGGCACTGGCGGACGCATGGAGCGCGGGGGAGTTCACGCGGGCCGCAGCGGCGAATGCCGGCGACGGAGGAAACGAGCGGTTCTCGTTCAGCAGGACGGAGAAGTCAGTCATAGTCCAATTTTAGTGAACGTGTTCGTGGTGCGCACCACCCGTCGTGCGCCCTACCCGTCGTGCGCCCTACCCGTCGTGCGCCCTACCCGTCGTGCGCCCTACCCGTCGTGCGCCCTACGGGACTGTGCTCCAGCGGGTGGTCACGCGGAATCCGAGACGGTCGTGTACGACCGGTCGGACCCCGACGGCGCGTTCGGCGAGCGACGCGAGCTCGGCTGCACGGAATCCGCGCCGCACCGAGACCACGCCATCGTGGCGGCTCACCGGATGGAAGCCCAGCAGAAACGACCCAAGCCAGACCCCACCGAGCGCGCCCCAGGAGCGCCGAAGGTCGGATATGATCACGGCACGCCGCGCCACGCGGTGCATCTCCCGGAGCAACTGACGTGCCTCGTCCTCAGCGAAGTGGTGTAGCACCTGCGAACACATCACGATATCCACCGCACCGTTGGCGAACGGGAGCGTGAGGGCGTCGGCGGCGAGCGACAGGCCGCAGGCCCCACGCCCCGCGTGGGCAAGCGGGAAGGTCCGTTCGAGGCCAATGGTGTCGAGCCGCACGCCCATCCGCGTCGCGAGCTGTCGCGCGGCCACGAGCACGTCGCCGGCCCCACTCCCCAGATCGAGCAGAGTGAGCGATTTGAGCGATTTGATCGGCTCGCCGCGCGCTTTCGCCTCGCGCAGGAGCGGACGCAGTTCGGCGAGCACCGCGCGTGTGCCGCCGAACCACCGATTGGCTGCGGCTACATCGTCAAGAGCACGGAGCGAGAGCGCAGGGTCGGTCGACGGGTCGTCCAGCAACTCGACCCCCCGCCACGGCGCGGGGGCAAACGAGAAGAACGGCGTCACATCGCGAGCCGTGCATAGGCCGCACGATGATAGAGCAACGGATCACCTGGCTCCACGCTCCCCCCAATCACCTCGCAGACCACAATCGTGTGATCGCCGCCTGGGTGTTGCGCGACAATGCGCGTTTCCAACTGCGCCAGCGCACCTTCGATGAGTGCCACGCCGGAACTCCCTCGGCGAATCGCCACGCCGGCAAATCGGTCGTCATGGCTTTCCGCGAAGCGCTGCGACAGTTCCTGCTGCGTGGTAGCGAGTACGCTCACCCCAAGGTGGGTCGCCGTGGTCAGCGCTGGCGCGAGCGTCGCGTCGCGGTCAATGCACGCGAGGACCAGCGGCGGGGACAAGCTGAGCGAGGTGAACGCGCTGACCGTCATCCCGTGGTCTACGCCGGCGCTATCCCTCAGCGTGACGATCGTCACGCCGGTCGCAAGCTGTCCTAAGAGCGTTCGAAACTGTGGCATGTCAATCGTCATACGACCCCCCGCCGCCGATGGGCGGTGCGAACAGTTGCCTGAGCACCCCGGGGCGCACCAACGCGCGCGCGGGAACGAAACCATCGAATGCACCGACCAGTAAATCTGCGAGATCGTGGCGCTGTTCGAGCGAACGCGCCAAGCGGTCCATTAGTGCCGGGGCCGACAAAGCCGCCCCGATGAGCCGCTCCACCCGCCACCGCGCGGCGAACTCATGTGCTCGGCTTCGCTCGTAGGCCTCCAACGCATGATCCGCTCGGGTGGGCGACTGCGCCCGCAGCGCCTCGAAGAGATACGGTCCGAGAATCTCGCCGCCGCGGAGCGCCGCGTAGATGCCTGCGCCGATCACGGGAGCGGGCGAATCCGCGGCATCACCCACGAGCGCCGCCCCCGGGGCCCAGGCGCGCCGGGCGTGCGCCCCGCACGCGGCGAACGGACCCGCAGCAACCCGCTCAATCGAACGCGCCCCAGACACAGCGCAGCGCGACCCCACCTGCGGATGCGTGGCGAACCATCGCGCGACGAACCCCTCGGGGTCCGCCGATCCGCGGAGGACGAGCGCGGCCGGAGCAACAATGGTGATGCTCGTGATTCCCTCGCCAACATTTATCAATTCACAGTACCCGTCCGCGAAGCAATACAGCTCCCGCGATGCGCCCATCGCTTTCACGCCGTGCTGGTGCGCGACGAACGCCATTCGCCGCGCGTGCGCCCCGTGCGGCGCGCGCGGCGAGATACCGAGTTGCTGTGCGACGACCGAATCGCGACCATCGGCGCCCACGACAATGCGCGCCTCAACTGTACGCAGTGCTCGCGCCTCCCCGTCCTTCGCACCGCCGGTATCGTGGACGCGCACCCCGATCACCCGCCCCGTGGCGTCGCGCACCAAGTCGCCGACGTCTACTCCCGTACGGACCCGCGCGCCGGCAGCCCGCGCACGGTCGAGCAGGATGGGATCGAGTCGCTCGCGCTGGAGTGCCAACCCGTTCGTCCGAACGCCCGCCGTCACGGCACGCGCTACAAAGCGACCGTGGAAGCGCCCTCCTGAGGGACTCCGGATTGTCATGCCAGTAACGGGTGCTGCACCCGCGCCCTCGATCGCCTCGAGCGCTCCCATTGCTGAGAGAAGTCGTGTCGCTTGAGGACTGACATAATCGGCGCAGGCCGTCGGGCGCGGGACGTGGGCGCGGTCGAGCACGAGGACATCCACGCCATTCCGAGCCAAGGCCCACGCTGTTGCCGCCCCCGCGGGGCCGCCGCCTACGACCACGACGTCCGCCCGTAACGTCGACGTCATTTCGCCGTGACGCCGAAGGGGAACGCGGTCAACCGCGTAGCAACCGGTGCAGCGTGATCGCGGTACATGCGCCGATGACCGCACCGATGGCGTTCACGGTGTCGTTCGTCATCCACGTGAAGCCATGGCGATGCGTCGTGCGATAGCCACACGGGTGGACGCGGCGCTCGGTCCACTCGCGGCATCGGTCGCAGTAGCGCCGCGCTTGCACGGTGGCACCGGCAATCGAATCGCTGAGCATACCGACCGTTCCTGCAAGCATCACAATCAGAAGGGTCCGCGGGTCGAGGGTCGGCAGCATCAACGCGGCGAGCTCCGCAATAAAGAGCGCACCGGCCACGCCCGCGAGTGTGCCCAACACCGTGATGCCGCCGGACATCCCCAACGCCACCCGCTGCCAGGTGAAGATCGAGCGGGGGGTACCGCCGAGCAGAACACCGATTTCGGTCGCCCACGTGTCCGCGTTGGCGGCGGCAAGCGCGCCGAGCGCCGCCAGCTGCCACCGAGGGCTCGCGCCCCGGAGATTCAGGAGCAAAAACAGGGCGAACACGCCGCCATTCGCCGCGACCTGCCGCGCTGTCCGTCCGCTCACCTGGGGCATGGTGTTGATCGTCCGGCGCCGTTTGTCCTCTGCGCGCCAGATCGTCAAGCCGGTGGAGCTGACGAAGAACGCAATCAGCAGGAGCGCCCACGCCCAGCCTGCGGCTGCAGCGAGCACGCCAATCGTGAAGGCCATCCCCTGACCTTCTGGGGACAGCATCCCGCGACCACGCGCGAAGCCCGTCACGGCACCGGCAGCCACAGCTCCGGCGAGAACTCGAAGAATCATCTCCTGAAAATCAATCACTAGGGCAATAAGAATGACTGCGGGACGAGCGAACGCAAGCGCCGTGAACTGTTCGGACTCCGCGCGAGTGCGTACGTTGCATGTGGCCCACACTCGACCTCTGCCATCGCCCAATGTCCGCCTCCGTCGACCCATTCCTGCCCCTGAGCCTCCTCGACGCCGTACGCGCCGTGGATTTGCCGAGCGGGGACTTTGACACGGAGTTCGTGCATGAACTGCGCAACAAGCGGTTCGGGCTGAGCGATACCGTGCTCGCGCAGGTCAAGCGCTATCAAGAAGCCGTCCGCCGCAACCAGCGCCCCTCGGTAGACGAGGCGCGCGCACTCGCAACGCTCATCGGCCGCCGCCCCGACGCGGAAGCGGTCTTTCGCGAAGCGGGACGTATTCTGGCGCGGCATGCCTATAGTCGCATTTCCCCCCTGTCGCGCGGCTTCATGCGTAAAAGCCCCGCGCTCCTCGCGCGGCCCATCGCGCTGCGCCACGTGCGCCGCGTAAGTTTGCGCTACTTCACGGGACGCATTCGTCGGGTGGGGTCATCGATCCTGCTGGAAGTCAGGGATCCGATCACGCTCGATACGGCGCCGCGTCAGGGAGGATGCGCCTACTACGAGGCCGCGTTGCGCGAACTCATGCAACTGCTCGTGGGCGGGGTTGGCGCCGTGGAGCATGTCCGCTGCGCGAGTCGCAAAGAGTCGACCTGCGAGTGGCGCGCCGAGTGGCGTCCGATTGGTATTCGATAGCCTCACCCTTCACTGAGTCGCACCATGATCACGCCCGAGACGCTCGCTGCCGTTCAGCAATCCCTCGTCGCCGCTGGAGTGGATGGGTGGCTGTTGTACGACTTCCGCGGACTAAACCCGATTGCGAAGTCACTGCTCCAGCTCGAAGGGCTCGCCTCGCGCCGTGTGTTTGGCTGGATCCCGGCGCAGGGCACACCGGTCGCTATCGAGCACGCGATCGAGCCCGGCACTTGGGCTCACTGGCCCGCGCACTGGGAGCGCCGTGTTTACAGTTCTTGGCGCACCCTGGAAGCCGAGGTCGCATCGCTCGTCGGCGGTCGCACCATCCTCATGGAGTACTCGCCGGGCGACGCTGTGCCCGTGGTGGATCGCGTCCCCGCCGGTGTGCTCGAGATGGTGCGTGCCACGGGTGCCACGGTCCGCACATCGGCCGATCTCGTCTCGCGCTTCTTCGCGGTCTGGACCGACGCGCAACTCGCCTCACATAAACGTGCCGCCGAACAGTGCGCGCGCATCGCCAAAGGCGCGATGGCCCGCGCGGGCGCGCACGTGCGCGCCGGCACCCCGATTGCCGAACACGAACTCATGCAGTGGATCCAAGGCGAGTTCGCCGCCGCGGGGCTCTTCACCGATCACGGCCCCAATGTCTCAGCAAGTGAAAACGCGGCCAATCCGCACTATGAACCGTCGGCCGACGCCCCGCGCCTGTTGCGCGACGGCGATGTGCTGCTGATCGACCTGTGGGCAACGGAACGCGACGGCATTCACGCTGATCAAACATGGATGGCGAGCATCGGGGCGCCATCTCCCAAGCTGCTCACGGTGTGGACTGCAGTGCGCGACGCGCGCGATGCGGCTATCTCGCTCATCCAAAACCGCATCGCAGCCGGGCAAGATATTCGCGGCGCCGAGGCCGACGACGCCGCACGCACTGTCATCGTCGCCGCCGGCTACGGTCAGTATTTCACGCATCGCACCGGACACTCAATCGACGTGCGCGCACTCCACGGCTCAGGCCCGAACCTCGATAATCTCGAGACGCGCGAAGAACGCCTCCTGATCCCTGGCGTCGGTTTCTCCATCGAACCTGGGGTGTACCTCCCGGGCGAGTTCGGGGTGCGGAGCGAAGTCAACGGCTACATCGACGAACACGCCGCGCTCATCACGCCGGTGGAGCCGCAGCGCGACCTCATCATTCTGTGAGCGGAGCCCTTCGGCGCGAACTGGGGCTCTTCTCGGCGGCACTCCTAGTCGTCGGCGGGATTATTGGCAGCGGAATTTTCTTCACTCCCGCCGAAACAGCGCGCGCGCTCCCGTCGGGCACGTGGGTGCTGGGCGTATGGGCTCTGGGTGGTGTTGTGGCGCTCGCCGGCGCGCTCACCTACGCCGAGCTTGGCGCGATGCTGCCAGAGGCCGGCGGCGCCTATGTCTACGTGCGCGAGGCCTTCGGGAAACTCCCGGCGTTCTTACTCGGCTGGATGACTTGGCTGCTGATCGCTACCGGCGCAATCGCGGCCGTTGCACTCGGTTTCGCTGACTACCTTGGCCGGTTCGTCGCGACCGATGTGGTTGGTGGGCGCATGGGGGTCGCAGCCATCACGATTATGGTGTTCACGGCGACGAACTACATCGGCGTGAAGCCCGGAACCGTGACGGCCAATATTTTCACCGTCGCCAAGATTGCAGCGCTGTCCGCGTTGATTGGGGTGGGGATGTTCGCCCCGTGGGACGTGGCGCCGGCGGTTGTCGCGAATGCGCCAGTGGCGCCGCCGATCGCGCAGGGGTTTGCCGCCGCCTTTGTCGCGGTGCTCTTCACCATTGGCGGATGGCAGCAAACCAACATGGTCGCGGGAGAGATCAAGGATCCCGCGCGCACGCTGCCCAAAGCACTCGCCATCGGCATCGCGATCGTGATTGCGATTTACTTGGGCGCGAACATCGTGTATCTGAAGGCGCTCGGCCGCGATGGGCTCGCGGCCAGCACTGCCGTCGCCGCGGATACTGCGCAACACTATGTGGGCGCCTGGGGTGCGCGCGCCATCACGATTGCGGCGATGCTCTCGATTTTCGGTTTTGTGAACGTCGCACTCCTGACCAACGCGCGGGTCCTCTTTGCCCTCGGTGCAGACGGTGCGTTCCTGCCCGCGGCGGGGCGTGTGCATCCACGGTTTGGATCGCCGCACATCGCACTGGTCATGATCGGCGTGTGGTCGCTGGTGTTGCTCTTTGGCACCGGCGGGAAAATCGGAACGCTGCTCGACGGCGTGGTCTTTGCCGACTGGATTTTCTTTGGGCTCGGTGCGGCCAGTGTCTTTGCGCTACGAAAGAGCCGTCCGGAGTTGCCGCGCCCATACCAAGTGTTCGGCTATCCGTTGCTCCCCGGCTTTTTTGTGCTGTGCGCGGCGGCGGGAGTGGTGAGCGCGTTCGTGGCGCACGTGTCCATGTCGCTGATCGGGACTGGAATGCTCGCCGTTGGTGCGCTTGTTTATCGGTGGCGCGTGGGATCGACGAGGCGCTGAGCGTCGCCAGTTCAGGAGCCGTTCAGCCCCCGACGTGGCGGTCGATGACCATCGCTACGAATATCAGCGCGAGATACAGCAGCGAGTACTTGTAGACCCACCACGAGGCGCGCACCCAGTTTCCGCTGTTGCGCTCGATGTAGACCTTCCAGACGCCGCGCAGCAGCAGCCCGCCGAGGATCGCGGCGCACACGAAGTAGATCATCCCGAACACGCCGAAGCACACCGGGAGCAGGGTGAGCGCAACGAGCAACACGCTGTACCAGAGCATCTGTTCGATCGTCTCGCGCTCACCCCAGACGAGGGGCGCCATTGGGACACCCGCGTTGCCGTAGTCGCGCTGCTTGTTGAGAGCGAGCGCCCAGAAGTGCGGCGGCGTCCAATAGAAAATGATGAGGAACAGATACCACGCGCCGAGGTCGAGCGAGCCCGTGACGGCCGCCCAGCCCACGAGGGGAGGGAAGGCACCGGCCGCGCCACCGATCACGATGTTGTGCGGCGACGACCGCTTGAGCCACCGCGTGTAGATGAAGACGTAGAAATAGAAACCCGCGAGCGCGAGCGTCGCGGTGAGGACGTTGACGAGCTGGGCCAGTCCGTAGGTGGCGGCCGTCGCGATCAGGACGCCGAAGGCGATGACCGCGCGCGGCGACATCCGTCCGCTCGGAATAGGGCGCAGCTTCGTGCGCACCATGACGTCATCGATGTCGCTGTCGAGGTACATGTTCACCGCGTTCGCGCCGCCTGCCATGAGATAGCCGCCGATCGTGACCCAGAGCACGCTCATCCATGAGGGAGACCCCGCGACGAACATCGGGGCGATCGTCGTGACCAAGAGCAGCGAGATGATCTTCGGCTTGGTGAGGGTGATCAGGTCTTGCGCGAGCGTCACGTTGCGCACGCGCGGCGTGAGCGCGGGGTCGCTTGGTGGAATGGCTGTGGGCTCGGCCGTCTCGGTCATGCGCGCGGCCCCAGCGTGGTGGGAACCACACCTGATCCGTGCAGGTTGGCCGGGTGCATGGCGAGTCGCGTGAAGTAGAGCAGCACAATCAGGCCGAGTGCGGGTCCAACGGCGAAGATCCACTCGAGGACCGGCGAGCGCACGGGCCCCGCGACGTCCATTCCGCGCTTGGTCGAGCGCAGTATGACCGCCTGCGCCACAAGAATGGCGAGAGCGGCAATCCAGAACAGGGTGTCGGCGAGCGGGGTGGCCATGGGCACGGGGTGTCGGGGGGCAGCAGGGAAAGTTCGCCAGTTGGACGGCAGGATTCAATGCTGATAGGTTCCCCCGATGGCAAACGCGACAGAAACAGGAAAAGGTTCATCGCTCCAGCGCCGGCTTGGGCTGTGGAGCGCCATGGCGGTCGTGGTCGGGTCGACGATCGGTTCCGGGATCTTCCGCTCTCCGGCGGGAATCGCTGATAAGCTCCCAGGACCCCTGCCAATGATGGCGGTGTGGGTCGCCGGTGGGATTTTCGCACTGTGTGGGGCACTCACGCTTGCGGAAATCGGGACGGCCTTCCCACAGACTGGAGGCGTCTACGTCTTCTGCCGCGAGGGGTGGGGCCGCCTGGCGGGGTTCCTCTTTGGGTGGGGGCAGGTGGTGATCGTTCGCGCCGCCTCACTCGGGGCCATTGCCATCACCTTCTCCGAGTACGCATTTCGCGTCAGCGGGATTGATCCTGCCGCGCCGGAGCATGCGCGGCATGTGAAGTGGCTGGCCGCGGGAGCCATCCTGCTGACCGGCGGCTTTAACTATGTGGGCGTCCGCTTTGCTTCGGCGGTGAGCAACTTTACCGTGCTGGCCAAGTATGGCGGGCTGCTATTCATCGTGATTGTCGCCTTTGCCATTGGGCTCCCGCAGACGCACGGCGGCAACTACACGCCGCTCGCGCCCGCCGGGAGCTTCACGCTCCCAATGTTCGGGCTCGCCCTCGTCAGTACGCTCTGGGCGTTCGACGGCTGGGCCGATCTCGCCTACAACGCGGGCGAGGTGAAAGATCCTGGCAAGAACATCCCGCGGGCGCTGATTGGGGGCACGCTGGCCGTGCTCGTGATCTACCTCGCGGCCAATCTCGCCTACTTGGCGGTGCTGCCGGTCGAGACCATGCGGCACTCCAAGTTGGTGGCCGCCGATGTCGCGCAGCTGGTGATCGGCCCTGCCGGTGTTGTGTTTGTGAGTGTGACGGTCATGATTTCGACCTTCGGGACCCTCAACACCGTGCTGTTTACGAGCCCGCGCGTGTTCTTCGCGATGGCCGCGGATGGGCTGTTCTTCAAGCCTGTGGCCAAGGTGCACCCCAAGTTCGGGACGCCGTATGTGGCGATTACGATGACCGCCTGTTTTGGGGCGGTGTATGTGCTGTTCTTGTCGTTCGACCAGCTGGCCAATGCCTTCGTGACCGCCTTTCTGCCCTTTTACCTGCTGGCGGTGGCGGCGATCTTCCGGCTTCGTGGTCGGCCAGGGTACGCCCTGACATTCCGGGTCCCGTTGTTCCCCTTCGTCCCGCTGCTGTTCATTGCGTCGGTGCTGTATTTGCTCGGGAACGCCCTAGTACAGGCGAATAGCCGCATGCCGACCCTGCAGGTGCTGGGGCTGGTGGCCACGGGTATTCCGGTATTCTACCTGACGGTGGGGCGGAAATCGGCGAACCGGAAGTAACC
>JAPLKT010000040.1:0-15708 GCA_026387895.1 Gemmatimonadota bacterium | reverse complement strand
GTAGAATGCCCCGGGGTTCGTGACCTGTCGTTTACCAAGGGCACGTTGGCCCCGGGGGTCATTTAGCGGTATCTTACGCGGTGTAAAAGCCCCCCCCTATTCCTTACATCAGGACCCCAACACATGTTGAAATTTCGGTGGAGCACGGTGCTGTCGGCAGTCGCTGCGATTGGGTTGTTCGCAGCCGCTGCAGGTGCGCAGGTGACCACGGGCTCCATTGCCGGCCGCGTAACGGACGCGACGGGCAAGCCCGTGGACGGCGCTCAGGTACAAGTCGCGAACACGAGCAACGGTCTCGCACGCGCAACTGTCACGAATTCCGACGGTCGCTACACGGTCCTCGGCCTCGAGGTCGGTGATGGCTACGCGGTGACCACCAAGCGCATCGGCTACCAGCCGATGACGAAGTCGAGCCAGTCGGTTGGACTCGGCATCGCGACCCGTGCCGACTTCACGCTGGTCGCGCAGGCCGCGCAGCTGTCGAGCGTCAAGGTCATGGTCACGACGGACCCGATCATCAGCCCCAACAAGATGGGCGTGGGCGTGGCGATCACCGATTCGTCGCTCCACCGTCTCCCGACGCTGAACCGCACGTTCACGGACTTCGTGACGCTTGCGCCGCAGGTGTCGAGCTCCGGCCCGGGTCTCTCGGGCGCCGGCGCCAACAACCGCTACAACAACATTCAGATCGACGGCTCCACCGAAAAGGATCTCTTCGGTCTCGGCTCGACGGGTCAGCCGGGTGGTCAGGCCGGCGGTAAGTCGATCGGCATCGAAGCGGTGAAGTCGTACCAGGTGCTGCTCTCCCCGTACGACGTGCGCTACGGCAACTTCTCCGGCATCCTTGTGAACGCCGTGACGAAGAGCGGGTCGAACCAGTTCCACGGCAGCAGCTACTACTACCTTCGCGATTCGTCGCTGACGCGCAAGCAGTCGTACCTTGGCTTCTTCTCGCAGAAGCAGTACGGATTCACGCTGAGCGGTCCGATCGTGAAGAACAAGGTGTTCTTCTTCCTGAACCCTGAGTTTCAGTCCCAGAACCAGCCCGCGAGCGGTTGGTTCGTTGGCGGCCCGTACACGGGACTGCCGCCCGCTACCGATATCACGCGCCTCCAGAGCTTGCTTGGCACGCTCGGCTATAAGGGCGTCGGTGACGGCGGTCAGCGCACCAACACCAATCCGCTGACCAACCTCTTCTTCCGTCTCGACTTCCAGGGCCTCCCGTGGAACTCGACGCTCACGATCCGTGACAACTACGGCCACGCCGACCTGGACGCCTTCTCGCGCGGCGCCAGCGGCAACATGGCGCTGACCGACAACGGCTACACCTTCAAGTCCGATAAGAATGCCGTCGTCGCGCAGCTGAAGTCGGCGTTCTCCAACGGCACGTACAACGAGCTTTACCTCGGCGTCACGCACATCCGCGACGCCCGCGTAACCTTTATTGATGCGTCGAGCCCGATGGTGACGGCCCGCTCGTCCCTAACGGCGACCTCGCTCATCGCCGGCGCAGAGCGCTCCTCGCAGGCGAACCAGCTCGACCAGGACGTCAAGGAAATCACCGACAACTTTACGTTCTCGCTCGGCGCCGATCACCGCGTCACGGTTGGCACGCAGAACCAGTGGTACAAGGTCCGCAACCTGTTCGGTCAGAACAAGTACGGCGACTGGACCTTCAACTCGCTCGACTCGCTCGCCGGCACCTGCACCTCGTGCGCCGGTTCGGCCGTCGCGCAGCAGTACCGCGTGGGCGTTCCGGCCCAGTCCGGCACGGACGGCGCGGTGCGCTTCACGCAGCGCACGCATTCGTTCTACCTGCAGGACGAGTGGGCGGCCACAAACCGCTTGAATATCTCGCTCGGCCTCCGCGCCGACGCGTCGTTCTTTGACACGGCTATCCCGCTCAACCAGGGCGTGCTCGACACCCTCGGGCGCGACACCCGCAAGATGCCGTCCGGCAACTGGCAGTATGCCCCGCGCCTCGGCTTCAACTGGGACGCGACGGGCGACGGCAAGAATCAGGTGCGTGGCGGCGTTGGCGTCTTCACCGGCCAGCCGGCCTTCGTATGGATGGCCAATGAGTACCAGAACTCCGGCCAGACTGGCTTCAACCAGCTGACCTGCAACGGCACCGCGGCGACCGGCACGAACCTCCCGCCGGTGTTCAACGCGGGCTCGATTGCAACGCCCCCGACCTCGTGCCGCCTCGGTGCCTCCGCTCCGGCCGGCTCCGTTGCCCTCTCCGCCGCCGCTGGCGGCGAAGTCAACCTCGCGCGCCCGGACCTGAAGTTCCCGCAGACGATGCGTTACACCCTCGGCTTCGACAAGGAACTCGCCGCGGGCTACATCTTTACCGCCGAGTACATGTACTCGCGTGGGTTGAACCAGCTGTTCTACCAGAACATCGCCCTCGGCGGTGTGCAGGGCGTGGATCGCTATGGCCGCGTGATGTACGGCCCGGCGCCGTTGCAGGTGGTGAAGATCGGCGGCTCGTACACCGCCGCCACCGCGACCTCGACTGGCGGCTACGGCCGCACGCAGGTTTTTGAGATCAGCAACTCGTCCAAGGATTGGTCGCAGCAGTACACGGTCGGCCTCACCCGCCGGTACGCGGACGACTTTGAGGCCTCGCTGTTCTACACGCACACGGATGCCCGCGATGTGCAGAGCTTGACCTCGTCCACGACGAGCTCGCAGTACACCTTTGGCAAGTCCTACGGCGCGGTTGCGCAGAACGTGCAGGAGCTCGGCCACTCGGTGTTCGAGACCCCGCATCGTATTGTGTTCAACGGCACGTACACCTTCCAGCCGACGGGCACCGATCTCTCGCTCATCTACATCGGTGAGTCCGGCCAGCGTTTCCACTACACCTACGGTGGAAGCAGCAGCGGCGACATGAACGGCGACGGCATCGGCAACGACGCCATCTACGTGCCGAAGGACGTCCGCGACTCCAACCAAATTATCTTCGTCGTAAACGGCTCGACGACCATCGCGCAGCAGCAGGACGCGCTGGAAACATTCATCAATACGAACCAGTGCCTGAAGGATCAGGTTGGGACGATCATGCAGCGCAACAGCTGCAGCGAGCCGTTCCACCATACCTTCAACTTCTCGCTCCGTCAGCGCCTTGGTGGGCTATTCGGCTTGGCGAAGAATGGCAATGACTCGCAGCTCAACCGCATCCAGTTCCAGTGGGACATTTTCAACGTCGGAAACTTCATCAACCGCGCGTGGGGTTCGTACCCGTCGTCGGGCTTCGGCAGCATCAACATGCTGAGCTACAGCTCGAAGGAGACTGGGTCGATGATCACCAAGGACGGCCTCGGTGCCGGCGGACTCGGCGCGCGCGCCAAGTTCACCTACAGCCCGACCTTCTACTTCGCGAACGACCAGAACATCAGCAGCAACTACCGTATGCAGATGGCGCTGCGGTACAGCTTCTAAGCTTCACGAGATGTAGCCGAAGCCCCTGGTCGCGTGAGCGACCGGGGGCTTCGTGCATCAAGCACGAAGGGCCCGAATCGTCACCGATGCGGGCCCTTTGTCGTACCTGTTGCCAGCCCCGAGAAGCGGGGCGCTCTAGAAGATCGAGAACTTGATGTACTTGCGCGGGTTCTTCTGGAAGTCCGCGGTGAGCGAATCTAGGCGCTGCAGGAGCGCACGGACGTCATTGTACATGGCAGGGTCGTTCATGAGCTTCCCGGCCGTCCCAGGGCCCTCGCTGGCCTTCAGGAGCACGCCGTTGAGCTTGTCCGTGGTGTTCTTGAGGTCGGCGGCCAGTTGCGAGACGTTGGTGGCCGTTGCCCGAAGTGCCCGCACGGTGGAGTCCACCTGCGCCGAGTCTACGGAGTTTGCCAACCGTCGTATGGAGGCCTGTGTCTTGGTGAGTTCTGCGTTCTGCTGCGCGGCGACGTCCTGCAGTTCCTTCATGAGATCCGAGGACTGTCGGATGGCTTGGCGGATTTCGGTGAAACCGCCCGTCTCCACCAGTTCCTTGTTGAGTGCGGCGGTGAGGACCGAGATGCGGCCGGCGATGGTGTCTACGCGGGCCAGGACGTCGCCAATCTGCGGGGTCGGGCGGCCGGCGAGGATCGTGTCGCCCTCGCTGTAGGACTGGATGTTCGGCTTGTCCGGGTGCAGCGCAATGAGCTGGTCGCCGAAGAAGCCATTGGGCTCGATCGTCGCCGTGGTGCCGCGCGGCACGTGGTATTCCTTACGGATACGGAACTTCACGATGAGCAGGCCATCCGACTGGATGTCCACGCTCTCCACGTAGCCCACATTCACGCCGGCCAGCAACACCGGTTGCCCCTGCTTGAGCCCGGCGCCCCATGTGAACTTGGCGAACAGCGGGTAGCCTGGTTGCAGGCCGCCACGGGCGAGCCAGAGCGACCCCACGACCAAGGCCGCGACTGCGACCGTCGTGGTGAGTCCAACGAGTACTTCGTCTCGACGCTTCATCCCTGAAGATACGGTGCGAGGAGGATCGCCGTGGTCGCATCGAGCACGAGGATCCAGATCGAGGAGATGACGACCGCCTTGGCGGTTGCCTTCCCCACTCCCTCGGCGCCGGCCTTTGTCACGTACCCCTCAAAGGTGCAGAGATAGGCGATGGCGGCCCCGAAGAGCGTGGACTTGATCAAACTATAGGTTACCTGGAACGGATCGTACCCTAGGCGTACCCCATCAATGAACGCCGACATCTGGACATCCGTCAATGTAACGGCGGCCAGCATTCCGGAGGTGACACCGCAGACGTTCGCGATGATTGTGAGCACGGGGAGCATCAGGACCGCGGCAATCAGTCGCGGCACCACCAGATACGCCACCGGGTCGTACGAGAGGGTTTCCAGCGCGTCGATCTGCTCGGTGACGCGCATGGTCCCGATCTCGGCCGTCATCTTGGCCCCGATTCGCCCTGCCAGGACGAGACCCGTGAGCAGCGGCCCTGTCTCCAAAATGACGATTTGGCGCACGGACAGGCCCACGATCGTGAGTTGGATACCGGGGAAAAGCTGGTACCGGATCTGCAGCGCAATCACCCCGCCGATAAACGAGGCCACCATCATCACGAGCGGAACAGAATCCACCCCGATGGCCCGCATTTGGGGCATGACCAGCGGCAGATAGGTCTGGGGCTCCCCGAAGGCGCGCTTGAGGTCGCGGAGGAAGAGCGCCCGCTGGCCGATCCCCTGGAAGAAGCCGAGCGTCGCCGTCGATACCCTGCGGAAGTACAGCAAGGGAACTTGCTGTACGACAGGGAACGAGCTGGTGTGGCGGCGTTCGACGGACGGGGTCACGCGTCTCCTACGAGGGGCCGTGCTGGGCGGGTTTCACAGAGCAGGACGTTAGCGCCGTACCTTCAGGTTCGTACCTTCGCGAGCAGAACAATACCAACCACGCTGAACAATATTCCGGGGAGCCAAGCCGCTAACTCGGGGTTCACAATCCCCTTGGCACCGATGGCCTGAGTTAACTGCACCAACATAAGGAATATAACGGTTGTTCCGAGGCTGATTCCTACCCCGATTGCCGCTCCGCCACGCTGGTTTGAGGTCGCGAGAGGCGCCCCAAACAGCATGATGATCAGGCAGGTTGCAGGAATGGCAATCTTGAGCATGCGCTCGGTGCGCAACTTGTTTACATCGCTCCCCGAGCGTTGCATGGCCTGAATGAAGAGCCCCAGGTCGTAGTACCCCATTTCCTCGGGGGCCTTGGGGTTCACCATCAAGTGCTCCGGCTTCTCGGTAAAGTGCCGGTCGCGGAGCGAGTCGAAATTGATGGTGAGATTCGTGGAATCGTCGAGCAAGACGTGCATGGCGCCGTTGCCCAACTGCCAACCGCCGCGTCTGGCGCTATAGTCCGCACGCCGCGCCGTGATGTATTGGGTCAGGTAATCGGGGCCTTTTCCTTTGCGGTCGATCTGCAGCCCTTCGAGCAACCTGAGCGGTACGTTGGCGCTGGTGATCTGGTACACGCGCCCGCCCTCTGCGGTCGCGAAGGTGAAGTTGTACCGATTCAACACATCGTGCATGCGCTTGTCTTGCAACAGTTCGTCGCGGCGCGCGTTCGCGCGCGGCGCAATCGACGACAGCACGAGCGCGAGCCCTGTGGCGAGCGCGGCGCCGATGGCAATGGGGGCGATGAACCGGTGAAAACTGATCCCCGAGGCTTTGGCCGCGGTGATTTCGGAGTGACGCGTGAAGCCGCCGATGGAAAACACGGTAGCGAAGAGCACGGAGGCCGGCAGCACCAGCAACATGGTGGAGGGCACGCCGAACAAGTACGCCTTGGCGATTGCCGCTGGGGCGAGATTCGCCGCGAGATACTTGCCAAGGCTCTCGGTCACGTCGATCACGATGACCAAAATCGGGAAGCCGAGTGCGGTGGCCACCATGATCTTCAGAAACTCGTTGAAGACATAGCGGTCCAGCGGATGGAGCAAGCGCCGCCTGCTCATGCCATCCCCTTCCGTCGACGGAACTTCTCGCGGATACGCTCAATCCATTCGGTGGCTTCGCTACCGCGGCTCGTGCTTCCCTCATTCCCCAGGCGCGCCACCAAGTACACGCCAACGAGGAGCAAGAGCAGGTTGGTGGTCCACATTGCCCACGCAGGGGACAGTAGGTTGCGCCTCGCGAGCTCCTCCCCAACGATCAGCCCCACGTAATACAACGCGAACACGCCAAGGCTTACGCCGATGGTGAGCCCCACGCCACCGCGCGGAAAGCGGAGCGCGATCGGCATGCCGAGCAGGCAGAAGATCACGCAGGCCGAGGCGATAGCAAATTTCTTTTCGATCTCGACTTGGTTCCCGTCGAGTACGCGCTGCGATTCGGTGAGCACCATCTTGAGTGTGGAGGCTTGGATCGCGGCTTGCACGGAATCGGTGGAGCGGCTCTGCTCCTGTGCTTGCAGCGTGACGTTGCGGTTCGGGTTGGTGTCGCGCGGCCGCACGGGCGCTTGTTGCGGCACCTGTGGTGGGGCGTGTTGTGGAGTCTGCGGCGGAAGCTCGGCGGCCGTTGCGGAGCGGACCCCAGTGCGGGCGAGCAGTGCCTGGAAGGCGCAGTAGCGACCACCGATGCCCGGGGATCGGGGGTGTGGGGCCAGTGAATCCGCGGTCTTAGGCGCGATGCGCGCCAACTCGCGATAGGCGCTGTCTTGCTCGCGGCCGGCCTTGACGACTTTTCGCTGCAGTTCGCAGACCGTCATTTCACGGTCGCTCTTCTCGAGATCCTGGGACTGACGCTCGAGCGAGTTGCCGATGTTGCGAACTTTCACAAAGTCGGTATGGAAGAACACGCGCTGGAGGCGCGTTGGCTCATCTCCCGTCAGTTCTGCCATCGACCCATCGAACAAGGTGAGGAGCAGGTCATGGCCGTCGGCGGAGAGTTCGAGCAGTCCGCTATCGGCCACAATCGTACGCCGGCGTTGCGGGTCACCCATATCCCAGATGGTGACGTCCTTCATCGAGTTGGACCCGGACGCCAGATGCGAGGTGCGCAGAAAAAGCTTGCCCGTCGACACCTCGTTGATCACCTGCTCACGAAGCGCGAAGGTTGGCTTCACGCGGGCGATGTCGTTGGTGAGCGTGGCGAGGCGATGATTGGAGCGGGGGAGCACTTGGTCGTTGAACCAGACCATGAACAGCGTGATGATGGCGCCCGAGACAATCACGGGGACCATGAGCCGCTGCATCGAGAAGCCGCTCGCTTTGAATGCCGTAATCTCGTTCTCCGACGCCATCCGGCTGAACGCGTGCAACGTGGCCACCAGCACCGCCATCGGCATGGTCATGGCGACGGTGAACGGCACGGAGAGAATCAGGAACTCGGCGATGACGGTCCAATGCAGCCCCTTGCCCACAAGCTGCCCAAGCTGCTTGGCCACGTACTGCAACAGCAGCAGCGAGGTGAGCGCTGAGAGCGAGAAGGCAAAGGGCGCGACGTGCTCACGCAGGACGTACTTGGTGACGATCTTCACGCGATGGGGTCGGGACGTTCGGTCAAGGCAAGGGGCGTGCGCGGGGACCCGAACAGCAGGAACCCCGTGCGCCACAAAGGGTTGTAGGGATTTGTAGCTCTCGTATATTCCACCCGACGACAGCGTTCGGGCAAGGTCGTGATACCCGGATTCGCTCGGCGGGTTGCCAATCGAGCCGCCCGAGCGAGCCATATGCCCCGTTTCCCCACCTCCCCGACGCTCATGTCGCATCTGTTTTCGCGCCGCGTTCGACGTGCTCTGACCGCTCCAAGCGCCCTCGTGGCGATGCTCGCCCTTTCGGCCTGCCCTGCGGCCGGTGACAAGGGGAAGGCCAGTGCGGCGACAACCCCAAGCGAGTTCAACAGCGATTCGGCCATGAGCTACATCCGGCAGCAGGTGGCGTTCGGGCCCCGCATTCCGGGGACCGCTGGCTCCCAGAAGACCGGCGACTGGATTGTCGCGCATCTCAAGCAAACGTCGGATGTGGTGGTGGAGCAGAACTGGACCCACACCACCGCCAAGGGCGTCAAGATTCCGCTGCGCAATATTTTCGCGCGGTACAAGCCGGACGCCACGGAGCGGATTCTCTATGTGACGCACTGGGATACCCGTCCCGAGGCGAACGAAGAGACGGATCCGGCCAAGCAGAAGCTTCCGATCGACGGCGCGAACGATGGCGCCAGCGGCGTGGCCCTCTTGCTCGCGATCGCTGATGCGCTCAAAAAGACCCCGCCCAATGTTGGCGTGGACCTGCTGTTTGTGGACGGCGAGGACTACGGCACGTTCACCCCGGACATCGATGTACTGCTGGGGTCGAGCTATTTCGCCGAACACCTCCCGAATCCGCAGTACAAGCCAATGATTGGGGTGCTGTGGGACATGATTGGCGACGCGGATCTTCAGATTTATCAGGAAATCAACTCGGTCAATGCCGCGCCCGAGATCGTGCAGCGGGTCTGGGGGAAGGCCAAGGAGCTGGGCTACGAGAGTTCGTTCATCCCGCAGGCGAAAGTGCCGATCACCGACGACCATATTCCGCTGATCAAGGCGGGATTGCGTGTGGTGGATGTGATCGACATCGACTACGACTCCCACCACAAGCTGTCAGACACTATCGACAAGGTGTCGGCGAAGTCGATGCGGATTGTCGGTGACGTGGCAATGGCGCTGTTGCGGCCATAGGATGTTTTGGCGGCGGCTGCAGCCGGTGCTGCGGCAGCGGGTGCTGCGGCAGCTGCGATCGACGGGTACGGCGCGCACGCGAATGGTGCGCGCCGTTCGTTGTTTTGGGGCTATCGTCGCGTATGCCGACCCCTGGGGAAAAACGTGCGTTGATCTTCCTTGCCTCTGTCGCCGCGCTGGGGGTGACAGTGCGTGGATGGCAGTCGCGAGACGGCGCTGCGGGCGCCGTGGGCGCCGTGGGCGCACGGAATGTTGAGCAATCGGGGCTGGCCAGGCAGATTGGCCTTGTCGATTCGGCGATAGCCAGCGGAGGCACCCGACGCCGGGGCACGAGCGCCCGGGCGAGCGGCGGGGCGAGCGGCGGCCACGTAACGCCCGAGCGGAGCCGCAAACCGTCGGTGGGGAACACGCCGCCGATTGCGGAGGCACCCGCGGATAATCGCGCCCGCTACTTCGCACGGCGGGAGCATGAAGACTCACTGCGCCGCCGGCTTGTGGCACAGGACCAAGCGCGGGCACTGCCTGTCCCGCGCCCCAAAGCACAGGGTCGGGAGCTCCCGCCCGTTGATGTTGACCTCGCCACGGAGGAGGAGCTCGGGGCGGTACCCGGAGTCGGCCCGGCCCTCGCGCGGCGCATTGTGGCAGACCGCATTGCGCACGGTCCCTTTGGCTCGATCGAAGAGCTGAAGCGTGTTCGCGGGATAAATGCCGCCCTTGCTCGACGGATCGCGCCGAGCATCACATTCTCTCGCGCACCCGACGCGTCCAGTGCCGGACCGTCAATGCCGCGTGAGCCGCCCGCACCGCCCGCGCGCCGCCGCAGTCGGTCACCACGGCCATCCGCCTGGCAACCTTGACAGTGCCCAACACGATGGCGACCTTCACCGCCTAGGGGCCTCTGTCTATATAGTTGGCAGTCTGGCCTCGGCGCGACCGGAAACTCCCGTTTTTGAGGACTCATGCCCCCGATGCCTTCTCCCGTCCCAGCAGGTTCTGAACGCATCGGCGACCTCCTCCGTCGCGAGGGGCTGATCACCAAGGAACAGCTCGATCAGGCGCTCCAGGAGCAGAAGCAGAGCGGCACCCGCGTCGGCTACAATCTCGTCAAGCTCGGCTTCATTGATGAAGTCTCGCTGACCAAGACGCTCGCGCGGCAATACAAGATGCCCGCCGTGGACTTGTCGCAGTTCGAGGTGGACCCGAAGGTGGTCAGGCTGATCCCGGGTGACGTGGCTCTCAAGAACTTGGTGCTCCCGCTCAAGCGCGAAGGGCGTACGCTGACCGTCGCTATGGCGGACCCGACGAATATCGCGGTCATCGACGACCTCAAGTTCATCACCCGCTACGACATCTTCCCGGTGATCGCGGGAGAGTTCACGCTGCGCAACGCCCTCGAGAAGGTGTTTGAGTCGACCGATGTGCGCATGACCGATTTGATGGATACGATCGCCTACATGGACGCGGACGACGAGCTCGAAGTCGTCGACCCGAAGGAAGAGGAACAGAACGCCAGCGGCATGACGGCAAACGTCGATGACGCGCCGGTGGTGAAGCTCCTCAACGCGATCCTGACCGACGCCGTGAAGCGTGGCGCGAGCGACATCCACTTTGAGTGTTTCGAGCAGGATATTCGGGTTCGCTACCGCATTGATGGCGAGTTGCAGGAAATCATGAAGCCGCCCAAGAAGATGCAGGCGGCCCTCGTCTCACGATTCAAGATCATGAGCTCGCTCAACATTGCGGAGCGCCGCGTGCCGCAGGACGGCCGTATCAAGCTCAAGATGGGCAAAAAAGTCATCGATTTCCGCGTGTCAACACTCCCGACAATCTTCGGCGAAAAAGTCGTGCTCCGAATCCTCGATAAGGGGAACCTGACGCTGGATCTCGAGAAGTTCGGTATTGAACCTGCGGCCGAGAAAGAGCTGATGGACGCGGTCCAGAACCCCTACGGGATGGTGCTCGTCACCGGGCCGACGGGGTCTGGCAAGACGACAACGCTGTATTCGTGTCTCAGTAAGGTCAACAACATCGACACGAACATCATGACCGCCGAGGATCCTGTCGAGTACAATCTCTACGGGGTCAACCAAGTGCTCGTGCGCACCACCGGACACATGGTGCTCAGTACGCTGCACACGAACTCGGCGCCCGAGACGGTCACACGACTCATGGACATGGGCCTTGAGCCCTTCAACGTGAGCTCGGCGCTGAATCTGGTGCTCGCGCAACGTCTCGTGCGCCGCGTCTGCAGCAACTGTAAAATCAAGTATCAGCCCGACGCGCCTGAGTTGGACATCGCGAAGGTCAAGCCTGACACGCGGCTTGGCGATATGCGCTTCACGCAAGTGGCGCTCGACGGCGCGCGAACCCGGGCGCCGCAAGACGCGGCGCCGTTCCTAGCCAACCTCTCGCTTGACACCAAGATCAAAGACCTCCCGTTCTTCAAGGGTACGGGGTGCGAGAAGTGCAGTGGGAGTGGCACGAAGGGACGCCAAGGATTGTATGAGGTGATGTTCATGACGCCGGCGTTGCGGAAGCTCATCCTGCAAAATGTCGGCGCAGCGGAAATTCGAGATGCGGCGGTAGATGGCGGGATGCTCACCCTGCGCATGGACGGATGGCTGAAGGTGATGAAGGGCGCGACGACTCTTGAGCAAGTCGTTCGCGAAACCACCGTATAGGGCGAGGCGACATGACCGTTCCAACTCCGCCCGGCGCTGCTGGATCCCCTGTGGTTGCTCCGCAGGCTGTCAACTTGCGCGCGCTGCTCGAAGAAATGATCGAGCGCGGTGCCTCCGATCTACACATCACCGCCGGCGAGAAGGCGAAGCTGCGCATTGATGGCGAGATCGTCAACTCGCGCAACGACTACACGATTACACCAAAGGACACCCTGCAGGTGGCCTACTCGGTGCTCACGGAGCAGCAGAAGAAGAAATTCGAGACAGACAACGAGCTCGATTTTTCCTTCGGGATTCAAGGATTGGCGCGCTTCCGCGGCAACTGTTTTCGGCAGCGCGGTTGCGTGGGTATGGTCATGCGGCAGATCCCGATGAACATCAAGACGTTTGACGACCTCAAGCTGCCGCCGGTGCTTGCACGCTTCACGGAGAAGCCGCGCGGGTTGGTCCTCGTGACGGGCCCGACGGGTTCCGGTAAAAGCACGACCCTCGCCGCCATGATCGACAAGATCAACAAAGACCGCCATGGCCATATCATCACGGTCGAGGACCCGATCGAGTTTGTTCACCGGCATCAGAACTGCATCATCAATCAACGTGAGGTGGGGACCGACACCAACTCGTTCGCGGCGGCGCTCAGGAGCGCGCTACGCGAGGATCCGGATGTGATTCTCGTTGGCGAAATGCGCGACCTTGAGACCGTCTCGGCCGCGCTGACGATTGCGGAGACTGGGCATCTGTGCTTTGCGACGTTGCACACGAATTCCGCCGCGGAAGCGATCAACCGCATCATCGACGTCTTCCCGAGTCACCAGCAGTCCCAGGTGCGCGCGCAGCTCTCCTTTACGCTTGAGGGGATTGTGACGCAGACGTTGCTCCCCAAGCGCACAGGAAAGGGGCGCGCGATGGCCGCCGAGATTTTGGTGGTCACGCACGCGATTCGCGCACTGATTCGCGACGACAAGATCCATCAGGTGTACTCGAGCATGCAGACGGGCAAGAAATTCGGGATGCAGACCATGAATGACGCGCTGTATCAGCTCTATACCGCGCGTGAAGTGCATGAGGAGGACTGCCTCCGCGTGTCCCCTGACCACAACGAGTTCTTGCGCATGATTGGAAAGCCAGGTGTGGACGGCGATGCCTTGGCGCGTGACGAGGCGAAGCGCTGATGCCGCAGTTCTCGTATACCGCGCGCGATGTCAAGGGCGCATTGAAGTCGGCGACGATCGACGCGAGGGACACGCAAGACGTCGCGGCGCAGCTCCGGAAGTTAAGAATGACGGTGGTGAAAATCGAAGCGGTTGCCGCAGTCAAGACGAGCACCACGGGCACCATCCCGATGCGCGACATCGTGATTTTTACCCGGCAGTTCTCGACGATGATTAACTCCGGACTCCCGCTCGTGCAGGCGCTCGATATCCTGAGTAAGCAGAGCGAGAGCAAGGTGCTGCAGGTCGTCACGAAGCAGGTCGTGTTCGACGTCGAATCGGGGAGCACAGTGTCAGATGCGCTGTCGAAGCATCCGAATGCCTTCAGCGGCCTGTACGTGAACATGGTTGCAGCGGGTGAGGCGGGTGGTATTCTCGACACCATCCTGTTGCGGCTCGCAGGGTTCATGGAAAAGAACGACGCGCTCGTTCGGAAGGTCAAGGGTGCCATGATTTATCCGACCGTGATCATGAGCGTGGCGGGAATCGCGATTTGCGTGCTCCTCATTTTCGTCATTCCCGTGTTCAAGGGGATGTTCGAGGACGCGGGGCAGGCGTTGCCGTTGCCGACGCAGATCGTGATCGCGATGTCGGAGTTTCTGACCGGCAACTGGTATCTTGTCATCGCCGGGGTCGCCGGGGCGGTGTTCGGGATTCGGAGCTATTACAAGACGTCCGCCGGTGAACTGATGATCGACCGCTTGATGCTCCGGACCCCGATTTTGGGTGACGTGCTGAAAAAATCTGCGGTGAGTCGTTTCACGCGTACGCTGGGCACGTTGATCAGCTCCGGGGTGAGCATTCTTGAGGGACTGGAGATTACGGCCAAGACCGCGGGAAACCGCGTCATCAGCGATGCCATCATGGCGAGCCGTGTGAGTATCGCGGGTGGCGATACCATCAGTGCGCCGCTCGCGAGAAGCCAAGTGTTTCCGCCCATGGTGATCTCGATGATCGCGGTGGGCGAACAGACGGGTGGGCTCGACGAGATGTTGACGAAGATTGCCGACTTCTACGACGAAGAAGTTGATTCCGCGGTGAGTGGACTGCTTTCACTACTCGAACCGGTGATGATCGTATTCTTGGGCGTCGTTGTCGGCGGCATGGTTGTGGCGATGTATCTGCCCATCTTCGACATGGTCAACAATGTGAAATAGCTGTTGATGGCGCGACAATCGAACGCGGGGCCGGCGCCGCAGCTCAATCCGCGTACGGGGACTCTTCGCGATACGGATCCACGTCGTCGTCCTTCGCGGCCCAGATTTCGTTGGCTTTTTTCCGTTCGGCCATGGGAACAGCCACGACCGGCGGGAGCGTGTGCCCCGCTCCCTGCACAAGTTGAACTACCATCTCCACGAGCATCGGGCTCAGGTGCTGCCCGTACTTGTACAGGTTCAGCGCGCGGGTGCGGTTGCCCAGCAGAAACGCGAGAATCGACTTGTCGGCCTTGGCGGTGTTGCAGGTCTTGCAGCACAGCACAAGATTATCGCGCCGGTCGTACGCGGTCTGGCCTCGGCGCGGTGTCACATGGTCGAGCGTCACGGCGCCTGGGTGCACACGCTTCTCGCAGTAGGCACAGATGGGGCCGTGCGTCTTAAGAAGCCACTGACGCGTGTCGTCGTACGCCGCGCGCCCCGTGGGGACCGACGTGAGGGTCGGTCGCGCTGGGCCGGGACCGCCGCGACGACCGCGACGAGGGGATCTGGAGGTGCTCTTCGGGGGCATCGATTCAGGGAAGGTGAACAGCAGCAATCCCTTAGAATACCACCGCCGCGTCGAAATTCCGAATCTGGGGCTTCGCGATATGGGTGCCGGCGTTATGATTGAGCGCATTACCCCTCTCGCGGGAAGGTCATTCCATGGACCGTCGCACATTCGTGGGCGCCGCAAGTGCCGCGGCTGGCACCGCTGCGCTCGCCACCGGCTTGCTTCGGCCGCGCTCGGCGCTCGGCGCTCCACACCGAGCGGGACGGGTCCTGCCCTCACAGGCGCAGGCAGCGTGGCAGCGACGCGAACGTGCCATCTTCCTGCACTTCGGCGTGAACACCTTCACCGGAAAAGAGTGGGGGGAAGGGAAGGAAGATCCTGCGATCTTCAATCCCGTCGCGCTCGATGCGCGGCAGTGGGTCCGTGCGGCCAAGCAGGCGGGATTCGCCTCGGTGGTGCTCACGGCGAAGCACCACGACGGGTTCTGTCTCTGGCCAAGCGCCGCCACCACGCACAGCGTGGCGTCGAGCCCGTTTCGTGGTGGTAAGGGCGATGTCGTCCGCGAGTTCACCGAGGCCTGCCGCGCCGAGGGCGTTGGCGCCGGGCTCTATCTCTCGCCGTGGGACCGGCATGAGCCCAGCTACGGCGACACGCCACGGTACAACGACTACTACGAACGCCAGCTCACCGAACTCCTCTCACAATACGGCGCGCTGACCGAAGTCTGGTTCGATGGTGCTAACGGCGAGGGCCCTAACGGCCGCCGCCAGCAGTACGACTGGCCGCGCATACACGCCACCGTGCGTCGGCTCCAGCCGAACGCCTTGATGTTCTCCGATGCCGGTCCCGACATTCGGTGGATTGGAAACGAACGTGGCGTGGCCGGCGATCCCAACTGGTGCACTGTCGATCCTGCCGCGGTGCCCTATCCGGGTGCTGAT
>JAPLKT010000122.1 GCA_026387895.1 Gemmatimonadota bacterium | reverse complement strand
CGACTCGTTCACGATCACGCTCCACGGTGCTGGTGCCCATGGTGCGCGCCCGCAGGAGTCGGCCGACCCGATCGTCGGAGCGGGTGCGCTGATCATGGCGCTGCAGACGATTGTCGCGCGTCGACTCGACCCCGCGCTCCCCGGCGTGGTGACGGTCGGAACGATCCATGCAGGCACAGCGGCGAACATTATTCCCGAATCGGTGGAACTCTCAGGTACCGTACGCGCGACCACACCGGCGTCGCGTGCCCTGCTCACACGCGAGGTCGCACGGATTGCCGACGCTGTGGCGTTGACCCACGGCCTCCGCGCGACCGTCGCATTCAGTGATGGCACGCCGCCGGTCGTGAATGATCCGCGTGCCGCGACGATCGCCGCCGAGGCCGCGCGCGCCGTGCTTGGTGCAGCGTCGGTCGTCCCGCTTGGCACCACCAACATGGGGGGCGAGGACTTCGCCTTTTATCAGGAGCGAATCCCAGGCTGCTTCCTGCGCGTCGGCGCTCGTGAGCCGGGCGGCGGGCCAACAGCGGCACATTCGCCGCGGTTCGCGCCAGACGAGGACGCGTTGTTCATTGGCGCAGCCGTGTTGGCGGAGTGTGCGCGGCGGGCAGGAGTGGCGGCGCCGTGAGTGCGCCTGACACGCACGTGCGCGATACGCGCGTGCATGATAAGCGTGAACGTGAGAAGCGCGTGCTCGTGGTTGACGCGCGCGTCCTGTGGGGCTCGGGGATCGGTCGCCATGTGCGGGAAGTCACCGCGCGCATCGTCGCGGCTGGGGAGTTCGCCGAGTTGGTGCTTGCGGGCGATCCACAGGAGCTTGCCGCGTGGTGCGCGACACTTTCTACGGCGACACCAACGCGTATCATTGCGCTCGGTGGTGGGCGCTATTCGGTGGCCGCGCAGCTCCAGTGGCCGCAGCTGGCGCGGTCGCTGCCGGAGCGGAGCGTGGTCTGGTTCCCGCATTGGGATGCGCCATTTTTCTTCTCCCGGCGACCCACGGTTGTAACCGTGCACGACCTGATTCCGCTTCGAGTGGCTGACCATACGAGCGCCGTGAAGCGTGGCCTGATGCGCGCGCTGTTGCGTCGCGTCACGCGGCGTGCGGATCGCGTGGTGACCGTTTCGCAGTTCACACGCGATGACCTCGAGTCGCACGACTCTGCGCTGCGCGGTCATGTCCGAGTGATTTGTGGAGGCGGGGTGCCCAAGGCGTTTGTCGAACGCACGCACAGCGCACTGCCGCCGAGTGTCACTGCACCGTTTCTACTGGTGGTCGCAAATCGGAAGCCTCATAAGAACATTAAACTCGCGGTTGATGTGTTGGCGCGGCTCCTCAAACAGCATCCGACGCTCACCCTGGTGGTCGCCGGCGAGCGCTTTGCGCACTGGGACCGCACCGTCGCGCACGCCGCTCGGCTTGGCGTGGCAGATCGGATCGTTGATGTCCAGACCCTCGATGATGCGCGCCTAGCCGCGCTGTATGCTGGGGCGGCCTGCTTTTTGATGCCGTCGCGCTACGAGGGGTTCGGACTCCCTGTGCTGGAGGCAATGGCAAGCGGTACGCCAGCGGTCGTGGCGCGTGCCACGTCGCTGCCGGAGGTCGTGGGTGATGCCGCTTTATTGGCGGACCCTGACGATGTGGACGCTTTTGCTGCAGCGGTCGCGTGTGTGCTGAACGACCCCGTTGAGGCCGCGCGACTTCGTGCCGCGGGCACACTGCGCGCGCTTGAGTATTCATGGGATCGCACCGCCGCCGACATGCTGCACGTCTTTCGCGAGGTGCTGCCGTGACCCAACCAGCCGTCGCGCGTGTGGTCGTGATTGTGCTCAACTGGAACGGTGAGCAGGACACGGTGGAGTGCCTCGCGTCGCTCGCGCGGCATGGGAGTGTGCCGCATACCACACTGCTCGTCGACAACGCGTCGGCCGATGGCAGCGGCACGCGATTGCACGCGCGATTCCCTGAGCTCCCGTATCTGCAGACGACGCAGAATCTGGGCTACGCGGGCGGAAACAATGCTGGCATTGCCTGGTCGCTCGAGCGTGGCGCGGAGTATATCCTCGTGCTCAATAACGACACGGTGGTACTCCCGGGATGCGTGGGCGCGCTCGTGTCTGCACTTGAGGGATCCCCCCAGCTCGCGGCAACCGCACCTACGATTGCGCATCACGCGCAGCCTGACCTGATGTGGTGGGCCGGCGGGGAGTTCTCCGTCACCAAGGGGCTTGGTGTGAGTCACCTCACGCCACCCGCGAGCGACGCGCCGACCGTCGTGCCGTGCACATTCCTGAGCGGGTGCGCGGTGATGATGCGCGCCGATGCCATTCGCGCCGTGGGGGCCTTTCCAGCCGACTACTTCGCGTACATGGAGGATGTGGAATGGGGGGTTCGCGCCATGCGTGCCGGGTGGTCCCTTGGCTGGGTACCAGCGGCGCGACTACTGCATAAAGTCCCCGCGCGGGGCACTCCGGATTCCCCCTTTCAAATCACGATGCGCGATCGCAACCGGCGGCGGATTGTGCGCACGCATCTGACGTGGTCGCAGGCGCTCCGCTTTCATGCCTGGTTCTGGCCGACGCGGCTGGTGACGGGCCTTCGGTATCTGCTCGCGGGTGATGCGGCTCGCCTGCGGGCGCTCTGGGTGGGGGCGATGGCACGGTAGTTGAGTTCGAAGAGCCTAAGCTGTGTGCGCGTCCCACTAGCCACAGACGGCTGACAGACGTTAGCGTACCAGTGTGATTATTCCTCATTACCCGTTTATCCAAGTGCCATTCTCCCGCCTACTGATGCGGCTCATCGTTGCCTGCGCGATCGCGGCGCCTTGCGCATCGGCCCAAGAGAAGCCGTCGTTTGTCCTCCGTCCCGGCGATGTCGTGAAGGTGCTCGTCTGGCGCGAAAATGATATGAGTGGCGACTTTAAGGTCGACGAAGCCGGTCAGTTGGTACTGCCGCTCATTGGGCCGCGCATCGTGACGCATACCGGGTGGGAGATCCTGCGCGATTCGTTGCTCGAATCATACGCACGTCAGTTGAAGAATCCCTCGGTGGTTCTTACCCCACTGCGTCTCATCCTTGTGCTCGGGGAAGTCACCAAGCCTGGCCCGGTTCTGCTTGATCCGACCATGACGTTCGCAAGCGCGGTGGCAATCGCCGGGGGCACCAACATACAGGGCGATTTGCGGCGCGTGCGGATTGTGCGTGACGGTCGCACGATCGTGAAGCAGGCGCCAGTCGACAGTTTGATCTTCAGAGCCGATGTACGAAGCGGGGATCAAGTCTACGTAGATCGATTCTCGTGGTTTGAACGAAACAGTGCGTTCATGGCCTCTGTCGCGCTCTCGTGGTTTGAACGAAACAGTGCGTTCATGGCCTCTGTCGCGCTCTCGCTCACCGGAATTTTGATCTCGATCCTCCGCCGGTAGTCATGCGCGGCGCCGAGCGGGAGTGCGGGGCGCTCAGCGCCAGCCGCGAACGCCCGCCGCGATATAGAGATTGAACTGGTCGTTATTAGCGATGGTGTAGCGGTTCAGCTCATACGCCGGCATAATCGTGAGCGTGTAGTCGCGCTTCCCCGAAAAGTGCATCCACTCAAAGCGGAGCGAATACAGCACGTCGGCGGGGCGGACCTGCGTCGTGGAGGGGATGTAGGGTTCATCCTCCATCACGAGGCTGCGCTGGAAGGTCCACGACGATCGGCCGGCAGCGGTAAAGTCTTCGACCGCGAGGCGGAATCCGGCGCCGCCATAGGCATCAGGGGCGCCAAGGAGTTGGCCGCGGAGGGTGTGGCCTTGCGGAACTTGTCCGTGTAGGTACGGCGGCTCGGAGGCTGAAAAGCCACGCTGACCGCGCTCTTGGTGGGCGAGTTGCCCATTCACAACTTCGGCGCGCATCACACGAAGTCGCTCTGGTGTTTTTACCATCGCGTACTGAACGCCCAGCATAATGGACGCGAGATCGTCCGGCTTTCCTAAGAGCGTGCGAAAATCGCCGGCATAGTCTTCTCGGTAAATCTCTCCGAAAATTTCTGCTCCTGCCTTTGGCGCGACCCAACGGAAAAATACCGACGCCATTCCGTTCTCACCCTCAATATTGATGTTCGCGGCATCCGTTCCGAAATTCCGATTGAATCCGCCGACGAAAGGCCGACTGAGTTGTGACCAGGTCACACTTTTCGGCATCCACATCTCCGTCCACTTCATGGCGCCGATTTCCAAGCCATCGATCCAACGCGGAATAAAGGAACCCACAATCGCCGTGGCCATGCGATCGGGATGATCTCCACTATATGGATAAAATGACGACTGGCCAAGCGTTCCCGCCAGATAGCGCAGCTGGAATCGGCCAATGCCGATCGATACCGGGTGTGGCGTCCCAACGGTGAGGTGCGGGAACCCGCCACCATTGGGACTCAGGATGAGTGCATAGCTGCGTCCCGGTCCCCACCGCTGCACCTGATTAGAGAGTGAAAGCAGGAGGACGGGCAAGTCGAGTTGAAGGGAAGTTTCTCCGACATCAACCCGTCCGTAGCTGCTCGTTCCAAATCGCTGCGGAAGATCAATCTGTCCCGTCCAACGCGGATCGCCCAGCGGAGACGTTCTCGGCGCCGTCGCAAACCCCGCATTCTGATTCACAAACGCCACCGGCGCAATCTGATACCGGAAGCGCCAGAATCGACCGGTCACCCCCCACTGAAGTTGCGCGTTCAACCCGCGGCCGGACCATGCCGGCCCTTCCATGTCTCGCACGGGGAAGCCGGAGTTGAACCACAGACGGGCGTCGGGCCGAAGCCAGCTAAACCCCTTCTCGCCGCTGCTATCGCCGTTCGAGAATCGCTCGCGCCAGGGATGATCGCCACGCGGCCTGAGCCCCGACACTTCCCCAGCAGCAAACGGCTGCATCGACCATGGATGCAGGGGAACCTCGCCGGCAATCTGCAGCACCCGCAGATACCGTTCCGCCTCGCCCCCAACCTGCAGCACGCCGCCCAGGTCGAGTCGGGTGGACGTCTGCGCGTGCAGCGTGGGCAGCCCCGCGAACAGGGCTAGCACGCCTCCTGCAAGCGCTGCGCGCCAACCCGTACAGGTGTCTCGCATTCGGTGTCCGAGGGTTATGATTAGGGGTCGGCCGTCGTCTGAAGATTAGTCGATGTCGCTGACCGCTGGCTACCTCCCCATCGCTCTGATCCTGAGTCCTCACTTGATGCGGCTCCGTCCCCTCACGCGTCGGTCGCTCCTGTTGGTGCTTGCCGTGATGGTCGTTCCCACGCTGGCCTGGGGACAGGCCCCCGCGCAGCAGCGACTCGTCGTACTCGAGGTCCCGGGCCAAGAACTCGACGGCCTGTCGCGTTCGAAAGCCGCCCTCCGCAAAACCTCGGATAGCTCCGCCACGAGCTATCTCATGCGGTCCGTATCGACCCGTCTCGCACGCTCGCCACGCGACGGCTTGGTGCGCGTTGATCTGGTGGCCCCGGAATACCGGACGGTATGGAACTCGCAACTTCCATGGTCCCAGAACGATGGAGCGTTGTTCGCGGGCCGCGGGATGAACACGGTGTTGCGCGGCGGGCTGGTGTTTGAGGTCGGCCCTGTGCGCGCGATCGTCGCGCCGGAAATCATCACTGAACAGAATCTAGATTTCTGGTGTTTGAGGTCGGCCCCGTGCGCGCCATCGTCGCGCCAGAACTCATCAACGAACAGAATCTGGATTTCCAGACAATCCCGTACGCCGACAAGGGCGCGCGCTCCATCTGGGCAAATCCCTTCCACGGTCTCCCGGAATCCATCGACCTCCCGCTTCGATTCGGCAACTTGGGGCGACGCCGCATGGTCAGCGGACAGAGTAGTCTGACCATCGATATTGGACCGGTGGTCACCGGGGTCACGGAAGAAAACCAGTGGTGGGGTCCCAGCATGCGAAATGCGCTGGTCCTCGGACCGAACGCTGCCGGCGTGCCACGAATCTTCCTGCGGACTCGGCAACCGGCACCGACGCGCTACGGAACCTTCGACGCGCAATGGTTTCTGGGGCGACTCAGCGAATCGAACTACTTCGACTACGACTCCACCAACAACTCGCGCGCACTCAGCGGAGTTGTCGCCACATGGCGACCCCCGCACACGAGTCACGCGGAGTTTGGCGTCACCCGATTGGTCATGACGCCGGTCGTTTCCAATGACATCTCGCTCGGCACCGCATTCAACGTGTTCCACGATGTCGGCCGGCCGAATACGCAACCAAAGCACCCGGGCAACTACACCGCGCCCGATCAAATTTTCTCGCTGTTCGGCCGCCTCGCCCTTCCGGACGATGGTTTCGAAAGCTGGTTCGAGTGGGCGAGAACCGAGCAGCCGATCTCCTTCCGCGACCTACTCGAACAGCCCGCCCACTCGCAAGGGTATACGATTGGCGCGCAGCTCGTGCGCCCACTGGCTGACAGTGCCACAAACTTGAGGTTCCGCGTCGAAGCCACGTACTTCGAACCAAGCCCCTCACTGCGATTCCAGCCCGGGCTCTTGACCTCGTACACGAGCCATGCGGTTCCGCAGGGATTTACGCAGGATGGGCAGATGCTCGGGGCTGCCATCGGCCCTGGCTCAAGCAGTCAGTTCGCCAGCCTCGATTTCATCCGAAATCGCTGGACAGCCGGCCTGTTCGGTGGGCGGATTCGCTACGACAACGGCATGCTGTTCGAGTCGATAGTCCCAGGCGTGAAACGCGAGGACATCACGATGTTCGTGGGGATTCGCGGCCATGTGCTCTGGCGTGGCCTCAGAGTTGGCGCGGAGTTTCAGAGTACGGTCCGGCTAAACTACCTGTATCAGGCGTATCTGGCCGATGAAGGGACCGGGACCAGCTCTGGCATAGACTTCCGAAATCGTACACTTTCCATTGTGCTTTCTCCTGCCAAAGGTTTCTAAGTGATCGCTCCGGTTTCGTCCCATGATCTCTCGCTCCGCGAACTGTCGCAGCGCGTGGCGCGTCGGTGGCGCCCGATGCTGGCCGTTGCCGTCCTCATTTTCAGCACCGTTGCAGCGTGGACCTTTACCGCGGCGCCGCGCTACCTAAGCGCCGCACTCCTCCGCATCGACAGTCGTTCCGGTGCCGGCGGAGCAATGGTCGAGCAGCTGCAGTCGCTTCCCGGGGCAAGCCTCGCGGGGCTCGGCAAAGACGAGCTCGAAACAGAAATTGGCGTCCTCCACAGTCGGCACTTGGCCGACGCGGCCATCGACAGCTTTTCGCTCGCTGTGCGTGTGCGCGAGCCGAAGGACGGTCGCCGCTTCTTGGAGCTCGCAACAGTTGGCGAGCTCGAAGCCGGTGGCCGCCTCACCCTAGATCGCACCGCCGACGGGAGCTATCGCATCACCGCTGAGAAATGGAAAGGCGCCCCCACCCCACAGCCGGTGCTCGCCCGCGGCGATACCATCCGGCTGGGGGGTCTCAGACTGCGCGTGATTCCTGACACCACAGCGCCTGCCCAGTTCGTGCTCGACATCTTGCCGCGCTATCGCATTCGCGCCCATATCAACAAGCGAATGGAAGTCCGGCGTCAGGACTTGGGCTCTCGCTTGGTGCTGGTATCCTTCGAGGATGAAGATCGCCAGCTCGCCGCATCCGTGGTGCGCAAAATCGTCACGCAGTTCATGCACGAGACCCAACAAAACGAGCAGAATGACGCCGCAAGCCAAGTGTCCGAAATCCGCCAGCAGGTGGAGAGCCAGAGGGGGCGTGTCCTCGATGCCGAAGAAGCCCTGCGCGCGTACCAGCAATCGGCACAGATCTTAGACCCAGGAGAACAAGCGAATCAGCAAGTGAAGCGCGTCGCGCTCCTGAGCGCGCAGGTCGACGCACTCACTATCGAGCGACGCGCACTGGCCAACATGATCGATCTTGTGCGCCCACGGGCACAAGGCGGCCGCGAGCCGGGCGCCTACCGACAGCTTGCCACCTTTCCCTCGCTGATCACGAACAAGGGCATTCAAGACCTCCTCAACGCGTTGATTACGCTCGAGAACCAGCGCGCCCAACTGGCCGTGCGCCGCACCGAGGACAACGACGAAGTCCGCGGCCTCAATCAACGCATCGCAGATCTCGAACGGCAACTGCAGCGCATCAGCGATCAGTATCTGGAAGGGCTCGACCTGCAGCTCTCCACCGCATCGCAGCAAATCCGCACCATCGCGGATACCACGCGCATACTCCCAGAACAGCAGATGCGTTACATCCGTCTCGGGCGCGATCGCAACATTGCCAGCGAGACCTACGTGCTCCTGCTCAAGCAACTTAAGCAGTCCGAAATCGCAGACGTGATCCGCTTGCAACGCATTCGAATTGTAGATGCGCCCCAAGTCGCGAGTGTCGACGACCCCGAATATCCAAAACTGCTGGTCCAACTGGTCCTCGGTGCCCTCATCGCCGCTGCTGCCGCCCTTGGACTCGGCTTGTTCTTAGAGCTGTGGAGCGATCGACGCTGAACTCAGCACACGAGCGCGTCAGCCTGCGCATCGCTGTCCTCTCGGCGAAGGATCCGCTCGACCGCCGCGCCACATCCGGAACGCCGTTCTACATGTGCCGTGCCCTGAGCACACTCGGGCACGAGTTGATTCCGCTCGGGCCGATACGTCCGGCGGCCGAGCAGTGGCGACGCGTGCGGAACAAGGTGGCGGCACTCGCCACCGGCAGAGGCTGGCCCTACGAGCACTCTGCGGCCCTCGCACATGCCTATGCGCGGCATTTCGCACAGCGACTGCGCGAGATTGGTCCTGTTGATGCTATCTTTGCGCCATTTGCGAGTACGGAGTTGAGTGCGCTCGATGTGCACGTTCCGGTGCTCTACGCCGGGGACGCGACCATTCCGCTGCTGCAGGAGTATCATCCGGGCTTCACTCGATTCACGCCGTCCTATGCCACGGAGGCGCGCGCGGTGGAGCGACGCGCATTGGCCCGCGCCTCGGTCCTGAGCTATCCCTCACACTGGGCTTCAGCGAGCGCCGTTGCGGAGTGTGGTGCGTCCTCCGACCGGATCTGCGTCGCGCCATTCGGGCCAAATCTCGACCACATCCCCACCGCCTCAGAAATCCGGAGCGCGAAGTCGCGGGCATCGCTCAGCGTGCTGTTCGTAGGCACCACCTGGCACGAGAAAGGGGGACCGATTGCTGTACGAACAGTAGAAATCCTCCGCGCCCGTGGAATCTCGGCAACGCTCACGATCTGCGGCATCACGCCACCAGATCGTGATCGACGACCGTGGATGACCGTCATTCCTCGACTCGACAAGAATGTGCCCGAGCAGCAGGCGCAGCTCGTGTCACTCATGCTCGACGCGCGGGTGGTGCTCGTCCCAACTCGCAATGACTGTTATGGCGTTGTCTTTGCTGAGGCAGCGGCCTGTGGCACACCATCTATCGCGACCGATACCGGTGGCGTCTCTGCAGCCGTGATCGAAGGCGTGACGGGACATCTCCTGCCTATCGATGCTCCCTCAGAGGCGTATGCCAATCTGATTGCGCCCCTATTTGATGACGCTACGCGTTATGATACGCTGAGCGCATCAGCGCGCGCCTATCATGAAACGACACAGAACTGGGAGCAGTGGGCCACGACCATCAGCTCGCACATCAGCGCGTCGTGTCGCACGACAGAAGGTCGCTAGGGCGAGACGCGGTATGTGAACGTGGTTGATGTTCCGCGCCCGATGAGTACGGTGTTGTAAGCGAGCCCCAGCTCATCCACATAGGTGTAGCCTGCCTTGGGGCGGATGGAGACGCCGTAATCCCCGCACGCCAGATTGGCAAAGGTGTACGTTCCCGATGCATCGGTGACGGTTTCCTGAAGAACCCCCGTCGACGTATAAAGTCTTAGGGGAAACGCTGCTACGCCGGAGCCATCGCCGCCGAGCACTCGAACGGCAACAGAACCCGTGCATAGCGGCGAGACGCGGTATGTGAAGGTGGTTAATGATCTGCGCTCGATGAGTACGCCGTTGTAAGCGAGCCCCAGCGCATCCACATAGGTGTAGCCTGCCTTGGGGCGGATGGAGACGCCGTAATCCCCCCCGCACGCCAGATTGGCAAAGGTGTACGTCCCCGATGCATCGGTGACGGTTTCCTGAAGAACCCCCGTCGACGTATAAAGTCTTAGGGGAAACGCTGCTACGCCGGCGGAGACATCGTCGAGCACTCGAACGGCAACAGAACCCGTGCATGGCGGCAAGACGCGGTACGTGAACGTGGTTAATGTTCCGCGCCTGATGAGTACAGAGTTGTAAGCGAGCCCCGGCGCATCCACATAGCTGTAGCCTGCCTTGGGGCGGATGGAGACGCCGTAATACCCGCACTCCAGATTGGCAAAGGTGTGCGTCCCCGATGCATCGGTGACGGTTTCCTGAAGAACCCCCATCGACGTATAAAGTCTTAGGGGAAACGCCGCTTCGCCGGCGGAGACATCGTCGAGCACTCGAACGGCAACAGAACCCGTACATGGCGAGAGTTGCATTGTCACGGATTTGCTTGCACCGCTGTCGATTGCAATCGGATCACTGTACAACCGGGTTGGCGATGTCGGTGTTTCGAACTGATCAGGATTCGCCACGCTGGCGAAATACAGCCCAAAGGGCACGGCAGTGAAGGTGTATTTGCCGGTGGAGTCTGTCTGTCCACTGCGCCAGTGCGCGTAGTTGTCATTGAGACTGACAGGAATCCCGGAAAATACGCCGCCACTAGTCTTCGTGACGCGCACGTCGACCGTTCCGGGGCCTTCTTGCACGAGCGTGAGTGACACGACAGGGCTGGATGTAGCGCTTACCGTCAATCCGTCCCTAAGTCTGGAAGTCGGCCCGCCGATCAGGGCCTCTGTCCCATGGTACCCAGCTGGAAGACTGTCGGCGAACACGCCGTATTCGCCATCGGGCACGTCGGCGAACACATAGCCACCGGTAGCGTCCGTTTTTCCGTAACCCATTGGCCTCGGACCGGTATAGAGCAGCAGATTCACCCCAGAAACCGGCGCCCCACGAGCACTCGCCACCTTTACCGACACGGAATGGTACCGCACAGGACTCGTGACCCAACGATCGCACGCTACAATCACGAGTAGCACCAACACAGCAGCGATTCGCAAACGCGTGAGAACCGGAGTGAGCGCGCGCCAAAGTCGCATCACGCCTCCGTCCGTCGTACGTGCGACGCGCTATGAATCACTAGGGTGCTCCAGCTCAATGCCATAATCGTCCAAAAGAGCGGCTCGGTCGTGAGTTGGTAGAATACATTGAAGAGCGCGAGCGCGGCAACCATCGGACGGTATGGCCCGGCACGAAGCGCAGGGACGAGCGCAATGAGCAGCACAAGCGCCAACGCCACAATACCACTCTCCGCGAACATCGACACGTACAGCGAGTGGTAGTTGCCGTACCGGCTCCCCGGAAATAGGTCCTGCAAGAACACATGCGAACTCCCGAATCCGCGCCCGATTGCTGCAGTCGGCACACTGGATGTTGCGTCCGCCATGCCGCGTTTGAGCAGCGCCAGATGTCCCTGCGCGGAGCCTTCGGCTACTGAGAATCGCGTCGCAAATGGGGCGCTCGCACGTTCGAGGATTCCGAACGTCCGTGGAACGAGCATAAGATACGCGGCACTCATGAGTACAATCATCGCACCAACAAGTGCAGAGCCTGGGTGCAAGCGAATGCGCGACCGCTCCAACAATGTCATGATGACGAGAATCATCGCGGCGATCAACGACGACCGGGACAAGGTGCCGAGCAGGAACACGACAATCAGAAAAATCCACGGCACGCCGAATCGCGCTTTCACCTTTAGCGACTCCCGCGCCTGCAACAACACCGCCAGATAAAACACCAGAAGGATCCCACCGCGATTCGGATCGAAGGCACTTCCTGAAAAACGCGGAATCAACCCGGAGTATTGCGATGCAATCGTGTGCAACACCACCGGACCAATGTGAATGTCCTGCGGAACTTTCGATAAAAACGCAAATCCCTGCAACACATTGAACCCCAGAAACACCAGCAGTCCAAGTTTGACGCCCGGCAGCATCCGTCCAGCGTCCGCACGCACATCGGGACGCAGCAGCACAACGGCTAGACTCCCAACGATCTGCACCGCCATCAAGAAGGTCCGCTGGGCGGAAAGCGACGGATCAGGGCTCACGAAGACCGAAATCCCGGCGACAACAACCAGTGCGCACACCAGCACGATGTAGCGCATCATCGGTCGCGGCACGTCAAGGCGCGTCGGCGCCCGCAGGCGGTCGACCAGCAGGCTTACGACCAAAACGGGGGTCAGCGCGAGAAATGGCGTGAGCGAAAATGTCGTCGCACCACCCAACAGGTCGAGTCGGTCCGCGCCAAGCAGCGCAATCCACAGCGTGAGCAGTATGTCACGGCCGCGTACGGGCGACAGATTCACGGGAGCGTTGGTCATCCGCGCACCAACATTCCGAAGTTCCGCAGCACTCCATACTCCGCTCGGCAGCGCCAGCGCAGAATCGCCAACTTCCGCGCGAACACTCCGAGCGTGGGAATCCGTGAATAGGCCGCCACAAAGCGCCGATCCTCCGCAGCCATCACCGACCCAACACGTGCGCCCAACGCCCGGGCCTGGAACGCGGTCTCGTTTATGGAACGACGCGCCGCGTCACACCGCGTGATGGCCGTTCCCACGCGTTGCGGCAAACGATGCCACGCCCCCTCCCACGCAGGACGTGCCGCCCCCACCACATTCTCCCCGTGCTGCCGATACAGCACCGTCGGCTCATGAATCGCCTCGACGGCACCACAACTCGCCGCAACAGCCGCCATCCACCAGTCGTGCATAACAGCTTCACTAGGCACGGGGAGCGCGCGGTCGAGCAGCGCACCATTCACCAGTACCGTGGCGCCCGTCACAAGGCCCTGCAACACAATCCGCGGGACCGTTGCCGGTTCGGGATGAAGGTGCGTCAATGCCCAAAACGAATCAGCGACTGGACGTAATTCTCCATCCACAACGCGAAGGTCCGTATGCACGAGCACCGGGCCCGCTCTCCGCGCCTCGGCCTCGCCCATGCGAGCCATCGAGATCCGCATCTTGTGCGGCATCCAGACATCGTCCTGATCGGCACACATCACGTACTCTGCGCTGCTCGCCACATGCTGCAGGAGCGCGCCAAACGAATGCGTCACACCAAGGCGTCCGCGCCCGTCCTCGAGGACCTGTACACGCGCATCCGTACTCGCGAACTCACGCAGGATGTCCTGTGTGCCATCGTCCGACCCATCATCGCGAAACCACACCCGCCAGGCCGCGTCCTCTTGCGCTCGCAGGCTCTGCATAAACGCCGCGAGATGCCGCACACCATTGTACGTGGCGCACACGACGTCGATGATCGGGACAGAGGCGGTAGTCGTCATCACGGCCGTTCCTGCGGCACCAACAGCCGAGCACGATCACGCACATACAGCACCGCCAACGTGATCGTCACAATCACTTCGGCGGTGACAGCACTGACCGCCATCCCGGGAGCGCCAAACCGCGGCACAATAATCGGCACCATCGCGAGGTTGCACACACCCGCGGCCATAACAGCAGCGAGAAAGGCGCGCTCCCGACCAAATGGAAGAGCCCAATACATGCCAAGCACCGTGCCGACCGCAGTTGTCGGAGGAAGCAGCGCGAGAATGCGCAGCACCGGAATCGCATCCTCATAGCCAGGCCCAAGCATCGTCTGCACAACCAACGGTGCCGCGACGGCAAGACAGAGTCCGAACACCGTCCCGACGCCGCCAAGCACGACTAACAGCTTGCGAATTTCCTGATGCGCGCGCTGCGGATCCTTGGCGTGCAGATGGCTCACTCGCGGCATAAACACCAACGTGATGGGCTGCAGCAAGTTGAGAACGGATCGCACCAGCCGCTCAGGACCACCAAACATGGAGACACTCGACTGCACCGCAACGCGCCCCATCAACAACGCATTCGCTTGGTTGTAGAGCCCCGATGACAGACGAAAGGAAAACAGTGGAAACGTCGCGCGCAGCGATGCCCAGCCTTCCATCAGGACAAGTCGCCCCGCTGGGCGCGCACGAACCAACGCCGCACTCAGCAGCGTCAGCGACGCAATGGCTCCGAGCGCCTGCAGTTGGAGCACGCGCCAGGCATCGCTGGGGAGTAGCACTAGTACAAACACCGATACCGCAGCCGAGATTTTGGTAAAGGTCTCAACCACGAGTGCAAACCGAAGTTGGCCAGTCCCCTGAAAGTACCAGAACGGATTCAGCCCGCGCGCCACCGCAAATGCAATCGTCCACAACAGCATCCGGGAGTCCGACAGCTGAGGATGGATAATCAGCATGAGCACAACGGCAATCACACTCGCCGCGCCAAGCACCAGTAGCTTCGCGGTCTGCACACCAGACACAATCCGGTCGAGTCCGCGCGCATCGTCTCGAGCGGCAGCCGCCGAGCGTGTCGCTGAGAGGTCGAATCCAAAATCGAGGGCCAGCATCGCCCACGCCGCGAGCGATTGCATAACGAGCACCTCACCCCATCCGTCCCGTCCAAGCACGCGCGCCAAATACGGCACCGTGAGCAACGGCACGAGCAGGCTGGTGCCATGGGCCAGCAGCGACAGGCGCGTGTCGGCGCGCACACGACCGCTGTCCGTTGACGGCTGGGAGGAGGCACGTTCGGCGAGTTCTTCCGTCGAGGGTGCCACGGTGTTCGAAGTCTTCATTCCACCCGAAAACTACTCCATAGGGCAAGCTCTTGGGGTGGGATTCTGGATCACCGCATCCAACTCGCCGTTGGTTGAGACGCCGACGAAAGAGCGTTCCATCCCCCCAAGCCCTTGCCCGAAAGCGTCTCCCCTGTCATATCACTGGTATGCTCAAAATAGACCTCACCGGCCGCCGGGCCCTCGTGGCCGGCGTGGCCGACGACGAAGGCTTCGGATTTGCGATCGCCAAGGCACTCGCCGAGGCGGGCGCCACCGTCTGCGTGGCCACTTGGCCCCCTGCGCTCAATATTTTCCGCAACCTGATCGACCGCGGAAAAATCGACGACTCCCGTCGCATGAGCGACGGATCCCTACTGCAGTTTGAGAAGATCTACCCCCTCGACGCCGCCTTCGACACCCTCGAGCTTACCCCCGCCGAAGTCCGCGAGAACAAGCGGTACCGCGACGTCGGCGATTTCTCGATCGACGGACTGGGTAAAGCCATCGAAGCCGACTTCGGCCCCAACTCGCTCGACATCGTCGTGCACTCGCTCGCCAACGGGCCCGAAGTGAAAAAGTCGCTCATCCACACCAGCCGCGCCGGTTACTTGGCCGCAATGGGCGTGAGCGCCTACTCCATGATCAGTATGGTCAACCGCCTCGGCCCCCTCACGCGCTACGGCGGCGCCTTCTGCTCGCTGTCGTACATGGCCGGCGAACGCGTCGTGCCCGGCTACGGCGGCGGCATGTCCTCCGCCAAAGCCGCTCTGGAAAGCGATACGCGCGTGCTCGCCTATGAAGCTGGGCGTCTCTTCGGTGTGCGTGTGAATACGATCAGCGCGGGCCCGCTGGCCTCACGTGCGGCGAGCGCTATCGGGATCGTGGAGATTCTCACCTCGTACTACGAGGCGAACTCCCCGATCACAGACAAGCTCACCGCCCAAGAAGTCGGCAACGCCGCGGCGTTCCTCTGCTCGCCAATGGCAAGCGGCATCACCGGCACCACCATGTACGTGGACAAAGGCTTCCACGCCATGGGAATCGCCGTCGATCGCCACACCCCGGGCACCTACGATCCGGTCGCGAAGCCGTAAGCCGCGCGGTCCGCAACGAGAAGCGCCGCCCGTCACTCGACGGGCGGCGCTCGTGCATGCGAACCATCACAACGTGCGTTCCATCATCGAGACCGCATACGAAGCAGTGCCTGCGCCGTCGTCATACTCGCGCACGCCAACCTCAACAAATCCCATCCGCTGGTGGAACTCCACCGACGTAGGGTTCGGCGGCCGCACATTCACCTCGAGCGTCACGCGCGGCCACCGACCGCGCACAAACTGCTCGAGATCGGCATACAACAGGCGCCCCACGCCACTCCGCCGCGCGCGCGGAGCGACCACCACACGATCCAAATACACAAACGCCTCTGGCGCGTTGCCGTACCGCTCGGCGAACCACGCGTAGTTGTCACTCCAATACGGCGTCCCCGGAGCAACACAGAGGACGAACCCAGCAATGCCGGATTCGTCCTCTGCCACGCGAAAATAAATCGCGTATCCCACCAACTCGTCAAACCGCGCCGCGTCGAGTGCGTTCACGTGCGGTACCGCGCCATTGTTCAGCACGAGTACCGCCGCGTGATCCGCTACCACTGCATCGCGTATACGAAGCCCCACCTTACATCGCCAACTTTGGCTTTGGCTTGGTATCAATCTCCGGCAGCCCGTACTTCTTCAACAGCTCGTTGTACTTCTTCAGATCCTCGGCGTAAATCTTCTTCATGCGCCCGGTCTGCACGTCGAGCTTGCCGTTGAGCTCATTGAACACCTGCACAGCCTGCGTCGTCGGACGGCCGGGCGCCGAGCCCACGCTGCCGTTGAGCGCCGCCAACTTGTTGTTGAGCTTGATCGGGAAGTTGAGCGGATCCTGCCCGCTCTGATTCTTGATCTGGTACACCTCGGCCTCCACACCCGTGACGTTCGTCTTGAGCGCACCACCGGCGCTCGTCAATTCTGCCACGCCCGCCGCCGGTGCCTTCTTGAGACGGTCCTCGATCTCCGACTTCACGTAGCGCATCGAGATCACCGCTTCGTTCGCTTCCGACACGCGGTCACGCAGCTTCATCAAGAAGGTGAACTGCGCCAATTGATCTTCGGCGCTCGCGGTGCTGCGCGGATCATTCTTGAGCTTGAACGTCTGCGTCTGCGCCGGGCCACCGCCCACGCGCATCCGCACGCTGTACGTCCCCGCCGGAGCCACCGGACCGCGCGTATCGCCGGCCCAGAGAATCATCCCCGGGAAGGTCACGGCATCGGGATATCGCAGGTTCCACGAGAAGGTATTGAGCCCCGCCTTGTTCGGCACAACCGGCACAGGAGCCGGCGGACGCGGTCCATCTTCGTCGGCCGGAGCCGCCGGGGTCGGCGTCGCCGATGAATCCGGCTTCGACGAATACGCCTTGATCACCTTGCCCTGCGCATCGAGGAACTCGAGCGACACATCCTGCCCGCCCTTGGCCAGCGTGTAGTACACCACCGCGCCACTCGGCGCGGCACCGCCACCGCCACGACCACCACGCCCGCCGCCCCACTCCACACGGTACGTGTCGCGCGGCTTGTAGAGATTGGCATCATTCGCAATCGACGCCGGCGTCATCTGACGGATCGGCGAGAGATCGTCGAACACGTAGAACGACCGACCGTGCGTTGCGATGATCAAATCGCCGTCCTTGATCGTCAGGTCATGCACCGGCACGAGCGGCAAGTTCAAACGCATCGACTGCCAGTGCGCGCCGTCGTCCCACGACACCCACACGCCATGTTCGGTGCCCGCGTAGAGCAGCCCCTTCTTCTCAGGATCTTCGCGAATCGCGCGAGAGAAATCCGATTCCGCAATACCGGTGTTGATCGGCGTCCAGGTGGCGCCGAAGTCGGTCGTCTTGAAGAAGTACGGTGCGAAATCGTCCTGCTGATACCGGTTCGCCGCGAGGTACGCGGTGCCCGGCGCAAAGTGACTGGCTTCTACGAGCGAGATACGCGCGAAGTCGCCAAGTCCCTTGGGCGTGATGTTCTTCCAGGTTTTGCCGTTGTCCTTGGTGATGAACACGAGGCCGTCGTCCGAACCTGTCCAGATCACGCCCTTCGTGATCGGCGACTCGGCGATCGTGAACACCACGCCGTACGTCTCCACGCCCGTTTGGTCCTTGGTGATCGGGCCACCAGAGGCGCCAAGCGTCTTGGGATCGTTGCGCGCCAAGCGCGGGCTCATGATCTGGAAGCTCTGCCCTTCGTCGTGCGTCACAAAGAGATTGCTGCCGCCGACGTACATCGTCTTCGGATCGTGCGGCGAGAAGGTGATCGGGAAGGTCCACTGGAACTTGTACTTGATGTCTTCCGACGAAATACCCATCGGGTTGTCCGGCCACGGATTCACGTCGCGCGTGAGCCCCGTGCGCATGTCCTTGCGGGTCAGCAATCCGCCGTAGCTACCGGCAAAGATGATGTCCGGGTTCAGTGGGCTTGATGCGATGTAGCCCGACTCACCACCACCCGCGTCCTGCCAATCGTTGATGGTGATTGCCCCAGCCTTTCGGCTCGGCCCACACAGCGTGCTGTTGTCCTGCTGCGCACCGCAAATCTTGTACGGGAAGTGATTGGTGGTCGCCACGTGGTACATCTGCGCCGTGGCGAAGTTCTGCTCGGTCCAGGTGCGGCCGCCATTCGTCGATACGTTAGCGCCACCGTCATTGGAATTGATGATGCGGTTCGGATCACTCGGCGCGATCCACACGTCGTGGTTGTCGCCGTGCGGCACATTGAACGACTGCGGGAAGGTCTTGCCGCCATCGCGCGAGCGATAGAAGCCCGTGTTCACCGCATACACCGCGTTCGAGTCCTTCGGGTCGGCAACGATGCGCGAGTAGTACCACGCGCGCTGACGCAGCTTGCGGTCTTCGTTGATCTTGGCCCACGTATTGCCACCGTCATCGGAACGATAGACGCCGCCTTCTTCTGCTTCGATCAGCGCCCACACGCGCGACGACTTCGCCGGCGACACCGCGATGCCGACCTTGCCCCAGAGTCCCTTCGGCATGCCAGGATTGGCGGTGATCTCCTTCCACGTCTCACCACCGTCGACCGACTTGAACATGCCGCCACCCGGACCGCCGGAGTTCAGCGACCACGGGGTGCGATACGCATTCCAGAACGCCGCATACAAAATGTTCGGGTCGTTCGGATCAAGAATCAAATCAGAAATGCCCACATTCTCATTGCGATACAAGACTTTCTTCCAGCTCTTGCCGCCGTCCGTGGTCTTGAACACGCCACGCTGCTCGTTCGGCCCGAACGCATGCCCCAACACGCCAATCCAGATGATGTCCGGATTCGTCGGGTGAATACGCACGCGGTTCACATGGTTCTTCACGTCGAAGAACGTGTTGCGAGTCCACGTCTTGCCAGCGTCCTTCGACATCCAGACACCGTCGCCAGGGGCCGCGTTGCCGCGAATATCACTTTCGCCGCCGCCCACCCAGACGATGTCCGGGTTCGAGGCCGCGACCGCAATGGCACCGATCGTGCCGCCGAAATACTTGTCCGTCGTCGGCTGCCAGGTGGTGCCGCCGTCGGTGGTCTTGAAGACGCCACCACCCACCGTTCCCATGTAGTACTCATTGGTCCGCTTATCCGAGCCGGCCACCGCAACCGACCGACCGCCGCGGAACGGGCCAATCTCTCGCCAGCGCATCCCGACGAAAGCCAAAGAGTCGAAACTCTGCGCCACCAACGACCACGGTAGCAAAAGTGTCACAAAAAGAGCGTACAGCGAGGAACGTCGGGCGGGGGTATTCACACGTATCTCCAGTGAGCGCTGGTTGTTCGGGGTCGGACGTAACCGACACCCGCGAGCAAGTCCCAGTGGTCGTGACACCGCACGGTCCCCGGGTACATTTATTCAAGATATCACAGGACCCCGCTCCTCTGCCCCTCCCCCCCCCGCCATCGGCGCTAGCAATCGGTGCTAGCCATCGGCGGGCCCTCACCCCGAGGCTCACGTGCTCCGCACCGTCCGCTCCCGCGTCGCCCCTGCTCGACTGGCTGGACTCCTGCTGGCACCGATCGTTCTGCTCGCCGCCTGCCGCGGAGGCTCCGATCCGGCCCCGAACACCGTCTCCTTGGACGCCAAGGGGCAACTCCCGACGGGGCGCACCCTCGACCCGGCCGGAGTCGCGTGGGACGTGGGTTCCATGCCCCTCGCGATGTCGCTCTCGCCGGACGGCTCCAAGATTGTGATCCTCCTCAACGGGTACCGCGAGCAGGGAGTCCAGGTTCTCGATCGCGCCACCGGCAAAATCGAACAAACCGCCACCCAGACAGCCGCCTTCCTCGGCCTGGCCTTCTCCCCCGACGGCAAGACCCTCTACGCCTCAGGTGGCAATCAGGACGTGGTGTACCGCTACGCGTGGAGCGGCAACAAGGCCGCGCTCACCGACAGCCTCGTCCTCGCGGTCAAAACCCGCCCGAATGGCAATCGCTATCCGGCGGGGCTCGCTCCCTCGCCCGACGGGAAGTACCTCTACGTCGCCGAAAATCTGGCTGATTCGCTCGCGGTGATTGATCTCGCCACAGGCAAAGTCGTGCAACGCCTCGCCACCGAGCGCTACCCATACGGCGTAGCCGTCACCCCCGACAATAGCGTCTTCGTATCGAGCTGGGGCGGCAACACCCTCTCCGTCTTCACCCGCACGGCCTCGGGCTCCCTCGATGAGCAACGGCGCATCAAGGTTGGACGCCACCCCTCGGCGCTCCTCCTGAACGGTGACGGCTCACGCCTTTTTGTCGCCTCAGCCTCCACCGATCGCATCACCGTCGTGGACACCAAGGCGCGCCGCGTCCAAACGGAACTTTTCGACAGTCCCGTCGGCGGCCCGGGCGAAGGAAGCACGCCGAGCGCGATGTCGCTTTCGGTGGATGGCACACGGCTCTACGTGGCCGAGTCCGACAACAACGCCATCGCTCTGATTGACCTCGAAGCCTCCACCGCCGGCGTTGCCGCAGCCAAGGGAGAAGACAAAGTCGTGGGTCGCGTGCCGACCCACTGGTACCCGACGGCCGTAGTCGCTCGCAACGACTCATTAATCGTGCTCACCGGGAAGGGACGCGGCACCAAAGCGAACCCCGACGGTCCGCGCCCAGGAGTAGAGCGCGGCGAAGCGGGCTACAACAGCAACTCCTACACGTTGGGTCAGACCAGCGGCACGGTGCTGACCTCCACCACCGCGCGCGCCTCCGGTGCGGAGCTGGACGCGCTGAGCGCCCGTGTGGCCCGCGCGAATCACTGGGGGGAGCCGCGCGTCGACGCCGCGCTCCCGCCGTTCGAGCATGTGATATACATCGTGAAGGAGAATCGCACCTACGATCAGATCTTCGGCGATCTCTCGCAGGCCGATGGCGACACATCGCTCGTCTTCTTTCCGCGCGCAGTCTCGCCAAATCATCACGCACTCGCCGAACGCTTCGGCATCATGGACCGCTTTTTTGTGAACGCCGACGTAAGCCCCGACGGCCACAACTGGTCGATGGCCGCGTACACCACCGACTACACGCAGAAGACGGTCCCGCAGAATTATTCGCGCCCCAGCCGCGGCCGGAGCTACGACTGGGAAGGACAAAACCGGAATGTCACGCCGGCCGACGACGAAGATGTCGCCGAGCCGGCGAACGGCTACATCTGGAACCTCGCGCAGCGCGCGAATGTCTCCTTCCGCAACTACGGGGAGTTCGTCGTCCCCGAAGGTGGTGGACGTGGCGGTGCGGCAATGCCGCGCGGCTACACGGGTGCGAAACCCTTCCTGCGCTCGCACACGAACCCGGATTACCCCGCCTTCGACACCAGTATCCCTGATCAGAAACGCGCCGACGTGTGGATCGCAGACCTCAAGGGATTCATTGCGAAGGGCGTGATGCCGCAGTTGCAGATCCTGCGCCTGCCCAACGACCACACGGCCGGCGCGCGCGCTGACGCGCCGAGCCCCAAGGCGCAGGTTGCCGACAACGATCTCGCACTGGGCCGCATCGTCGAAGCGGTGTCCAAATCACCCTTCTGGAAGAACACCGTCATCTTTGTGGTCGAAGACGATGCGCAGAACGGCTCCGACCATGTCGACTCACATCGCGCTCCCGCGCTGATCATCTCGGCGTACAACAAGCCTGGCGTGTATCACCGCTTTATCAATACCACGGATTTCATCGCGACGATGGAACGCGTCCTGAAGTTGGGATCCCTCTCGCAGTTCGATTTCTTTGGACGGCCGGTAACCGAAATCTTCGGCACCTCGGCAGATCTTCGCCCGTATGCGGCGCTCACGCCCGCGCAGCGCCTCGACGAAGTCAACAAAGCCGGCACCCGCGAAGCGCGCGAATCGGCGACACTCGACCTCACCTTCGAAGACACCGCCGACGAGCAGCTCTTCAACCAGATCCTCTGGCGCACCATCAAGGGGCCGAAGGTGCCGTACCCCGGCACGCGTCGTATGTCCACGCTCGAATACACCCGCGCGCGTTGAGTCTCCGTCGCTGGCTGATCCTCATTGCATCGTTCGCCGCAACCATCGGCGCGTCGGTGTACATCGTGTGGAAAGGATGGGCCAAGGGCGGAGCTCCGCCCACAATTCCGCTCGCGGTACATGCGCTGGCGTTCGCTGCCGTGCTCGCCGAAGTCGTGACGCGCACCGTGAAGTTGCAGTGGAGCGCTGGCGCACTGCGCATCCCGCTGAAGTTCTGGACTTCGATGCGCGTCTGCCTTGGCGGTGATTTCGCTGCGTCCGTCACGCCGGCGCGCTCGGGCGCAGAACCCGCCCGCTACTTCGTGCTGTCTGAAGCGGGGGTGAGTCCAGCAAACAATGTGCTCCTGCTCTTCACCGAGCTGTTCCTCGAGATGTCGTCGCTCGCAGTGCTCTGTGTGATCCTTGCCTTCGCGTTCCACGGCAGTGGGCGCGTGGTGCAGTTGATGACAGCGATGGTCGGCGGCTACGCGATCGTCGTACTCTCGATTGGCGCCATCGGACTCTTTCTCGCCAAGCGCAACGCGCACGGTCCGCCACCCACCTGGGCAGTCGCGATCGGTCTTCACGCAGGCCGCTGGCGCACCATTCAGAAGTCGCTGCGCTCCCTGCGTACCGGAATCAACGCCCTCAAGCACGCACGATTCGGCATGCTCTTCGCCGCCGCGCTTTCCTCGATGGTGCATGTCTCGCTCCGCCTGGCGGTATTGCCGATCATCGCGCTTGCGATGGATCCCAACCTCCCGCTCGCACAGCTCGTGCTCTGGCCGCTGGTCTTTCTCTACGGTGGCGCAGTGGCACCAGCTCCCGGCGGCGGCGGCGCAGTGGAAGCCTCATTCAACTGGGCCTTCTCCGGCGTCATGACCCCGGCCCAACTCGGCGGCGCCCTCGTCTGGTGGCGCTTCTATTCCTTCTACCTCTACATCCTGCTCGGTGCGCTCGCCGCTGGCGGCAGTGTGCTCAAGGTGCTCCGCAACCAACAGCACGGCCGACTCCACGCGAAGGCCGGAACCAACGCAGGAACCAAAGCAGGAACCAAAACCTCGTGATGTACCATCTCTTTACCGCCGACTGGGCCGAAGCGCTCCGTCAAGCAATTGACAGTGATCCAACTTTTAACAGCGCGGGCGCCTCGTGGAAGTGGCCCGCCGCCTTCGTGCTCACACCCACGCCATCACTGGGCGTCGCGCAGGACGTGGCCGTCCAGCTCACCCTCGACGGTGGACGCTGCACCGAGGCGCGCATCATCACCGCCCCAGAGGTAAACGCGCCCTTCGTTTTCCGCGCCGACTACCCAACCTGGAAAGCGCTCGCCGAAGGCAAACTCGACGCACTCAGCGCCGTCATGCAGCGCCGCGTCTCGTTTACAGGGTCGCTCCCCCGACTCTTAGGCAACGCGGCCGCCGCCAAAGCGCTCGTGGCCTGCGCGCAGCGTGTCCCGACCTACTTTCCCGATCTCCCAGCCTGAGACACAAAGTCCAGTCACAGATTTCGTCAGCGCGTTTCTTGGGCTAACTTTCGATTGAGCGCACACCGCTGCGCCCTCTCGCCCCTTGCCCGAGGATTGTTCCGTGCCCCTGTCCGACGCCGAACTCCAGACACTCGCGATCAACACCGTCCGCACCCTTTCCATGGATGCGGTACAAGCGGCTGAGTCCGGACACCCCGGCACACCGATGGCGCTCGCGCCAGTCGCGTATGCGCTCTATCACACGCATCTCAAGCACAATCCGGCCGATCCGCACTGGCCCGATCGTGATCGCGTTGTACTCAGTGTCGGCCACGCGTCGATGTTCCTCTACTCGACACTCTACCTGAGCGGCTACGGTCTGACGCTCGACGACATCAAGAACTTTCGGCAGTGGGAGAGCAAGACACCCGGACATCCCGAAGTCGGCCACACCGCCGGCGTCGAGACCACCACCGGCCCACTCGGTCAAGGGGTCGCGAACGCGGTCGGGCTCGCCCTCGCCGAACGTCATCTCGCGACGACCTTCAACAAGGACGGCCATTCGATCGTGGACCACTACACGTGGTTCATCGCCGGCGACGGCTGCCTTATGGAAGGGATCTCGCACGAAGCCGCCTCGTTCGCCGGGCAGCAAAAACTCGGCAAACTCATCGGCTTTTTTGACGACAACAGCATCACCATCGACGGCCCCGCGAACATCTCCTGCTCCGACGACGCCGCCAAGCGCTTCGAAGCGTACGGCTGGCAGGTGCTGCATATCGCCGACGTGAACGATCTCGCGCAGATCGACGACGCAGTCGCCGCCGCCAAGGCCGACTCGCAGCGCCCCACGCTGATTATCACCAAAACGGTGATCGGCTACGGTAGCCCGAACCGAGCCGGCACCTCCAAGGCCCACGGCGAGCCGCTGGGCAAGGATGAGATCGCCCTCACCAAAGCCGCCCTTGGCTGGCCCTACACCGAACCCTTCACCGTTCCGGCGGAAGCACTCGCGCATTGGCGCGAGATTGGCCCGCGCGGTGCCGCGACGCAGGACGCCTGGCGCAAGCAGTTGATCGCGTACAGCAAGGCCAACCCTGACGACGCCAAGGAGTTCGGGCGCCGCATGCATGGCGATCTCCCCGCGGGTTGGGAGAGCGCGTTGCCGGTGTTCGACGCGAGCAACGGCAACATCGCCTCGCGCGCCGCGAGCGGTGTGGTGATCAACGCGGTGGCCCCGAAGATCCCCGAGATGATTGGCGGCTCCGCGGATCTCGCTGGCTCAAACCTCACCAATATTAAGGGCTCCACATCGCTCCAGGCTGCGACGCCGGGTGGCCGCAACATCAACTACGGCATCCGCGAGCATGGCATGGGCGCCGTGATGAACGGCATGGCGCTGCACGGCGGGCTGATTCCCTTCGGTGGCACGTTCCTGGTGTTCGCCGACTACATGCGCCCCGCCATCCGCTTGGCGGCGCTCATGAAGCAACAGGTGATCTACGTCTTCACGCACGACTCGATCGGACTCGGCGAGGACGGCCCCACACACCAGCCGGTGGAGCAGCTCGCGAGTCTGCGCTGCATCCCGAACCTCTTGGTGCTCCGTCCCGCGGACGCCAACGAGACGAGCGAGGCCTGGCGCACCGCGCTCGCGCATCGCAGCGGCCCCTCGGCGATCGTGCTCACGCGTCAGAAGCTCCCGCTGATCGACCGCACGAAGTTCGGCGCGGTGAGCGGCGCCTCGCACGGCGCGTATGTTCTGGCCGATTCGGCGAGCGGCCCGCCGCGCGCGGTGATTCTCGCGACGGGGTCGGAAGTGGAGATCGCGCTCAAGGCGCGCGATCTGCTGGCCGCCGAGCGGGTGGGAGTGCGTGTGGTGAGCGCGCCGTCGTTGGAGATCTTCGCGGCGCAGAGCGCCGAGTATCGTGCGAGCGTGCTGCCGGAAGGGGTGAAGCGTGTGGCGATCGAAGCCGCGCATCCGATGCCGTGGTATCGGTGGGTGGGTGATTCCGGTGCAGTGATCGGGATCGAGACCTTCGGGGCCTCGGCGCCGTATCAGACGTTGTATGCGGAGTATGGGATCACGGCGGAGAAGTTGGTGGAGGCGGTGAAGCGGGTGATTGCGGGGTGAACATCTGATGCTCGAGAAGTGAAGCGGGGCCGGTCGCTCTAGCGACCGGCCCCGCTTTTCTTGTGGCGCGGTGAACTCAATACCCATCCTTCGTCCACACCAACACCATCCCGCACCGCCGGTCCGCCCCGCCGAACTGCAACGGCACAGTGGCAGCACCCGCATACACCTCCACCCCAGCCACATCGCGCGGCGCGGGCAGGATGCTCATGGGGAACCCCGCCGGCAGCGGAATACCGTCGAGTAGGAACTGCATCGGGCAATAACCACCAATGCCACCCCCCTCGCGGTTCGACAGCGCCACCAAATTGCCGTTGTTCGTGTTGTCCGGCGTCAGCGACATCGTCTTCGAGAACCGCAGCACATCCGGCAACGTGAGCGCCACCCGCCGTTCAAAATCCTCGGCGGTAAAGAACTCCCCCTGCGCGAGCTTCTTCCGCTGCTCAAACTCCAACATCCGTAACGACTGCTTCTTCTCGGTGATCTGCACCGCCGCTAATCCCTGCGCGGCACGCTCAAGGGTGTAGCTCAAACGCACCGTGTCGCCCGAAGGCACGTCGATCACCGCCGACGTCGGGCGATACCCGATCCGCTTCACAATCAACAGGTACTGACCTGGCACGACATCAATAAACCGGAAACGTCCGCCCGGCGTCGTGTTGATCTTCGTCGCAGTACGCAGCACGGTAATCTCCGCCCCTGCCAATGGAACGAGATTGGTATCCGACACAAATCCGTCAATCACACCGCGCGGCGGCGCCGTCGGTACACCGGCCGATGACGGCACAGTCGCCTTGCGCTGCGCGGCCATCACAGTCGGCAACGCCAGCACCAAGCACGCTACGGGCAAAATTCGCGAGTTCCTCATAGTGCTAAATATTACCCGCTCCAGATGGTTTTGCTTCGTCGAGCCGCCGCAACTTCCGCAATGACGGAAGCCGCCAGGCAGTAAACGCCACCACACCAAGGGTCGCCACACCCCCCATCACCACACTCGGCACCGTCCCTAACCACTGCGCCGTCACCCCAGACTCGAACATTCCAATCTCATTGGACGACCCAATAAACACCGAGTTCACCGCACTCACCCGCCCCATCATATGCACGGGAGTCACCGTCTGAATGAGCGTCGATCGAATGAACACACTCACCATATCGGCCGCGCCACTCACCACCAACACCGCCACACTCAGCGGGAAGCTGGTGCTCGCCCCGAACAGAATCATGCACACTCCGAACAGCGCCACCACACTGAACAACGTGCGCCCCGCACGCTCCATCGGCTTCCGATGCGCCAGCGCAAAGCTCATCCCCACGGCCCCAATACTCGGCGCGGCCCGCAATAGCCCCAACCCCTTGGGCCCCACATGCAGAATCTCCGCCGCGAACACGGGTAACAACGCCACCGCCCCGCCGAACAACACCGAAAACAAATCAAGGGTCAACGCGCCCAGCAGGATCCGCTCCTTAAACACAAAGCGCACCCCCGCCTTCAGGCTCTCGGCAATCTCTTCCGTGTGATGCGCCTCGAGCACCGACCGGTGCCGTACCAGCCAAATGAAGCTGAACCCCACCACGGTCAACGCAACGTCCACCGAGTAGGCCAACGACGCACCGCCAGTCGCATACAGCACGCCGCCGAGGGCCGGGCCGAGCACAGAGGCCAGCTGCCATGATCCACTGCGCCAGGTGATGGCGTTCGCATACAGCTCGCGCGGCACAATCTCTGCCCCAAGCGCCTGTCGCGCCGGCTGCAAGAAGGCGCGCGCGAATCCACTCGTGACAATCACCGCGTAAATCGCGCGCGTCACCGTCTGCGGCGCATGTGAGAGAAAGAGCGGCAGCACCAGCAGCGCAACAGAACAGCCCGTCAGCACCATCAGCGCCGTGAGCGCAATCCGACGCCGGTCGTGCTTGTCAGCCACATGCCCCGCATAGAGCGACATCCCAATGAAGGGAATCGCCTCGGCTAGCCCGATCAGCCCCAGCGCAAGCTTGTCGTGCGTCAGCTCATAGATCTGCCAGCCAACAACCGTCCCCTGGATCTGGATCGCCATGGTAAAGGCGAGCAAACCCACGATGTACCGACGGAAGTTCGGGATCGCGAGCGCAGTGTACGGATTTGTAACGGAAGTCGGGGCGGTGTTGGGCACTCTCTATCCTAGTATCAGGACACCCCCCTTGCCACTTGCCACGCCGAGCGCGAATGTGACGTGAGACGTTCACCGTCACAACTTTCGAGGCGGATTACCAATGAAGAAGCTCCGCGTGCTGCTGCTGACACACCCGCAGCTGATTCCCCCAGAACGCCGGGAGGATCTCACGCCGCAGGAGTTTATGGCGGTCAAGACCGAATTCGACGTGGTCACGACCCTCAAGGCCATGGGCCACGAACTCCTCGTCCTCGGTGTGCAATACGAGCTACGCCCGATCCGCGATGCCGTCGATGCCTTCCGTCCAGACATCGTGTTCAACATGCTCGAGGAATTTCACGGCGAGGTGCTCTTCGACCAGAACATCGTGAGCTATCTCGAGCTGCTGCAGGTCCCGTACACCGGCTGCAATCCGCGCGGCATGATGATCGCGCGCGACAAAGCGATCTCCAAGAAGTTGCTCGCCTACCACGGGCTCACCATCCCGGCGTTCGCCGTCTTTCCGATTGGCGCCACAATCAAACGTCCCGCACAGCTCCAGTTTCCGCTCATTGTGAAATCGCTCACCGTGGATTCCTCGGTCGGAATCGCGCGAACCTCGATCGTTGATACCGACGCAAAGCTCGCCGAACGTGTGACGTTTATTCATGATCGTGTGCGCACGGCGGCAATCGCTGAGCAGTTTATTGAGGGCCGCGAGATTTATGTCTCGTTGCTCGGGAATGAGCGGGTGCAGAGTTTCCCTGCGTGGGAACTCGTGGCCGAAAAGAAGCCTGACCATGTGCCATTGCTCGCAACACGGCAGGCGAAGCATGATCTCGAGTATCAAGCGCGCCACGGCATCAAGTTTACGCGCGCCGAGGTCACCGATGCGCAGCAGGAGACGCTGGCCAAGGTGAGCAAGCAGATTTTTAAGATTTTGGAGTTGTCGGGGTACGGGCGAGTGGATTTCCGCTTGGGCGCCGACGGGAAATTTTATTTCTTAGAAGCCAATCCGAACCCTGAGATCGCGAGCCGCGAGGAGTATGCGGCGTCGGCGCGGGCGGTGGGGATCGAGTATCCGGAGTTGTTGCAGCGGATTTTGAATTTGGGGTTGCGGCGGCGGCTGTTGAGCTAAGGCGCCGCAGTGACATCGTTTTGTCCCAAACGTTGGCTTGATTGACCGGGAGTGTGTATACTGAGGTAGTGACCCTCCCGGAGATTGGACCTATGGCGGATACGCCGAACACCAAGACTAAGGCGCAGGAGACGTTGGACCGCCTTCCCGAGTCGGCGAACTGGGACGACGTCATGTACGAGCTCTACGTGCGCGAGGCCATCGACGCCGGCATGGCTGATGTCGCCGCGGGACGGACGCTGACCCACGCTGAAGTTCGCGCTCGGCTCCAGGAACGGCTCCGCCGCGCGTCGTGATTCTTCCGGTCCTCTGGACCGAAACGGCCGTTGATCATCTCGATGCGATCATTGATTATATCGGCGCCGTTTCTCCAATTTATGCGCTCAGGCTCGCGGATCGGTTCTTGGCGCACGCCGAACGCGTCGGCGAGTTTCCGGAGTCCGGCCGTCGCGTTACGGAGGCGGATCACCCGATGATCCGTGAGGTGTTCGAGGGGCCGTATCGGATCATGTATCTGGTCCAACCGAACCGTGTCGATATCCTCGCGATCGTTCATGGCCGTCAGCAGGTGATCTGGCCGACGAGCTAGACAGTTTTCTCCCTAGATGGGGGTCACGGCCGAGAAGACCTTGACTGTGATCAACCTCAAGGTGGCAAAGCGTAGATAAACACAGGGCGCACATCCTCACGATGTGCGCCCTGTGCTCATGTCCTACGCGACCCTCACTTCGTATGCGTCAGCCACCCGTGCGTATCCGCCACCCGCCCGTGCACCACATCCAGATACCGCGCAGAAATCGCCTTCGCCACCGGGCCCGGCTTTCCATCACCGACCGGGATCTTATCGACGCTGCGCACCGGCGCGACTTCTGTCGCCGTGCCGCTCAGGAACACTTCGTCTGACGTGTAGAGTGTCTCGCGCGCCATTCCCTGCACGCGCACCTCGATCCCCAAATCCTTGGCGATCGTCACCACCGTGTCGCGTGTGATACCCGGCAGCAGCGTGCCGTCCACGGGGGGCGTGTAAATCACGCCATTGCTCACCGCGAACACGTTCTGTCCGGAGCCCTCGCTAACCAGCCCTTCGGGGCCGAGCGCAATCGCTTCATCGTAGCCGTCGAGCAGCGCTTCCATCTTGATGAGCTGACCACCGAGGTAGTTGCCGGCGATTTTTGCTACGGCGGGAATCGTGTTCGGCGCCACGCGGTTCCAGCTCGCCACGCAGGCACTCACCCCTTTTGAGAGCGCATCGGCGCCGAGGTAGTCCGTCCACGGCCAGCAGGGGAGGTAGACCTCGACGGGGCTCTCGAACGGCACCATCCCCGCCGCGCCATAGCCGCGCAACACCATCGGGCGGATATAGCAGGTGTCGAGGTTGTTCTTGTTTACCAGCTCACGCGTCGCCTGCAGAATCTGCTCCGGCGTGAACGTCATCGGCATGCGGTAGATCTTGCACGAATCGAACATCCGCTTGAGATGTTCTTTCAGGCGGAAGATCGCGGGGCCTTTTGAGGTGGGATAACAACGAACCCCCTCAAAGACTGCCGATCCGAACTGCACCGAGTGCGCCAGGATGTGGACGTTCGCGTTGTGCCACGGCAGCCACTCACCGTCGCGCCAGATCCATTCCGATTCTGCGATCTTCGCCATTGTTCGATAGGATAAAAGAAGTGCGGGCCGCTCGCGTCGCGGCCCGCACAAAGTTACAACATCAGCAACTGTACCGCCTATCCTGCCGCGCGCGCATTGCCGATCGCCCACGGCCGAGCGCCCACTGCCTACCGCGCGAACGACCCCTTCGACCAGATCAGGATAAGCCCGCAGCTACTCATAATGGGTGCATACTTGGCCGGCGCCATCGACGCCTTGGTGTAAATCTCCACGGCCGCAATGTTGCTCTTGGGGTAATCCACCAAGATTTGCGTGTCGCTCGTGAAACCGTCAATCTTGACGGTCGGCTGGCAGTAACCGGTGGTGGCGGACATATAGAGGGTCATCTGCGGTGGGTTTCCCTCGATCATCAGCCCCGCCCGCCCCTGAAAAATTGACCGTGTGTTGTACAGCGTGTTGATCTGCGCGGTGTCAATGAACGTGCCGAAGCCGAGTTTTTTGCGCTCATCGTAATCAGCCTTCATCATCGGAACCGCCGTCCGCTCCGTCACTTTCACGCCGGGCAAAAACACCGAACGCGTCAGTTCAATCGTGAGGTTCGGGGAGGCGTCTTCCGTCACATCAACCTGCGTAATCACCGGCGAATACCCGATCGCTCGCGCCATCAACGAGCGCGATCCCGCGGGCACGTTCGGAATCACAAAGCGCCCCTGCGAATCGGTGCCGGTGCCAATCTCCACGCCGTCAATGTCGACAATGGCGGTGGTAAGACCCTGGCGTCGCGTATCGCGCACCACCCCGCGGACAGTGCCCATCTTGCCTGCAGCGCCGAGCACGAGGTCTTGCTTGCGGAGCGGCACGGTGTCGCCCGGAACCGCGATCGTCCCTGAGTTGTACTGCTGGCTATAGGCAATGACGTACACCGGGGCGATCGGCGGCACGCTGCACAAATAGTAGTTGCCCGTCGAATCACTCTTCACATCCACAACGCGCGCACGATCCGGATCATCGCCCGGGGCGCCAGGGTCCCACGTCGCGTGAATGCGAACGCCCGAGAGTAACACCGCGTTCTTGGCCGCCGAACGCGCACTCCCAAAGATGATCGCCTCGCGCCCCGCCTCAAATTTCACGCCGGGGCAGAGCCGCGCGCGCACCGTCTCAATCGACGGCGTCGCCAGAATGATCGCCTTGCGGTTGGACTGCGCCGTAAGCACAGCGCTCAGGCTGCCAATCCCGGTGCGATCCAAGAACTCGCCGAACGCCGAAATACGTTTGATCGTCCCCTTCGTTACCAACACAAAGGCGCCGAAATCGTCGGTGGTGCTTGTGGCCCCCTCAATATCCGCCATCACGGTCAGGCCGGCGAGCGGGGCCTTGAGCAGGCTATCAAACACAATCCCGCGCACGGTGTCGGCCACGGCACTCGGCACGGCACTCGGTGACGCAACGGTTGCCTGCACCGCACGAGGAGCCACAGCGCCAATGACCAACAGGGCACCGAGCAGCAGGCCACGAATCGTAGGGATCAACGGAGCTCTCATTCGGGATTTTACTGAAGGAATCGGGGCACCAGACCGACGGCCCCATTCACTCATAGCAACTTAGTCGCCCAAGGGTTCCCCGTCACCGGAACCCCCAATCGGCACACTCGCTCAACCCGTACGGCGGCGCGCGGTCACCTCCACCTCAATCTTCATCCGCGGGTCGGATAACCCAGCCACGAGCATCGTCGCCGCCGGCCGCACCTCGCCGAAATACTTCCGAAACACCGGCCAGCACGTCTTAAAATCGCCGGCATTCGGAAAGATGTACTGCACACGCACCACATCCTTCCACCCCGCCTCCGCCTTCACCAGCGCCTCCTCAATATTCCGAAACGTCTGCTCCGCCTGCTCGGCGACATCCTCCGAAATGGTCATCGTCGCGTAATCAAAACCCGTGGTTCCGGAGACAAAAACCCACTTCCCCTCCACCACCGCGCGCGAATACCCAACCTCCGCCTCAAATGTCGAACCTGAGCTAATCAGTGTGCGCGCCATAGGACTCCCAAGAATGCAGGTGATAGGACTCCCTGAAGTCTGGCCGTCGCGCACCCGTTCGCCAACCACACGCCCTGCATTGACTCTGCTAGGCCCACGTCATGAGCATGGATCGCCGTGAATTCATTACCGCGTCGGCGATCGGCTCGCTGACGCTCGGTCACTCCGTGATCACGCCAGGAGATCTCCTCGTGGATACCCGTCCCTCGGACACCCCAGCCCAGCCTCGCACCGGCACGCGCAAGATCCTTATTGCCGGCGGCGGCTTCAATACGGCCTACATCCGCTACATGGCAGCGCTCTCCGGCAAGAAGCGCCCGCGCATCTGCTACCTCCCCACTGCCTCAGCGGACGCCGAAGCAGGAATCATTCGCTTCTACGAGTCCTGCGCGCCGCTCGACGTGGAGCCGCATGTACAGCGGAGCTTCATCGAGAGTCTCACGCAGCACCAAGGCTGGGACGACGTCTTCCTCTCCATGGACGGCATCGTCGTCTCAGGCGGGAACACGCTCAATCAGCAAGCCATCTGGAAG
>JAPLKT010000025.1:55670-60815 GCA_026387895.1 Gemmatimonadota bacterium | reverse complement strand
AGCGCGGGGGCCCAGAGGAATCGGCGGAGGTCCCAGGTTGTCTTGGCGTATTCATGGTCGGCATACCGACGCCCGCATTCGAGCACGCCGACGCGGTACCCCTTTTCGCTTAGACGCAGTGCCGAAACGCTGCCACCAAAGCCGGAGCCGACAATCAGCCAGTCGTAGTCGAAGTGCGTGATGACAGTCGCGGCGGTCTGTGCGAGGGACATCCCAGAAGAGTATGAACGGGGACGACGAGCCACAATACACGGCACCACGGGACCTCAGAAACCCCCCGTCGACCCCCCGTCGACCATGCGCGCTTCACCCCACGCTTGTTCCCAAGCGCCCCCAGCGCGCATCTTCCCTGCACTCTTGCAACCGGGATTCCTATGCGCGTTCGTGCTGTTGCCCTCGCCCTCTTGCTCCCCGTCGTGATCACGGGGCAGTCCGCCCGCGACCAGATTCGCCAGTGGCGCGAAGCCCGCGAACCGCAAATCGTCCAAGAGTTCGCCGACTTTCTCAAAATCCCGAACGTTGCGGCTGACACGCTGAACCTACGCCGCAATGCCACCGAGATTGTTGCCATGCTCGCGCGGCGCGGCGTCGACGCACGGCTCCTGACGAATGGCGCCTGGCCCCCCGTGGTGTACGGCGAGCTCAAGGCACCAGGCGCCACCCGCACGATTGTACTCTATGCCCACTATGACGGGCAGCCTGTCGACGCCAAAGAATGGAAGGGCGGCGCCCCATTCACCCCCACACTCCGCGATCAGCGCGGCAGCGAGTGGGTGGACATCCCCTTCCCAACCACCGGCCGACTTAATCCTGAGTCCCGCATTTTCGCGCGCGGCGCCGGCGACGACAAAGCCCCGATCACGGCGATTCTCACCGCCCTCGACGCACTCAAAGCCACCGGGCAGCGCCCGACGATCAATCTCAAGTTCTTCTTCGAAGGCGAAGAAGAATCCAACTCGGCGCATCTCGGGGAGCTGCTCCAGCGGAACGCGAACCTCCTACGCGCCGACGCCTGGCTCTTCTGCGACGGCCCCGTGCACTCCAGCCGACAAATGCAGGTGGTCTACGGCGTCCGTGGCGCTATGGGGCTCGAACTCACCGTGTACGGCCCCACGCGCGCGATGCACAGCGGCCACTACGGCAACTGGATACCCAACCCCGGGATTCTCGTTGCCGAACTGGTGACGTCGCTCCGCAACGCCGACGGCCGCATCCTGATCAAGGACTTCTACGACGACGTCATCCCGCCCACGCCGGCGGAACTCAAAGCGGTGCGTGCGCTCCCCAACACCGATGCCGCTATCCGCCAAGAGCTTCTCCTCGGCGCCACCGAAGGCAATGGCGCCCTGCTCGCCGAACGCATCATGCTGCCTGGGCTCAATATCCGTGGGCTCAAAGTCGGCCAAGTCGAAGGATTGGCCGCCAATGCGATTGCGATCGAAGCCAAAGCGTCGATCGACTTCCGCTTGGTCCCCAAGCAGACGCCCGAGCGCATTCGCACGCTCGTTGAGGCGCATCTCAAAGCCACCGGCTGGTATGTGACACACGTCGCGGCCACCGACGCCGAACGTCTGGCCCACCCGAAGGTCGTACGCGTCACCTGGGGCGGCGGCGACGAAGCCTCACGCGTGCAGCAGGACGAACCGGTGGCCGTCGCCCTCGCCGGAACACTCGACGAACTCCTCGGCAAGCCGGTCCTCAGACTCCCGACGATGGGCGGCTCACTCCCGACAAGTTTGTTTGAACGCACGCTACACGTGCCACTGATTGTCTTTCCGATTGCGAACCACGACGACAATCAGCACGCGAAGGACGAAAACCTCCGCATTCAGAATCTGTGGGACGGCATCGACGCGTTCGCCGCGATCATGACGCGCATGGATGCCAAGTGGCCCCGCGTGGTGCCCTAACGGGCACCGCGTTCGCTACAAATCGGCCGGCGCCACGAGTGTGAGACTGGAGCGGCGGCGCTTGATCACCGTACTCAGCTGCGGCACAGCAGACGTGGCACCCGCCTTGGCGTCAACATGCCCCATGTCGCGGATCGTGGTCACGGCGTTGAAGTTCACCGCGAGGTCAACCGACGCACGTGATGCGCCGGCCAGCGCGACATCGCGCAACGGAATGAATTCCTCAGCGCGCGCGAGAAAATCACTCACGCGAATCCCCGCGGGGAAACTGAGCACACCGTCCACTGAACTGCCGTCGTCAAAGGCGATGTGAATCCGGCGGCTTGCCGCACCAGCCGCGCGATGATCCACCTGAAGGCTCGCATCATCCGCCCAGGCAAACAACACGGTGGACGTCCGGATAATCACATGACTCCCCGTCCCACTCTCGCTGAACCCCTTGGGCTCGGCGAGCGAGAGCAATCCGCCCTTCCGCGAACTGAGAAAGGGGCCAAGCGCCTGAATCGGCAAAAGAAACGCCGTGCCACTGGCGGTCTCACCACCACGAAGCCTCATCGAAACGAGACGTGGCACGGTACCAGATCGCGCAGCGACCCCCTTGGACGTCGGACGAGTTTCCATTCGGCGAAAGTTAGGCTAGCGATGCCCTGCAGGTAAGAGTCTCCGAACAGGGATTCCGCGCCTGTTACCCGCGGCAACTCCCGGTCACCACCACCGCATTCCCCACCGGGCGTTCCCCGATCGCGTCCGACGGCTTGTTCACGGTGTGCACGTTCCCACTCGTCGGATCGCGCACGATCATTGCGGTCGAACCGCCGCCATCGAGATTCAACGCTTCCCGGGCACCAAGATCACGCAACAGTGCGGCGGTCTCGCGCACCGTCGTGCCAACGCTGTAGCCGGGCTGACGACCATCAATCACCACGAGCAGCAACCGTCGGCCCGAATCGGCGTAGCCGGCCGCCGTACGCGGATTGAGTCCTCGAAAACTCTCCGCGCCGTCGGTGTCCACGGTCGGCACAATCACACTGTCACGGAGGAGCAGCGGGTTTCCGCCAACCGCCTGCATCGGGATAATCGGCGCAAGCGTCGCGCCAACGGTCACCGTGTCGCCACTCTGTAGCGCACCGCGCGAACGCCCCACGAGCATCAGGGTGTCGCCTCGCGCGAGCCCATCGTGCGACACCGGAAGCGCCGCGAGTACATAGCGCCGTGGCTGCGCGCGCTCGCTAATCGGCAGCACGAACAGCGCGGTGCGCCGCACAAGTGTATCCAACGGTTGCCCCCACGCCGCATCAATCACCCCCAACCCCGTGACACTCGGCCGATTCCAAAAGGTGAACGGCAGGCGTCCACGTGCTGAGACGACAGTCCCGGCAACCGTCAGCATCCCGATGAACGGCCGACGTGCGGCATCGATCGCCAAAACCGGACGCTTAATCGGCCCAGAGAGCAGTTGACCATCGACGACCATCGCATTCACCGGCACGCCCGGCGGGGTGAACACAAAGAAATCCGCATTCACCGCGGCAATCGCGCGCTCTTCAGCAGGAACGCCTTGCAACAGCGCCGTGGTCGTCGCGCGGCCTACCGCGGTCGGACCGCCCTTCACTGCGCGAATACTCACGCACTGCGCGAGATCAATGTCCAGCACGTGCGCACGCAGTGGCCCCGCATTTCGCACGAGATCGTGCTGCGTGATACCGGGCGCGATCTGGTGCGTGGTGATTGAGTCGGCAACCGATCGCGCTATTGTGTAGCGCGGCAATTCACCCAGCGCCGTTGCCGCAGCAGGAGCACTCCCCGTGGCCACCCGCGCAACGCCTGTTCCGCAGGCGCTAAGCGCCACAAACACCACGAGCGGCAACGCGCGGTTCATACGTCGACGCGCCGCAGTCGCACCGCGGTTCCCCACGGGTCCTGCGTCACAACCTCACCCAATGCGTCGCGCTCTATAGCAAAGCCGCCACGGCGCAAACCCTCAGCGACGGCGTCAAGCGCGTCGCCGGCCGTGATGCCCTCAGCGTCGTGCAGCTCAATCGTCCACTCCACCAGCGCGGCTTCGTCCGCCCGAGCGGGGCTCGCCCCCGCAGCACCCCAAATATTGGTACCGACGTGGTGGTGATAGCCGCCGGCCCCAAAAAAGAGGGCGCCCGGGTAGCTCCACACCATCAGGTCAAAGCCCATCGCATCCGAGAAGAATGCGGCCGCCGGCTCAAGCGCCCCGACGCGCAGATGCACATGGCCAATCGTCGTACCAGCGGGCATCCCCTCCCAGTCGCTTCCCGCTCCCGCCGCAACCACCCCCGCAACATCCACGGGATCAGTCGCCATCATCAGCTCGCGGTTCACACGACGCCACTCCGCGCGCGGGCGATCGCGATACAACTCAAGGCCGAGCCCGTCAGGATCCTGCAGGTAGAACGCCTCACTCACGAGGTGATCTCCCGCGCCGAGCGCAACGCCGCGCGCCGCGAGCTGCTGCACCAATCGACCAAGATCACCGCGCGTCGGCACCACAATCGCCACATGGAACAGCCCAAGTCGGCCACGGTCGGGCACCGGCGCGACCCCAGGTACCTCCTGCAACACAATCAGCGCGCGAGCCTCACCAACCGCACCGAGCACGGCCCGCGTCGCCGACTGCTCGAGCACGCGGAATCCCAAAAGCTTTGAATAGAAGTCCAGGGAGCGATCGAGATTCGACACACGGAGCGTGACTTCGCCGAGTCGCGTACGCTCGGGCAGGCGGAAACCATCGGGCGCCGTTCCATACGACCCGGGGGTTGCGGCGGCTTCGACGGCGAGCGCGAGCGGACGGTTGGTGCTCAAGGTCTCGGTCTAGTCATGAGTTCGGTCGCCCTAAAAGTCTAAAGCGCCGCTTGCTACGCAAACACTATCCTCATTTTACAGCATCGGCTTGCGAGAAGGGCCGCTAAAGCTCACCGGAACCACGCTCAGCGGAACCACGCTCAGCGGAACCACGCTCACCGGGCCGGTTCCCCGCCCCGCCAGGAGAGTCCCACATACAGCGCGCGCCCCGGCACAATCGCTCCAGCGCCATCGAGCCAGCCGGCGTTGGTCAGGTTGCGACCATCAATATCGACGGTCAGCGCCCCCACCCGCTGCGAGTACCGGAGATTGGCGGTGATATACGCCACCTCACCCGCGCGCTGCGCGCGCATCAGGTCGGCGCTCACACGAGCGCCATGCGTCGCGGTCACGGACACGCGGG
>JAPLKT010000025.1:54677-55643 GCA_026387895.1 Gemmatimonadota bacterium | reverse complement strand
TGCGCCGTGACCGGCCGCAGCGCATAGCGACCACGCAGTCCAGCCCCCGACGCGGCATCAAACGCGATCGATGCATGACTCAGTGTGTACTCGGCGCCACCGCTCCGATAGGTGGTCGAAAGCTCAACGCCACGGAACGTCGCGCTCCCCACATTGCTCGCGAGCCAGGGTGTTGCGGCATCGGCTGTGGTCGCCTTGACCCAATCAATCAGGTTGTCGGCCGAACGCGAGTAGCCAACGAGATCTGCACTCCAGTCACTCGACGGCGCGAATCGCAGCCCAAGTTCACCAGTCCAGAACTGCTCGCTCTGTAAATTTGGATTCCCCACGCTCGCGGGATCGCGATAGTAGCGCTCGGTCCATGTTGGGGCGCGGAACCCGCGCGCCACATTCGCGCGGAGGTGCATGCCGCGCAGACCCACCCCGACGGGCCCATCGAGGGGAATATCGAAGGTCGCCGAGGGGGAGAGAAAAGCGCCGTAGGTGGACGACTGATCACCGCGCAGACCGAGGAGTAGCGTGGATCCCGCGGGCGCGGCAACGGTGAGCTCACTGAACAGTGCCTCGCGCCACTCGTTGCGGCTCCCAAGCCGAGCGCTCTGGAGCTGTGCGTTGAGCGCGTCAGCGCCGATAGCGAGCGCGGTCGAGCCAAAGCTTCGGCGCGCGATCACGTCGACACCGCTCTGCCAGGACGTATGCAGATTTTCGTAGACAGCGGGGTTGTCGCGAATCAGCGTGAAACGATCGGTGTGGCGTCGCGTCTGTACGCCGGACTCCAATGACCAGTCGCCGAGGGTCCGACGCAGGCGTACGTCGGCGGTTGCCGAGCCGGTGCGTTCGAACGAGTTGTATGGAGCGTAGAAGTTTGCAGCGCCGAAGTCGCGCACCCCGACGCCCAGATGTCCCGTCAGGAGTCCAGCGGACAGCCGTTGCTCGGCGCCGATGCGCGTGAGGAGCGTGCGGTAG
>JAPLKT010000025.1:51584-54632 GCA_026387895.1 Gemmatimonadota bacterium | reverse complement strand
GCGCACCATTCGAGCGATCGTATTCGATGGTTGGCGTGACGGTCGTTGCGCCGACCGTGAGGCTCGTGGCGAGTGCGCCTCCGAGTGTTTGGAATGCGCCCGCACGCGTGGCAACACGCGTGGCAACGCCGCCGCGGCGGGTGACAATGTTGATGACCCCGCCAACGGCATCCGGGCCGTAGAGAGCGGAAGCCGCGCCGCGGAGCACTTCGACCCGCTCGATCGCTTCGAGTGGGACTGCGAGGTCGAGCGCGTAGTGTGCGCTTTGCACATCGCTCACGCGCACGCCGTCGACGAGCACGGCGACTTGTTCCGGCGAGCTGCCGCGGATCGAGAGATCCGCCTGCGCCGGGGAGCGCGGGCTGACATCAATGCCGAGCCGAGCGGCGAGCAGTTCGCTGACCGTGCGTGCGCTGGAGGCGGTGATGGCGTCGCGTGTGATGACGTCGACCGAGCGTCCCGCGTCGGCTTTCCCGACGCGGGAGGCGACGACGGATATGGTGTCGAGGCGGGCGGGAGTTTGGGCGTGGAGGGAGCCCTGCCAGAATGTCCCGACAAGGGCTGCGACCACCTGCGCCGCGCGCAGAGGGCTGGGCCGGTAGGCGGCCGTGGTGTAAACGTCCAATCGTGCTCCTGTTCGATCCCCGCGCGTCGATGACCTCCTCATGAGGACACCGACGCAGCGAGCTCCGAAAGATGGAAGCCTGTCACCCTCGATGCTAGCGCAGGCCATTCAGCGCCCGCGGGGTGTTGCGCCCGGCACAAGAAAGGTCGAACTTTTCACCACGCTGCCCGTATGTATTGTCCGCTGGCGGCCGCCGGAATCAGCCCCCTACTGTGAGTCCCCAGATGCCGTTGCCACACCTGATTGTGCGTCATCGTGTCACGCGCCCAGTTTCGTTCCTGCGCCGCCTCGCTGGCAGCGTGCTCCTGGGGATCCTGACCTCCGTGGCGGCCTGCAGCGGCGGCGGCGACAAGACACCAACGGTGCCGCCGACCCTCACGAGCATCACGGTCTCTTTATCGGTGAGCTCGGTGCACGTGGGTGAGCCCGCGGCCGCGACCGCGGCGGGGCTGGACCAGAAGGGAAGCTCAATCGCCACCGGCACGGTCACCTGGAGTTCATCGGCACCGACCGTCGCGAGCGTCAGCGCAGGCGGTGTTGTTACCGCCCTTGCCGTTGGGACGACGTCAATCACCGCGACCGCCTCTGGCAAAACAGGCCAAGCAACGCTCACCGTCACACCGATCCCCATTGCATCGGTCGTGGTGACGCCGTCCGTCGCTGCCGTGATCATCGCTGGCACACAACAACTCGCCGCGTCAACCATTGACGCCGGCAATAACGTCCTCACCGGACGGTCCATCACCTGGACCACCTCAGACCCGGCCAAGGCCACCGTGAGCGCAACGGGGCTCGTGACCGGTGTCGCAATCGGCACGGCAACCATCACCGCCACCAGCGAAGGGAAAACCGGGACCGCGGCCATTACCGTGGCCAACGGCGCGATCATCACCTCCGTCACGCCGGCAACGCTCGTGCCGGGCGCCTCCATGACGATCACGGGCGCAGGCTTTGGCGCGACGATTGCGACGAACACCGTACGCATCGGCGGCGTGGTCTCTACCATTACCAGCGCCTCCTCAAACCAGCTCGTTGCGACCGTTCCCTGCATTGCCAGCGGAACGCTACCCGTGGTGGTCACCAACAACAACATCAACAGCGCCTCGGTCAACGCCACGGTCGCCGGCACGGTGCGCACGTTGTCGGTGGGTCAGGCGATTGTCCTCACCAGTGCGGCCGAAAGTGCGTGCAATGAGTTACCGAATGCCAACGGTAGCGCGCATTACCTCGTCACGGTCTTTAGCGACGCGACCTCGCAGAACACGATTTCGGACATTGAGCTTCGTGGCAACCCGGTGCCTTCGGCCCCGGCCCCAATGAGCGCATTGCTCGCCCAGCCCTCCCGCCTGTCCATTGCACCGCAACTCATCCGATCGCTGACCGCGGGCAGCTCCGGATTCATGGGGAACAGCGCCGCCGCTGGCGCGTCAGGCTCAGCGAGTGATCGCGAACACATCACCCGTCTCGAAGCGGGACGTGCGCTCTATCAGCAGATGCGGGCCTCAGGCTACCGCGCGCCGACCACCCCCGCCCGAGCGTCGTCACTGCGCCTCTCGAACGCACTCGGCGACAGCCGCCAGTTCTTCTATAACTACACCTGCAGCGACACGACCAAGCGCATCGGGGCGAAAGCGATCTACGTTGGCACCAAGGCGGTCATTTGGGAGGACACGACCAACACGCGTCAGTCATTCACCGACGCGAACCTCGCGACCTACTACCAGCGGATCGGGCAACTGTTCGACGCTGAGCAGTACGACGTTGTAAAGACGAATTTCGGCGACCCATTGCTGCGCGATGCGCGCACCGATGCCGACGGCAAGCTGAACATGATCTTCACCCAACGGATCAACACGGACAATCCGAGCGCCGCGGCATTCGTAAACCCGTGTGACCAGTATCCGCGCACTGCCGCCGCGAGCGTCGCGGCCAGCAACTTTGGCGAGTACTTCTATGCCATGGTGCCAACGCTCGCGGGGAGCAGCCCTGACGACACCCGGTACGCGCGTGGCCAACAACGCGTCATCCTTTGAGGAGTCTTGGCTCGAAGAAGGGCTCGCGCGTCAGGCTGAAGAGCTCTGGGTGCGGCCGTACATCCACAAAGTCGCGTGGAAGGCAAACACCGCGTGGGGCAGCTCCAGCACCAACGGCATCTACTGCGATTTCAATCCGAGCAATGCCGCCTGCCTCGCCGGCGACGCAACGCACCGCCCGACGTACGGCCTGCGGCGGCAGTTCAACGAGCTGCTCCCCAAGTTGCTGGAACCCTGGAACTGGTCGCTGTTCGGTGATGGCACGGGGCAGTCGGGCAGCGTGTTCTACCAGACGGTGTGGTCGTTCACGCGGTACGCGGCCGACCGCTGGGCGAGTTCCGAAGCGAACTTTTTCACCACGGTCACAAGCGCTACCACCACCGGCGTGAC
>JAPLKT010000025.1:0-51555 GCA_026387895.1 Gemmatimonadota bacterium | reverse complement strand
TTGATCAAATGATCGGCGGATGGAGTCTCGCGCTGTATACGGACGACTTCCCTGGGCTCATCTCCTCGAGCGCAGATCTCAAGATCCCGACCTGGAACACGCGCGAGATCTATATCCAGCTGAGTGCCGATCCGACCTGGAGAACGCGGTTCACTCTCCCCTTCCCGCTTGTGCCAGCCACAGGATCGTTTGGCGCCTTCACGGCATCGCAGGTCGGCATTCGTGGCGGCGCGGCGGCGTACTTCCGGTTCAGCGGCACGATGTCGGCGGCACAGGTGCTCGAACTCCGCGCATTCGGCGGCGGCGCACCGGCGGCGACGTTGCGGATCGCGATCGCGCGGTTGCCGTGAGCCGCGTGATGCATGTTTCTGTGCGCGCGTTGCTCTTGGTGGCATCGATTACTGCCTGCAAACGGGCGACGCCGAAGGTGGAGGCGCGCGTGGCACCGCTGGCCTCGGATTCGCTGCGCGGCGTGCTCTCGGTCACTGGCAGCGAGCCAATGGTTCGCCTGGTGCTGCGCCACGCGGGCGGCGTGTGTGACGTGCGCGAAGCCATCCCAAGTGGGCTGAGCGCGGCGCAGGGGCTCGAGATCACCGTGTGGGGCGTTCGGGATGATCGCAGCGGTGCGCTGACGCCTGCAGGTCCGGGCTGCGGCGTTGCCGTGTCCCACTTCGCGGTCCGCAGCGCCGACAGCGTCGCGGCCACGGACGGCACGCTCTGCTCGGCGGCCGCGGGGTACGAGCTACGACTCACCAATGGCGAACGTCGGCCGTTAGTTGGTGTGCCGCCGGCGTTGCAGTCGCAGCGTGGCGCGCGGATCTATTGGGTGGGACCACTCGATCGCGCGCCGAGTGCGTATGGGGTGTTGTGGGTTGGTGCGGGTGGCGGCGGCTGCGGCTGATCGCCGCTGGGGGAGACAAGCCTTACACAAGTCGGGACGGCGGGATTCGAACCCGCGACCCCCTGAACCCCATTCAGGTGCGCTACCGGGCTGCGCTACGTCCCGTCCGCCGCAACTACTCCACCTCGCGGACAGTCTGAATAATCTATCGCGCCGTACCTCGAGAGTCTAGCCGCTAGTTCACGCGCAGCTCCCCCGCCAAACCCGCTCGCCTCCGCTCGCCTCCGCTCGCCTCCGCTCGCCTCCGCTCGCCTCCGCTCGCCTCCACGCTCCGAACCTCGTATTATCCACACCATGACCCTCCTCACCACCCGCCGCGCGATGTCCACCCTCGCGATGTCCACCCTCGCGATGTCCACCCTCGCGATGTCCACCCTCGCGATCGCCGCCCTGCTCCCCGCACTGCTCAGCGCCCAAGCAAAACCCGCCACCACCCCCGACTTCACACCAGGCAAGCTCTCCCCCACCCAGGAAGTCGCACGCGGCGTCCTCAAGGAACTGGTCGAGATCAATACCTCAGTCTCCACCGGCAACATCACCAATGGCGCCCTGGCTATGGCCAAGCGCTTCCGCGCCGCGGGGATCCCCGACTCCGACATTTTCATTGGTGGCCCCCGCCCCGAGCGCCACAACGTGGTCGCGCGCCTCCGCGGCAAGAACCCCGCCGGCCGCAAGCCGCTCCTGCTCCTCGCTCACCTAGACGTGGTCGAAGCGCTCAAGGCCGACTGGTCCCCAGACCTCGACCCCTTCGTCTTTACCGAGAAAGAGGGCTACTACTACGCCCGCGGCGTGGCCGACGATAAAGCCATGGCAGCAATCTTCGTGGCGAATCTCCTGCGCATGAAGGCCGAAGGATGGCGCCCGGATCGCGACATCATTGTGGCCCTCACGAGCGACGAAGAAAGTGGCCCCTTCAACGGCGTCGACTGGCTGGTCACCAACCATCGTGAACTCGTCGACGCGGGGATCGTAATCAACGAAGGAGGCGGCGGCGTGCTGCGCAACGGACAGCCGCTCTTCAATACAATCCAGCTCGCGCAAAAAGTGGTCGCCAACTTCACCCTGCACGTTACCAACCGCGGCGGCCACTCCTCGGTGCCGCGCGACGACAACGCCATCACCTCGCTCGCCGACGCCCTCTCCAAAGTGGGACGCTACCACTTTCCGGTGCGCATGAGCGAAGTCACGCGGCAGTTCTTCACCGAAACGGCCAAGCAGGAAACACCGGCCATGGGGCGCGCCATGCAGGCGCTCGTCGCCAACCCAGCCGACGCCGCCGCCGCTGCAATCATCGCCGCCGACGAGAAGTACAGCTCCATGCTCCGCACCACCTGCGTCGCCACCATGCTCTCCGGCGGACATGCCACCAACGCCCTGCCACAGCTCGCCGAAGCGAACATCAACTGCCGCATGTATCCCACCGACGCGCCTGACGATGTCCGCCGCGCGCTCGAAACAGCAATCGGCGATACGGCCGTCAAAGTGCTCGTGAAATCACAGCGCGCCAACTCGCCGGCCGCATCGCTCTCCGCCGAGATCTCGCAGCCAGTAGCACAGGTCACCAAAGAACTCTTCGGGAACATCCCGATCATCCCCACCATGTCCACCGGCGCCAACGACTCACGCTTCTTCCTCACACTCGGCGTCCCCGCCTACGGTGTCTCGGGGCTCTTCAGTGACCCGTCGGTCGACGCGCGCGCGCACGGCCGCGACGAACGCATGGGGATCAAGTCCTTCTTTGAGGGCCAGGAGTTCTTGTATCGCATTACCAAGTTGCTGACGACGAATCCGCCGACGATTCCGTAAGCGATTGCTATGCAAAGTGGCCGGCGCAGATGATGCGCCGGCCACTTGTGCATCCCACCCAAACGGAACCCCTTACGGCCGCGTCACCGCAATCACATCGTTCCCACCGGTGAGTGACTGAAACTTCACCGTCACGCCGGCGTAGGTGACACTCTGATCAGGAGTGAGCAGCTTCCTGACCTTGGTGTAATCCGCATCGTCGAGCGGGAGCACCTTGATCAGCCCAAGCCCGTTGGGATTCTGCGTACCGATATCCGTGTTCACCAGGTACACGAGCGGTCCACCGGCCCCGAGCTGATAGTCGAGTCCCTTCGCGCGTCGGCTCTCGACGACAATCGCCGAGTACTTGCCGATGGGAATGATGACCGCCTTCATGCCGCCCGCGTCTTCGATCGGGGTAAGTGTCACCGTCGTGGTCGCCGCCGCAGGCGCACAGGTGATCTGCGAGTCGGCGATCCAGCCGCTCTGCCAGGCCTCCCACGCGAAATACATCGGCGCCAAGGCGTTGATCTCGGTCATGATGCTGAAGGTGCCGGTCCAGTGGTCACGGTGCAGCGTCCCCGGATTGAAATCGATCAAATCCACGAGCCCTGCGGCGTGCCCCATTTCGTGGTTCAGCCAGTACGGACCCCAGAAATTGAGATCGTACCCCGACGTCACCCCGCTCTCCATCGCTCGGCCGCTGATGGTGATCCCGTCGCCTGCATTCGCGGTGAATGTCGGCCCAAGATCAATCACGGACGCATTGGGTGTGGTGAGCACCAAAAAGGCGTCCGCATTCGAGAAGTCCAACGTGCGCGAGGCGAGGGTTAGTGCCTCGGTCGCGTAGGCTTTCTGACTCGCGAACGAGATGGTCGCGCGCGTCATGCTATAGCCAGTCGACGCCTTGCTCATACGGTCCCACCGCAGCGTTGGCGTCAGCACCAAATTCATCTGCCCGTATGACGCCGCGGTGAAGAAATTCACGGCCCCTGGGGAGATCATAGCGAACGCCGCCTGAGGCGTCTTGTTGGCCACGGCATCGGAAAAGTCGACCATCGCCACGCCGACATTCACCGTTCCTATTGTCTTGAGCCCATTCGGCCGACGCGGGAATCCGAGATACACCCCGCGCCCCGACCCAGTCGTCGGCAACTTGCACTCAGCAATACCGGTGCCGTTCGTGTTTGAGTTGCTGGCATTGGTCGGGGCCGCGCCACCACAGGCCACCACACCAACAAGTGCCACCGCGAGTGTCGCACTGAGCACCAACGGTCGAGCAGGTCCTACACGCATAGTTTCTCCTGGGATTATGCGGCAGCCGACATTGTCACCAGCAGCTGTGAAAAACACAACGGGCGCTCGAGAAGTTCGAGCGCCCGTTGTTCTACCGTCTTTCATGTAATCGTGTGTCTTCGGTGCGACTAGTGCACGCCGCCGAAGCCGATGGAGCCGCCGAGGCCCCAGAAGTTGGCGTTCTGGCCACCAATCTTGCCCATGTCGTACGCGGCACGAATGGCGAACAGGCCAAGAATCGGCATGTCAGCCCCGATCGCAACGCGCACGTCGCCGCCGTTGACACCGCAGTTGGCGCCGTCCGGGCAGTTCATCATCGTATTGAAGCTATACCGGGGTGCGGCCCAGACGTTCAGGCTGGTGATCAACAGCGGGATGTGCGCCGATACCGAGGCGCCAACCGGAATCGTCATGCGCTTCGCCGAGTTATTCTTCTTGTCGATGTTGCAGACCGTGGCCGAGAGGCCCGTGTACTGACTGCAATCGAGGGCGTCCGACATGGAGAGATCCGTGGCGACTCCGCCAAAGAGCGCGACAGTGAGGAACGAGTTGCCGTCGCCGATCACGCGGAACTGGCCGAGTGCGGAGGCGCTAATCTTTTTGCGCTCGCAGCCCACAGTCGGACGCGACGCGCAGCTGCTAAGCGACGCCAGGTTTTCCGAGCTGCTTCCCACGCTCGCACTGAAGCCCACCGGTCCGAGTGCCAGCGAGACACCACCCTGCAACACCTGATTACCGATCATTTTTTCTGACGAACCGCCCGCGTCTGCGTGCACGCGGATGCCAGAGCCGTAACGCGGGTTGGTATAGAGCGGCATGCCGGGGATCTGCGCCATGGCGGCGGGAGCGGCGACGAGCACGGCGGCCATAGCCATTGCGGCGCGAAGGGTCAGACGAAGTGCACGGTGCATGAGGAACCTCGTAAGTAGGGTGGCACATAAAAAGTACGACATTCCCCCCTGTCACACAATACGACAGTTAGTGATGTGCGTCACAGCGGTGTTTCAGCATTGTACGCATGCTTCGGCGTATCGGGGGCGTCACGTTATATGTATGGGCTTTGCAAACCGATACCATAACGCCGTATATTCTCGTAGTGTTACCTTCTCAGCCTCATCACCTCTCGGCAAGGAGTCAACCATGAAAGCGAAGATTGTGTTGCTCGCGGTGCTCACACTCGGACTAGCCGCTCGGCCGGCGCAGGCGCAGGCGCTCACCGACACGACGGGAATGATTAAGATTCCCACCGCCATGGAGTGCGTGATTCCCAGCGGCACTGCGACGCAGACGGTGACAAACCCACGCGCGCTCTCGAACACAGAAATCGAGTTCACGGATTCGCGCACGGGCGTCAAGACGTCGCACTGGAATCCGCTGAACGTGAAAGCTCCGTACATTCACTCCGTGTCGTGCTACAAGGGGGTCTATAAGAAGATGGCGGATCTCCCGGCCGGCTTGACCTGCACGATGTCGACCATGAATCCGGCTGCGCCGCCCAATACCGGCTACGCCGTGAAGGTTCTCCGCTGCAGCTAAGCGCGACTGGTACGACGCATGAATGACGAAGGCGCTGGCCACATCCTGTGGCTGGCGCCTTCCCAGTACAAACGGTCAACTTTAGCGTAGACGCATTCTCGAGGGTAATCCCGGTCCCCACGACACAATCGCTGACAGCTGGAGCGCAGCCATGACAAGCTCGTCCGTTCAACCGGAAGCACCCACGCCGAAACACACGGCGCAGCCCAGCGGCCCGATCGGCTTCGGCGATGCCGTTCGCGCGTGCTTCTCAAAGTATGCGGCGTTCGAGGGGCGAGCGAGCCGTGCGGAGTTCTGGTACTGGAGCCTCTTTTCGTTCCTTGCGGACTTAGGGGTCAGCATTGTCTCGATCTTTTTGTTCGGCGCGGGCTCACTCGTGCAGAGCGGTCTCTACTGGCTCTGCATCCTAGGACTAGCGCTTCCTGGACTCGCAGTCACAGTGCGCCGCCTGCATGACACGAATCGCTCGGGCTGGTGGTATGCGATTGTCCTCACAGTTATCGGAGCAATCCCACTGACGATCTGGTTTTGTGAGGAAGGCACGCAGGGCGACAACAAGTACGGGCCGCGCTAGCGCACCTTGATCGCGAGCGCTGCGAACGGAAGCAAGTGCCACAGCGCCAGCCGCACCTCGCGGCTGGCGCTGTCGTATTCCCCCCATCCGCCACCGTTGCCCCAGCCGTCCGAGACGGTAACTTCTCTCCATGACTTCTGCTCACGTCGCCCCATTCCGCCCCCTCACGATGCATACGCGCGCCTTCCGCATTCTCGCAGCGGCACTCCTCGCCCTCGGCACCACCACCACCCTCCGCGCCCAAGCGCCGGCCGCCACCGCCGACTCGTCGCTGCTCAAGACCCTCCAGTGGCGCAACATCGGCCCCTTCCGCGGTGGACGCGCCGACGCCATCGCCGGCGTCACCGGCCAACCCTACGTCTACTACGCTGGCTACACGGGCGGCGGACTCTGGAAAACCGACGACGCCGGCCATAGCTGGAAAAACATCTCCGATGGCTTCTTCCGCACGAGCTCCGTCGGCGCCATCGGTGTCGCGGAATCAGACCCAAACGTGCTCTATGTGGGCATGGGTGAACACGCGGTGCGCGGCCAGTCCTCCAGCTACGGCGACGGCGTCTACAAGTCCACCGACGCCGGCAAGACCTGGAAGAACATCGGCCTCGCCGCCACCAAGCAGATCTCCCAAGTCCGCGTCCACCCGCAGAACCCCGACCTGGTCTACGTCGCCGCCCAAGGCGATCGCTGGAAAGGCACCGCCGACCGCGGCATCTATCGCTCCACCGATGGCGGCAAGAACTGGTCGCTGATCCTCAAGGGCACCAACGCCTTCAGTGGCGCAAGCGACCTCTCCATGGATCCCACCAACCCGCGCATCCTCTACGCGGCCTTCTGGGACCACCAGCGCCTCCCCTGGCAGGTGCGCTAGGGCGGCGCCGGCAGCGGCATCTGGAAGTCCACCGACGGCGGCGACAACTGGACGCGCCTCAGCGGCGGACTCCCCAAGCTCATGGGCAAAATCGGCGTCGCCGTGTCCCCGGCAAACTCAGACCGCATCTTCGCCATCGTCGAAGCGGAAAAGAGCGGCCTCTACCGCTCCGATGACGCAGGCAACACGTGGAAGCTCCTCTCCGAAGATCGCAACATCGTCACGCGCAGCTGGTACTACATGAACATCACCGCCGACCCGGCCAACGCCGACGTCGTCTACGTGATCAACGCCCCGATCATGAAGTCGATCGACGGCGGCAAAACCTTCGCCACGCTCAACGCACAACATGGCGACAACCACTTCCTCTGGATCAACCCCAAGGATTCGCGCTACATGGCGAACGCCAACGACGGCGGCGCCACCATCTCGCTCGACGGCGGCAAGAGCTGGAGCACGCAGGGCAATCAGCCCACCGCACAGTTCTACCACGTGATCGTCGACGACGCCTACCCCTACCGCCTCTACAGCGGCCAGCAAGACAACTCCTCGGTCATTATCAAGAGCCGCTCCGACGAGGGCGCGATCACCGACGCCGATTGGCAGAATGGCCCAGGCTGCGAAAGCGCCAACATTGGCGTCGACCGCAAGAACCCGCGCTACATCTACGGCGGCTGCTACCAGGGCATTCTCGACGAGCTCGACATGACCTCGAACCTCCGTCGCAACATCATGCCCTGGCCGGAGCTGAACCTCACCGAGCCGAGCAACGAAACGAAGTACCGTTTCAACTGGACGGCGCCAGCGCTGGTCTCGCGCCATGCGGGCAATGTGATCTATCACGGCGGCAATGTGCTCTTCCGCTCGCCCGACCGCGGCCGCACCTGGACCCCGATCTCTCCCGACCTCACCCGCAACGACAAAGCCACGCAAGGATTGGGCGGCACCCCCTTCACCAACGAAGGCGCAGGCGGTGAAGTGTACGGCGCGATTATCACGATCGCCGAGTCGCCGCACGATGCCAACACGCTGTATGTGGGCACCGACGACGGGCTCGTGCAGCTCACGCGCGACGGTGGCAAAACGTGGACAAACGTCACCCCCGCCGGACTCGCGGTCGGTCTCTCCAACGAGCTCGAAGTCTCCCCGCACGATCCGGGCACGGTGTACCTCGCCTTCCGCCTCGATCGCCGCGGCGACTACACCCCCTACCCCATGAAGTCCACCGACTATGGGCGCAGCTGGACCCGCATCAGCACCGGCATGCGCGAGGGTGAACCGGTCCGCGTGATTCGCGAAGACCCGGAGCGAAAAGGCCTCCTCTACGCGGGCACCGAAACAGGCGCCTACCTCTCCTTCGACGGCGGCGCTCACTGGCAGCCCTTCTCGCAGAACTTGCCGAACGTGCCGGTCACGGGACTCGACGTGCGCCACGGCAATCTCTACGCCTCCACCGAAGGACGCGCCTTCTGGGCGCTCGACGATCTGAGCGCGGTACGCCAGTTGAGCGCCGACCTAGCCAAGGCCGTGGTCCACCTCTTCACCCCGCGCGAAGCGATGCTCGTGCCGGGTACACAGGGACGCAGCACCGGCGCGGGGACCAACCCTGCCCCGGGCGCCAACATCTTTATCGCACTCGCGGCCGCACCCGACTCCGCCAACGCCGCCACCCTCGAGTTCCTCGACACGCGTGGCATCGTGATCCGCCGCTTCGGTAAGGGCGCCGTTGGTAAGGGCGTGGCCACACCGGCTCCCCTCACCCTGAAAGCGGGGCTCAACGCCTTCCAGTGGGATCTCCGCAGTGAATCGCCGGCCAAGCTCCCAGGCAACGTGAACATCTGGGGCGGATCAGGCGCGGGCTATCTCATGACTCCCGGCACCTACCAGGTGCGCCTCACGGTCGGCACCACGGTCCAAACGCGCAGCTTCACGGTCGTGCAAGATCCGCGCATCTCCACCAGTGCCACTGAGATCGCCGCCCGTGATGCGATGGCCCGCGCGATCGTCGCACGCGTCGACGAGATCCACGAGTCGCTTCTCCGCATCCGCGACGTCAAGTCGCAGGTCGCAGGCTACATCGAGAAAGCCAAGGACGTCCCCACCGGCAAGCAGATCGCCGAGAAGGGCAACGGCATCACCACCGCCGTCGACTCGCTCGATCCGCGCCTCTCCACCAAGGCGGCTAACGGCCAAGACGTGATCAACTTCCGCAACGGCATTAACGCCCAGTACGCCTTCCTCCTCGGCAACCTCGAAGGCAACGAAGTCCTCACGCAGCCGGTGCGTGATCGCTTCGTTGAGCTGGAGAAGCTCTGGACCACCATACAGCAGCGCATCTCGGACGTCGAAACCAAACAGGTCGATGAGTTCAACGCGCTCCTAAAAGCAGCGCAACTCAACGGCGTGATTGTGACGAAGCCGAAGGTCGCAATGTGAGCACGCCCCCAAGTGGGGGCCGCGGTGTCACTCCCACAGGCGACAGCCTCTGCGATGCCACCGCGGTCACCCTCGCGGGGTGGATTGCGCGCGGAGAGCTCTCCGCGCGCGAGGTGGTCTCGGCGCACCTCGCACGCATTGAGGCGGTAAACCCGCAGTTCAACGCCATCGTTACCCTCACCGGTGAACAGGCCATGGCCGATGCCGCCGCGGCCGACGAGCGCCAAGCGCGCGGCGAACCTCTGGGCCCGCTCCACGGCCTCCCGATCGCCCACAAGGATCTCGTCGACACCGCCGGGATCCGCACCACCTACGGCTCCCCCGCCTTTCGCGATCACGTGCCCACCACCGACGCACGACTCGTGCGCTTGCTGCGGGCCGCGGGGGCGATCACCGTCGGCAAGACCAACACCCCAGAGTTCGGCGCGGGCTCCAACACCTTCAATCCGGTATTCGGCACCACGGTAAACCCGTACAACGTACGGAAAACGGTCGGCGGCAGCAGCGGTGGCGCAGCCGTTGCCCTCACCACGGGCATGCTCCCGATCGCCGACGGCAGCGACACGGGCGGCTCGCTCCGAAACCCGGCCGCCTTCACCAACATCGTAGGGATGCGCCCGTCACCTGGTCGCGTCAACGACGACCAAGGCTCCTGGTCTCCGCTCTCGACGAACGGCCCCATGGCCCGCACGGTGGCCGACACCGCGCTGCTCCTGAGCGCAATCGCGGGCCCTTGCGACGGTAACCCGCTCTCACTCGACGACGACCCGGCCATTTTCCGCGCACCACTCGAACGCGATGTCCGCGGCCTCCGCATCGGCTGGTTCCACGACCTGGGCGGACTTCCCTTCGATCCAGAAATCCTCCGCGTCGTCGGCACTGCGCGATCGGTCTTCACCGAACTCGGCTGCGTCGTCACGGAAGCGGAACCAGATTTCGTCGGCATCGATCTTGCTTTCGAAACACTCCGCCACCTCTGGTTCCACGCGAACCTCAAGCCACTCGCGCGCCGCAGCCCAGAACTGGTGAAGGAAACAATTCACTGGGAGATCGCCGAAGCCGAGCGGCAATCGAGCGCCGACGTCGCACGCGCACTCGCCCGCCAAGCACGGTTCCACGGACAAGTGCGCGGGTTCTTCTCGCGCTTCGATTACTTCGTGCTCCCGGTCACGCAGGTCGTACCCTTCGACCACACGACCCCCTACCCCATGGAGATCGCCGGCCAATCGATGGGCACCTACATCGACTGGATGCGCTCCTGCTGGTACGTCTCGATGATGGCCGCGCCCGCTATTTCCGTCCCCGCAGGATTCACGAGCGACGGTCTCCCGGTTGGGCTGCAAATCGTCGGACGCCCGCGCGGTGACCTCTCGGTCCTCCAACTGGCCCGCGCCTTCGAGACCGCTGCCCCACACGGATTACGTCGCCCTCCTCCTGCCTACTGATTTTTGGGGCCTAGACAAACATAGGAACGGCCTATTTCCAAGAAGATCCGCTTGAGACCCTTTCTCTGGAGGCACAACTAGTTACCATACAAAGTTGTTAGAATAGCACAAATTGCATCACGCCCCCGTTTAGGACCACCGAAATGAATCCGGCCACGACCGCACTCCTACTGATTGGTTTTCAGAACGATCAGTTTTCCGCGAATGCCCCTCTTCGGTCGGCGATCGACGACGCGGAGCGCACGGATTCCGTATTGGAGAGCACGCTCCGCTTCGTGAGTCAGGTCTCCGAGTCACCCATGACGGTGATTGTGCCGCCCACCGAGCTGACGCAGCGTTTTGTGTCGGCGACAAACGCCAACGGGATCCTCTGGAAGTTGCGCGAGAGCGGCGCCCTGTTGCCTGGCACCCCGGGAGCAGAACCGATCCCCGAGCTGCAGACATACGGCGACCGTATTCTCACGGTGCGTGGCAAGTCTGGCTTCAACGCCTTCTTGAACACCTCCATCGAACGTGAGCTTCGCGACCGCAACATCACCGATGTGGTGATTGCCGGCGCTATCACGTCGCTGTGCGTGGACTCCACCGCACGCACCGCCTACGAGCTCGGCTACAACGTCACGATGCTCACCGACTGCGTGCTCTCGGGCACCGCAGCCGAACACGACTTGTATTGCGAGCGGATGTTCCCGCTCTATGCGCGCGCGGTCGACAGCCGCACGCTGCTGGGCGAGCTCGAGAGCGCTGCGGCGTAACACCGCACGCCCTCCTCACACCCACCAGGAGACCCGAATGAACGCTCGCACCACGGCCCTCCTGTTGGTGGGGTTCGAGAACGACAAGTACGCCCAAAGCGGCCTCCTGCGCCGCATGGTGGAATCCGCCGAGCGCATTGATGCGTCGCTCGCGCGCACGCTGGAGTTCATGCGTTCCGTCGCGTTGCTCCCGATCCTCGTGATTTCCACGCCTATCATGTTCGATGTCGCCGACGCGTCAACCACAACCAAGCCGCGCGGACTACTTGCCGCGATCCGCGACATGGGGGCGTTGCAGCGTGGCACCTGGGGCGCTCAGCAGATTGACGAGCTCGCCGAGTTCACCGACGTCATCACCACCATTCCGAATCGCCAGGGGTTCAATGCCTTTTTCGGCACGGAACTTCAGGAGACCCTGACCGAACGAGGCATTCGTAGCGTCGTGATTGCGGGGAACTCCACGGGGCTGTGCGTTGATTCCACCGGGCGGAGGGCCGCAGAGCTCGGCTACGACGTTACCATCCTGACCGACTGCATCTACGGCCGAACGCTCATGGAAGACCGCTTCTACTACGAGCAGATTTTTCCGCTCTACGCAAACACCGCCACGAGCACCGAAGTGCTCGACGTGCTGCAGGCGTCCCATGTCGACTAACGAAACAGAGCGCCGCGGCCCCGACCTCGCCAGCGCTCTGAGCCGGCAGTCGGACATCCACGTGGAGGCGACCTCGCGACTCATCGAGGCACTCTCGGAGTCCGAGAACCGACTCCGCCGCCGCGTGGAGTACCTCTCGCAGGTCGTCTTCGAGCTCGACGAAGAGGGTGTGCTCGGGTATGTCAGCCCCGCGTGGCAGCGTGTCATGGGCGATGACCCGATGCGCTGCTTGCGCCTTCCCTTTCGGAACTTCCTGCGCGCGCCGTATCGCCAGGCGTTTGATGAGTTCTTGGCGGATACGAGTCGGCCACGTCACACGTTCGAAGCACAACCGGAACGATTGGAATCTTGCTGGGCCAAGTTCTCGATTGCGAGGGTACCGCAAGGTGGGTTCGTTGGCGCCATCGAGGATCTTACAGCGGAGCAGCGCGCGCGCAGTGAAATCGACATGTTGTCGCTCGTGGCGAGCACCACGGACAACATGGTGATTATTACCGACGCGAATGGTAATACCACATGGGTGAACGAGTCGTTCACCCGTCGGACCGGTTACACCCTGGATGACATGGCAGGGCGGACCCCTGGGAGCGTGCTCCAGCGCGCGCGCTCATCGCGCGAGGTTGCTCACCTCTTGGGCACCTCCATCCGCGAGCGTCACTCGGTACGCGCCGAGATTCTCAACTTCACAAAAACCGGCGATCCCTACTGGGTACAGCTGCAAATCACCCCAGTCCTCAGTGCCTCGGGTGAGGTGACGCGCTTCGTCTCTATCCAGTCCGACACCACCGAGCGCCGAGCCGCCGACGAAGAACTCCGCGCCCGGTCCGCCTCGCTCGAGGAGCGCATCGCCGAACGTACGGCGGAGCTGGTCGCGGCGCGCCGCCGCGCCGAAACGGCGACCAATTCGAAAAGTGTATTTCTGGCGAATATGAGCCACGAGATCCGGACGCAGCTCAACGCGATTATCGGACTCTCCAGCCTCTGCTTGACGACCGACCTCGACACCCGGCAGCGCGACTACCTCTCTAAGGTCGAGCGCTCCGCACAGCATGTGCTGCGGATCGTGAGCGAGATTCTCGATATGTCGAAGGTCGAGTCTGGGGTGATGACGCTCGAGCACATTGATTTCTCGTTGCGAACGCTTCTTGAGCAGACCGAAGCGATTACCCTGCATTTAGCGCAGACAAAGGGGATCGCGCTGGCCGTTGTGTGCGACGCTGCGGTCCCGGACTTCGTGGTGGGCGACTCGGTGCGGCTCCAGCAGGTGCTCTTGAACCTGATCAGCAACGCCGTCAAGTTCACCGAGCGCGGATCGGTCGACGTGCGTGTCTCCATGACGGAGCGTGAAGGGGAGCATGCGGTGCTGCTGTTCACGGTCTCAGACACGGGAATTGGCTTCCCCAGCGAGATGGCGAACCAGCTCTTCGATCCATTCACCCAACTCGACACCTCGTCGACGCGAAACGCGGGGGGCACGGGGCTAGGCCTCGCGATTAGCAAGCGCCTGGTATCGCTCATGGGTGGCGAGTTCCGAGTAAAGAGCACCGTCGGCGTCGGCAGCACCTTCTCGTTCACGGTGGCCCTGCCCCTCAGCGATGCGCAAGCGCTGCTTCGTCAGGACGTTGTGAAGCGCGAGCTCGCGGAGCGGGGGCGCACGCGGTGCCGCGGTGCACGGATTCTCGTGGCCGAGGACAACGAGCTCAATCAACAGGTGGTGCAAGAGTTACTCGAATCCGTCGGTGCCATTGTGACCATTGCGGGAAATGGCCTCGAGGCGCTCCAGCAGCTGGACGCTGGACATCGCTTTGATGCGATCCTGATGGACGTGCAAATGCCGGTGCTGGACGGCATGGAGGCGACGCGTAGCATCCGCGAACGCGGTGAGGGCGCCGCGATCCCGATTATTGCGACCACGGCCAATGCCACGGTCGAAGAGCGGAAGCGCTGTCTTGTGATTGGCATGAATGACTTCGTCACCAAGCCCATAGACCCGGATGAGCTCTTTCAGGTCTTGAGTCGTTGGCTGGAGGTGCACCGCACCGGCGGCAGTGCTGACGTGCCCTCGCCCGCTTTGGGCGCGGCGACAAGTCTGCCGACGATGGAAATCACCATGCCGAACCTCGACCTCACGGCACTCGAGAAAATGGTCAGCGGCGATCCTGTGAAAGTCACACGACTGCTGGGCGTCTTCATGACGACCACGCAGAAAACGCTCGTCGAGATGGATACGTGCGTCGCGAGTGGGCAACTCCCCGGCGTTGCTAGGCTGGCACACCGCCTTCGGTCCGCCGCCGCCACGGTCGGGGCACATCGCATCGCGCGCAAGTGCGAGGCCCTCGAGTCGTCCACCGGCGTCGGCGACGCGCCCGCGCGCACCGCACGGCGCGTCGCCGAAATGCACACACTGTTTGCCGCCGTGGAGCAGGAAGTCGCACAACGAAACCAGAGCGCGGAGCACGCGTGACCACGAGGCCTGCGCCATGACTCCTCAGCTCTCCACGCCATTGCGTGTACTCGCCGTCGACGACGACTTCTTCCAGATTGAGGTCGTGCGTGAGATGCTGGAGGCTTGCGGTGTCACCGACGCGCTCTTCGCCTCCGACGGTCACGCGGCCTTGCAGATTCTCGACGATGCGGCTGTTCGTCCCGACGTGATTCTCTCGGACATCGACATGACCGGGATGGACGGAATCGAGTTCACACGGCACCTGGCGACCCGAGAATTCCGCGGTGGACTCGCGATCATGTCGGGGTCCGCGCACCGGTTGCGTCGCACGGTCGCCGCGCTGATTGAAGAGCGGAACTTGCGATTCCTCGGGATTCTCGAGAAGCCGTTCACGGTCGACGCACTCCGCACCATCTTGGAGAGCGTAGCCACGTCGCAGGGCGAAAGCGCGGCCGCCGCGGCCGCCGCCGCGGCGGTGACGCCAGACGACGTGCGCACGGGAATCGCGGCAGGCTATGTCCAGCTCTATTACCAGCCCAAGATTCGGCTGGATACCAATCGCGTGGTGGGCGTCGAAGCACTCTTGCGGTGGTTCGACCCGGTGCGTGGCATGATTCCCCCGCTGAGCATTGTTCCTGTCGCGGAGGATCACGGCCTGATCGAAGAGCTGACCTACGCGGTGTTTCGCGTGGCCGCCGTGCAGCAGGCGGCTTGACAGCAGGCGGGGCACAATCTGGTGGTCGCCGTCAACATCTCTGCGGACGACTTGCTGCGCTACGACCTACCCGACCGCCTCCGCAGCATCGTTGACGAGACTGGCGCAAACACCAGCCTCTTGACGCTCGAAGTGACGGAAGGACGCCTGATGACGAACATGGCGTCCGGCATGGAGGTCATCTCGCGGCTCCGCTTAATGGGATTCAACTTTTCCGTCGACGACTTTGGCACCGGCTACTCCAATCAGGAAAAGCTTCGGCGCCTGCCTTTCGACGAGATCAAAATCGACCGCTCCTTTGTCAGTGGAGCAATCGACAACCCAACGCTTCGCGCGATTGTCGATTCCAACATCAGCCTCGCGCACGCACTCGGCATGCGCGTCGTGGCTGAGGGCGCCGAGAGCGAAGCAGACTGTGCGCTGCTCCGCTCCCTTGCCTGCGACGAAGTGCAGGGCTTTTACTACTGCCGCCCGGTCCCCAGCGCGCAGCTGATCGCGTGGAAAACCGAGTGGGAAGCCGCGAACGTCCGAGACTAGTTAGCTCGCCAGTGTGCGCAACGCGCGCACGAAGGTGTCGAGTTCGGATGTGGACGTGTACACCTGCGGCGTCACACGAACGCCGTGGACCCCTGCCCCATCGATGGCGACGGTCCAGACCTTGAATCGATCCAAGAGGGTCTTGGCCAAATCGCCTGGGGCGATCCCCTGGATGCCAACGTTGGCGATCGCGCAGGAGCGTGCGGGGTCGGCTGGGGTGTTGAGCACAATGCGGGGCGTCCCGCGCACCTTGTCGCTCCAGTAGCGCTGCAAGTAGCGAAGTCTGGCTTCCTTGCGCACCACCCCAATGGCCTCGTGAAAGACAATGGCGTTCTCGATGCCAAGGTCCGTATGTGGCGGGTGCGTGCCGGTGTGATTCAACCGCGCGATATCGTCCTGCTTCGGCCCTTCGTCACCGTAGATCGGCCAGAGGCGCCCAATCTTCTCACGCTTCACGTAGAGGATCCCCGCGCCGATTGGCGTGGAGAGCCATTTATGTAAGCTTGCGCCGTAGTAGTCGCAATGGAGATCCGGAATCTTGAAGTCGATCTGCGCAAAGGCGTGCGCACCATCGACCATGACGTCCACTCCGCGGGCGTGCGCCATGTCGCAGATGGCGCGCACGGGGAGCAGATGTCCCGTGATGTTCACCATGTGCGGGATCATCAGCAACCGCGTGCGCGGCGTGATGGCCTTGGCGTAGCTCTGCACCACGACGTCGTCGGACGCAGGATCCATCGGGATGTCCACAAACACGTTGACCATGCCATGTCGCTTGGCCTGCAACTTGAACATGTCAATCATGGCGCCGTAATCCTGGTTCGCCATCACCGCTTCGTCGCCGAGCTTCCAGTCGTAGCCGTTGATCACCGTATCCAACGACTCGGTGGTATTTCGCGTGATAACCAACTCGTCCGCGGAACAGCCGGCCATGCCGGCCAGCTTTGTGCGAACCCGGAGCTTGTCCGTGTCCTTCACGGTGCGCATGTAGTGCGACGCTTCCAGATTGATGGCGCGCACATGTCCGATGAACGCCTCAAGCACCTCTTCCGGCTGAAAACAGAAAAAGCCGTTCTCGAGGTTGATGTAGTTTGGTGTCAGCTTGAACTTCGAGCGGACCCCAGCCCAGAAGGGTTCGTCTTCGGCGAGCGCCTGCACCGGCATTGTGGCGTACCGCTGCAGGATGTCCGGGGCAAAGAGCATCCCCATCGAGGCACCACCCATGGTCCGCAAGAACTCTCGCTTGTCCATTCTTCCCTCCTCTGGGTCGACCTACAGGTACCGCCTGTCTTAGTTCGTCACGATCTGCGCCGATTCGTCCACTGGAGCGGCCGCACGCTTCGTGCGGCGCACCATGTCATCAAAGTACGTATAAATTACAGGCGTCACGTACAGCGTGATCAGCTGCGAAAACGCGAGGCCGCCCACCACCGCGATTCCGAGTGGCCGACGCGACTCGGCGCCGGCACCGGCACCCAGAGCAATCGGCAGCGTACCCACGAGCGCGGCCATGGTGGTCATCATGATTGGGCGGAATCGCACCGCACACGCTTCGAGGATTGCCTCGGACGGGGCTTTCCCCTTCGACTCAGCGTCTACCGCAAAATCAATCATCATAATCGCGTTCTTCTTGACCAAGCCCACGAGCATGATAATGCCGACCCACGCGTACACGGTCAATTCCGTCCGCGTGAGCAGCAACGCGAGCAACGCGCCGAACGCAGCAAATGGAATGCCAGAAAGAATGGTGAGCGGATGGATAAAGCTCTCGTAGAGCACGCCGAGTACGAGGTAAATCACGAAGATGGCAATGACGAAGAGCGCGAGGAGCCCCTTCTGTGTGTCCTGAAACACTTGTGCGGCGCCGTAAAAGCCAGTGGAGATCCCTTCAGGGAGCACCGCTTTGATCTCTTTCTCGATTTCATCGGTCGCCTGTCCGAGCGCGTACCCTGGCTTGAGATTGAACGAAATTGTAACACTTGGCTGTTGCGACGTGTGGTTCACGAGCATTGGGCCAATGTTGCGCTCCACCGTCGTCACGGAGGACAGCGGCACCAGCTTGCCCGTTTTCCCGCGGACGTACAGGAGGTCGAGTGCACTCAGGTCGCGTTGAAACTCCGGCAAGAGCTCCATCACCACCCAGTATTCGTTGTTGGCCGTGTAGATCGTGGAAACCTGCCGTGAGCCGTAGGCGTTGTAGAGCGCGGTCTCAATCTGTTCTGGCGTCACGCCGTACAGGGCCGCGCGGTCGCGGTTGAGCTTGAGCGATGCCTGCGGATTGGCAATCTGTAAGTCGGTGGTGATGTCGACCGTCGACTGCAGCGTTTTGAACGTGGCCTCAGCTGTCTTTGCGGCGGCGTATAGCGACGTGAGGTCTGGCGAGGTGAGGGTGTACTGGTAACTGCCTTTGGAGGGACGCCCTCCCACGTTGATGACCGGCTCGTTGCGCAGGTACACCGCAACACCCGGCACCACGCGGAGTTTTTTCGACAGAATCGGAATCAGCTCGTCTGCGGTGAGCTTGCGCTGCGCACGCGGACGGAGGCGAAGGGTGAAACGCCCCTGGTTCACCGTGGACGCGCCACCGCCCTGCGAGGTCCCAACGTTTGAAATGAGGGCCTCGATATTCTCGGTGTCGGTCAACGCGATCGCAACAACTCGTTTCTGATGCGCCACCATGTCGGCAAAGCTGGTGCCTTGTGCCGTTTCCGTTGACACGGTGAGTCGGTTCTGATCCTCTGAGGGAAAGAATCCCTTTGGAATGATCTGGTAGGCGACCCCCGTGAGTATCAGCGCCAGCGCTGACGCGACGAGTGCCACGGGGCGATGCTGCATCACCCACTGCAATGTGCGTCCGTAGAATCGTGCCGTCGCTTGATAGAGGCGCTCGAACCAATCGAGGATACCGTTGTGGCTGCCGTGAATGCCTTCCGCCGTCAGGAACCGACTCGCGAGCATCGGCGTGAGCGAGAGCGACACAAACCCTGACACGAGAATCGCGACGGCGATGGTCACGGCGAACTCGCGGAACAACCGGCCGACGATCCCGCCCATGAACAGCAACGGAATGAATACCGCCACAAGGGAGAGCGTCATGGAGAGGATCGTAAACCCGATTTCCGCGGCGCCTTCGAGCGCGGCCTGCATGGGCTTCTTGCCCATTTCCATATGGCGCACAATGTTCTCGAGCATCACAATGGCATCGTCGACGACGAACCCCACCGCCAGCGTGAGCGCCATCAAGGACAAGTTGTCGAGACTGAAGTTCAGGGCGTACATCACCGCAAACGTTCCCACCAGCGACATCGGTAACGCCAACGACGGAATCACCGTCGCCGACACATTGCGGAGGAACAGAAAAATCACCATCACCACCAGCGCAACGGTCAACATCAACGTGACCTTCACGTCGTGCACGCTCTCGCGAATCCCCTGAGAGCGGTCGTAGAACAGCGTGAAATCGATCGCCGCCGGCACCTGCGCGCGCAGTGTCGGCAGCATCGCCTGAATGGCATCCGCAACTTCTACCGTATTCGTGCCGGGCTGCTTTTGCACACCGAGCGAGATGGCGCGCGTGTCCTTGTACCAGCCGGCGATCTTGTCGTTCTGGACGCCGTCGACCACCTGCCCGAGGTCCTTCAGGCGAACCGGAGCCCCGTTGCGATACGCGGCTATGACTTCGCCGAACTGCGCCGCATTCACCAACTGCCCGTTGGCGTTCACGGTGTACGCTTTGTTGGCCCCCCATAGCACGCCCGTTGGGAGATTCACATTCTGTTGGGCGACCGCACTGGCCACCTCGTCAATGCCGATGCCGCGGCTCGCCAGCTTGCGTGGATCAAGCTGCACACGCGCGGCGTACTTCTGCGTGCCCAACACCTGCACCTGCGCAACGCCGCTGATGGTCGACAGTCGCTGCGCGATGCTCGTCTGGATGTACTCATCCAGCTGCGAGAGCGGCATTGTCGCCGACCGAAAACTCAGATAGAGAATCGGCTGGTCGGCCGGGTTCGACTTGCTCATCGACGGCGGCACGATGCCCGGCGGCAACTCACGCAGCGTCTTGCTGATGGACGACTGCACGTCTTGTGCCGCGGCATCAAGGTTGCGATCGAGCGAGAACTGCAGCGTGACCGTGGTGACTCCCAGCGAGCTCGTGGACGTCATGTTGTCGACGCCCGCGATGGTCGTGAACTGCTTCTCGAGTGGCGTGGCCACGGCACTCGCCATCGTTTCCGGACTCGCACCCGGCAACGCCGCGCTCACCGTGATCGTGGGATAATCCACAACCGGCAGATCGCTCACGGCGAGCTTCTGGTACGAGAGCGTGCCGAACACCAAGAAGCCGATCATAACCAACGTGGTCATGACCGGCCGACGAATAAAGAGCGCCGTGATGTTCATGGCGCTTTCCGAGCGCCCCGTCCGTCAACCTTGCCAGCGCCTGCGGCAGGGGCCTTCGTGGCCGCGCCAACCGTTTTGATATCTGCCGTTGCGCCAACGGTCAGTCGCGACTGGCCATCGACCACTACCCGCTCGCCGGCGCTGAGCCCCGACGCAATCACCGATTTCTCACCGAACGCACGCGCCACCTTGACCAGTCGGAGCTGCGCCTTCCCCGCGTCATCTACGATCCAGACAAACAACCCATCCTGTCCGGTCTGCACTGCCACCGAGGGCACCAACACCGCGCCGGCCTGCACAAAGAGGTCGAGCGTGACCGGCATGAACTGCCCAGGCCACAGACGATTGTCGTCGTTCGGAAACCGGGCCTTCAACGTCACCGTGCCGGTGGTCGTGTCGACTCCATTGTCCACAAAGCTGAGTGCTCCGACGACGGGTACCCCATCGTGCGCCGGGCGCGCAGTCGCGCGCAACGCCGCACCACTTCGCGAGTACTGCTGCACCAACTGGAGTTCCTTTTCCGGCACAGCAAAACGCACAAGAATCGGGTGAATCTGATTGATTTGAACCAGCGCCGTCGTGGCATTCGACCGCACGAGATTCCCTTGCCGGACCAGCAATGCGCCGGTCTTGCCCGACACCGGAGCACGGATGGAGGCATTGTCGAGATTGAACTGCGCGGTCGCCACGCTGGCCTTGTCCGCGTCCAGAACCGCCTTCAGCGCGGTGGCGTTCGACATCGCCTGATCGGCCTGCGATCGCGTCACGAAATCCCGCTGCGCCAACGCCGCGTACCGATCCGCATCGCGCTGCGCGTTCGCAGACTGCGCCTGATCCCGCGCGAGCACGGCCTGCGCCTGCTGCAACGCCGCACGGTACGGGATCGGGTCAATCTCAAACAAAATCTGTCCGGCCTGTACCTCATCCCCTTCCTTGAACTTCACCGCCGTCAACACGCCGCCAACCTGCGATTGCACCGCCACCGACTGCAGCGGCTCGACAATCCCGTTGGCCGTCACCTGATATGGCGCATCCCCCAACTCGGCGAGCGTCACAGTCACCGGCACGGTAGTCTTCCCCGGCGTGGCAGGCTTCGTACATGCGGCTGCGAGCAAAAACGTCGTGAAGACGAGCGTCGCACGCACAGGCGCGACCAGAAGCGACGCGGGACGAACGCGAGCGGAACGCAGAGAATTCGAAGTCATTCGGGGCTCCCCGGAACTGCAGGGGTGAGTTTGAGGTGCGTTTCGCCGGCGGTACCGAGCACGCCAGCATCACGCGAGAGTTGAGCGAGCGCGGTAAACCAGGTCCACCGGCTTTGAACGGCCTGCGCGCGCGCATCCGCAAGCGCGTTTTGTGCCGATAACAAATCGAGAATGCTGCCCACCCCTTCTGCATACCGGCCGCGCGCAACGTCCTCCGACTGCGTGGCGCTCGCCAGCAGCTGCGCCGCGGTGGTCACGCGCTGCGCGGCCGTGCGCAACGCCCAATACGACGTAAACACCTGCGCCACAGCCTGCAGCCGCGCCTGATCGGCGCGCGCCACGGCCGCCGCAAAGTTTTCCTGCGCCGCCACCAGATCCAGCTCGCGGCCAAATCCATTGAACAGCGGCACCGACAATCCCAAGGTGATCGCAAAGGTCCGTCCCTCGAGCGCGGGGGCATTGGACATCGCCTTTCCGCTGTTCGCCCCAAAGGTCACCGACGGGAGCGCCGCCGAACGGACCACCCGAATCTGCTGCTCGCTCTGACGCGCCACCGCGCGCGCGGCCGCCACATCGGGACGATCGCGCACCGCGCGCTCAATCAGCGAGTCGACATTCTCCGCGATGGTTACCGCACCGAGCGCGGCGGTATCTGCCGCGACATCAAAGGCGGCATTCGCTGGCATCCCAAGGGCGAGCGCCAACTGCGCGCGCGCGCCCTGCACATTACCTTCCGCTGTTTGCGCCGCCAACTGCGACTGCGCCAACGCCGTGCGGGCCTGGAGCACATCCGCAATCGTGGCGAGCCCCACATCGTGGCGCCGTTCGGCGGCCGCGAGATTCGTCTCCGCAGTCTTCACCGTGGCACGCGCGGCGTCGAACAGGCCCCGGCTCGACTGATACGTGAAGTACGTCCCCTCGGCCTGCAACACCACCGACTGCACGGCCGCGTTGTGATTCAATCCCGCGGCAAACAGCGCCTCGTGGGCGGCACCAATCGTGCCCCCGCGCGCGCCAAAATCCCAGAGGAGATACTGTAGCGAGAGCGTGGCCGTTGTGAGTGTGCGTTCTGCCGGAACACGGGCCGGATTCTGCGACACGCTCTGCGACGGCCCCCCCGTGACGTCAAAACTCGCGGACGGTACCAACCGCCCCCGCGATGATCCATAGGACGCCGAGGCCGCGCGCGCCTGCGCCCACGAGGCGCGGGTCTGCGGACTGTTCGAGAGCGCGAGTTCTACGACATCACCGAGGAGCAAGGCGCCCATTTTCGACGCATTGAGCGGTGCCGGTGCGGCAAAGCGGGACGTGCGGCCTGGGGCCGGGAGTGGCTGCACCGCGTCACGCGGCGCTTGCCACACCGCCCAGGGCGTTGGGGGCGCCCCTGCGGTCCCACCAACCATTGCAGGCGGCGTACAGGCGACCAGCGCGAACCCGACGACCGCCGCAGAAATCCGCGATCCCGAGTGCCCGAGCACTCGGGACCAGTTTAATTCGTGCATTCTGAGTAGGTCATTGCAAAATACGAATCCGGGACTGGATCGCTCCGGGAGGTGCTGCACTAGGTTTCCTCAAAGCTAACGCACAGTGTGTCCCCACCGTTATTTCCAGGCCGCAGGGCGAACCCGCTCGATGGCGGCCAGCAGATCGGAGATCTCGTAGGGCTTCTCCAACACCTCGACCGGCGTCCGATGGAGGAACTCCACGAACTCGGCACCCGTGGCGTCACCCGTACAGAGAATCATGCGGGCTGCGAGCGTCGGGTGCACCGCCTGTAGCCGCTCGTGCAGCTGCTGCCCCGACAACCTGGGCATCCGCAAATCGCATATGATGGCGTGATAGCGCTCCAGCGCCTCGGGGGTGCACAGCACCTCCCACGCGCGGAGCCCGTCCTCGACCAGTTCAACTTCCCACCCACGACGCTTCAGCGGGTAGGCCAGCGACAGGCGTACGGCGGGTTCGTCATCCACCACCATCACGGTCGGCGTCCGGGTGGGGTGCGGAGCGCTGTCCGCGATGGTGCTTGCTGGTGCCTCGGCTACGGGGGCAGCGGCGGCAGCAACTGCGGGCGCCACCGGCAACGACAGGGTAAACCGTGCCCCGTGCGCGGGCGCGGCCAAGTTCTCCACCGTGAGATCGCCCCCGAACGACTGCGCGAGCCCGCGCGACACGCTGAGTCCAAGCCCCATCCCGCGCCCGGGCTCCTTGGTCGTAAAGAACGGTTCAAAAATCGCCGCCATGTGCTGTGCGGGAACGCCCGTTCCGCTGTCCTCAACCTCCACAAAGAACCGGTCGCCCGCGCGACGCGAACGGATCGTCACCGTCCCACCCGCCCCGGCCGCATCCGACGCGTTCTCGAGCAAGTTCGAGACAATTTGTTCAAAGCCTGATCGGTCCAGCTTCAACGCCACCTCCTGGTCTTCGAGCGACTCGGTCAGCGTCACCTCGTGGCCGATCATTTCCGTCCCCGTGGCCAGGAGCACCGGGGCCAGCATCTCACCCGCTCGATTCAGGGAGAACGGACGCGGCGCCCCTTGTCGCACGAAGGTCAGCAGGTCACGGACAATGGTCCGCGAGCGCTGCGCCTGCGCTCGAATCACCGCCAGCGCCAACCGCTCGCGGTCGTCCGTTGCCAGCGCCGTCAGTTCCTCGGTGAAATTCATGATGGCGGTCAGCGGATTGTTCAGCTCGTGCGCCACCCCAGACACCAGACGGCCGAGCGACTCCGCACGCTCCGCCTCGCTGAGCCGCCGCTGCAGTTTCGCCGTCTCCGCCTCGGCCTCTTTTACCGCGGTAATATCGGTCCACAGCCCCACCGCACCCACCACCGCCCCCGACTCGTCGGGAATGGGGGCGAGAAAGGTCCGGTAGGTGCGCTTGACGCGGTCGGGGTCGGTTCGGCCGGTGAACTCAAACTGCGCCGATTGACCAGCCAGCGCCCCATCAAGGCCGCGCTCGAGCATTTCGGCGAGCCGAGGGGCGACAAACTCGGTCGATTGTTTCCCTAAAAACGAGGAGCCCTCGAGGGCCCGGCTCCGCGCCCACGTCCCCTCCGCGGCGGTAATGCGACGCTCGGCGTCCACGGTGAAGAACCCAAGGTTGAGCGAGGTGAGCATGAGGCGCAACCGCGCCTCGGAGACGCGCAGCTGATCCGTTTTTTCGCGGACTTCGGTGATGTCGCGCGCCACCACCAGCACCTTTGCCGGCTCCCCTTGGCTAAAGAGCGGCGCAACCGTCGCATCCAGCCAGCGAATCTCGCCGTCCTTTCGCACGAACCGGAACTGGAGGCTCTGCGTCGATCTCCCCTGCATCGCTTTGAAGAACCCGGAGGAGACAAACTCCCACTCTTCTGGCAGGAAAAAGAACTCGTTCTGTCGTCCCCGCATTTCTTCGAGGGTGAAACCCGACCCGATCAACGCGGCAGGATTCGCCTCCACCACCTTCCCCGTGACGTCAAAGGTGACAATGAGATCTGGCGCCGCCTGCACCAAGTTGGCGTATCGCGCCTCAGATGCGCGAATCGCCTGCATCACCCCATTTTGCACGGTCCAGGCAAAGAAGAACATGATGGTGGCGCTCAAGACCGTCGCCAGCCCCCACGCCCTGTTCCCTTCCATGGACACGGAACCAATCAGGATCGTGGGATGCACCCAGCCGTAGACGGTCGCGGCCACCACGAGACCATACATGGCCAACAAGAACCCCATCATCGCGATAATGCCCCGCTTGGGCAGCGTGGCGCTCACCACCATCGCGGTGTACACATAGAACAACGGCCCCACCCACTGGGCACCATCGGCAATGAGGTACACCACGCTGAGCATGAACGTGTCAGTCACCAGCCCCGTCGCGTATCGGCTCACCTGCGCAGGGGACCCGCTCGCCAGGGGCGCCCGGGACGACAGCAACAGGTGCAAGCCCACCCAGAGCGCCATCACCACGTACACGATCGGCGAGAGCGTCGGGACGAACGTGATGTTCGCAATCGCAATGAACAGGGTCGAGACGAGAAGCGTCACCAAGTGACGCTTCTTCGCCGAGTTCATCCAGCGAGCGCTGGCCGTGAAGCCCAAGAGCGAATCGGTGGGCGCTTGCTCGGTGGGCTCTTGCGAGGAATCAGCCTGGGTATTGGGCACAGATGCAGCGCGACGGGGGGGGGGGAGTAGTGGCGGGACAACCGAAGGCAATCTAGTCCTCCGAATCTGGCTCGACACCCCCTGGGTCTAACGCAAACCTCCCCCCAGCGGTCATCATACTGTCCGTGTCGACTCCAGCCCCCATTCCCTCCGACGCCGACCTCGTCACGCAGTGCTTGCGTGGAGACGGCGACGCGTTCGATGCGCTGGTGCGACGACACTACCGCACGGCGTACTCGGTCGCGCTCGGCGTTTTGGTCAACCAGCACGACGCAGAAGAAGTCTGTCAGGATTCGTTCGTGAAGGCGCTGGAGCGGCTCGACGACTGCCGCGATCGGGATCGGTTTGTCCCGTGGCTGATGACGATCGTGCGGCACCGAGCACTGAGCTACCGCAGCTACCGCAAGGTGCGCGAGACCTCCGAGCTCGTGCCGGAAATCGCCGAGGCGCGGGACTCCCCGTTTCGGGACGTGGCGCAGGCAGAACTGGCGGATCGATTGACGGCCGCGCTCGCAACATTGAGCGAGGTGCAACGCCAGGTGGTACTGATGCATGACCTCGACGGATGGTCGCACAAGGAGATCGCCGAGGAGCTGGAGATGACGGAGGTGCGCTCGCGCCAGCACCTGTTTGTGGCGCGGAAAGCCCTGCGTGAGCGACTGGGCGGATCCCTTTTTCGGGAGTACACGAGGAATGACTGACGAAGATCCCATGGACCTGAGTGCCCTTGACCCCACGCAGCCACCGGCGGCGTTCGCGCGGCGTGTGGCCAACGTCCGACATGCCGCCCAAGGGACACTCTGGCGGCGGCGTCAGGCGGCGACACTCTCGGTGCCCGGGGTGCCCGGGGTGCCCGCGAGTCCGCTGGGACTCGTCGCGCGCTGGCGACTCCCGCTGATGGCCGCCATGTTACTGGTGATGCTGGCGTCGCTGGCCACGCTCCGCGCGTTGAGTGGCGAGACTGGGAGCACCACGGACTCGGTGTCGGTGGGCGACGATATCGCGGACGCGCTGGGGGTCTCCGGTACGGTCGGTGCGGCCCTCACGGGCGAGAGTATCTCGACCGTCGCGCTTATGGGGAGATTTGACCAATGACCCGCACCACTGAAGCAGCCGGCGGCGTCCGCACACAAGCCCTGTTGATGATCGTAGTGGTCTTTCTCGTGGGCGCCTTTGCTGGCGGCGCCTTCGAGCGAATGTCGCATCGCGGCCCGCGCGCGGGGCTCGGCGGCGGTGGTCGGATGTGGGGCGGCGGGCGAAGCGGACGTGGCGGGCCCGGCGGAATGTCAGGCGGAATGTCAGGCGGAATGTCAGGCGGAATGTCGTCGAGCCGCTCGGACTCGACGCACCTCCCCACGGGCTACGACCAGATCGGGCTCAGTGAAAACCAGCGCGCACGCTTGGACTCCGCCTTTGCCCGTCGTCGGCCGCGCGTTGACTCGCTGATGAAGGCCACCTGGGCGATCGTGCGCCCCGCGATGGACTCGACCCGCAGCGAGGTCAACGCCATCCTGACCAATGATCAACGCGACAAGCTCGACTCCCTGCGTCGGGCGAGCCGCGGTACGCGCGGCAGCCGCGGGCGCGGGGGGAATGGCGGGGCCAATGGCGGCGTGCGCGACACGCTGCCCCCTCCCACCCGCTGAGGGACGCATCATGGGCTTCCGATTCCGCCGGTCGATCAAGATTCTCCCAGGGATTCGCATCAATCTCGGCAAGCGGGGCGTGAGTCTGAGCGCAGGAGTACGCGGAGCCCATGTCACGGTTGGCAAGAACGGCACGCGGACCACGGTCGGGATCCCGGGCACGGGCGTGAGTTACACGGACTATGAGCGACACCAGGCGGGCCATCCCGCGCAACCGGGAGCCGCAGCAGAGCCCGAGGAGCGAGAGATCGGCCATGTCTCGGCCGTTTTCGTGGTCATGGTGCTGGAGGTGCTCGTTGGCGCGGCGCTGCTGTTCGGCAGCTGAGAGCGAGCACGCGGCCGAAGCCGAACGCGGACATACGAAAAACCGCCGATTCTCAGGACGAGAATCGGCGGTTCTTTTGCAGCAAATGGGGCTGATAATAGCAGAGCGGGCGACCGGACTCGAACCGGCGACGTCCAGCTTGGGAAGCTGGCATTCTACCAACTGAATTACGCCCGCAACTCGAGTGTAAGATAGCTACTCGGCTGGGATGCCGCTAGCGATCTTGGGCCGACCGAGCACCCGACCGAGCACCCTACCGAGCACCCGCCAGGGCCGCGATGCGACGCGCCTGTTCGGCATCGCGCATAAAGTCGGCGTTACGGAATACACGGGTCGGGCCATTCGCACGTGCGCGCTGCGAGTCCCGCAGCGCGAACACCGAGATCGCATCGATTAATCCTACGGAATGCCAGTTGTGCAGCTCTTGGCTCAACACAGCGAGTCCGGCCGCCTGTGCGACGGTCGCGAACTTGGCGGCCGTCATCGTGCGTGCGCGCCACTGATGATCGATCGTGTCAAGACGCCCCGTGGCGCGGAGGAACTTGCGGACGAAGAACGGGAGAGCGGCGATCCGCGTCCGATAGCCGTCGAGCTCCCCCATGTTCGAGTGGTGAATAACCCCCACCCCCTCCTGCGTGAGCTTGCGTGCGATCTGTTGCACGTACTCCTGCATGACATCCGACTCAGCGTGCACGAGCGAATCGAAGCTGAATACCAGGTCGATGGTACCGTCGGGGATCATCGCCAGCGAGCGCCCGTCGTTGACGTGATACTCCATGTGCGTGTCGCCGGCAAAGCGTTCCTTGCAGGCGGCGATGCAGCGTTCGTTGAGATCGACGACCGTGAGTTTTTCCGTGGCGAGAGCGCGGAGGTAGTGGGTCCATCGTCCGTACCCTGGGGCAATCTCGAGGACGCGCGGTGCCGGAACGAGGTCGCGGATGCGCGGCAGCAGTGAGAAATACCACTGCGCCGCGGCGCTCCCCCAGCTGTCCGACCACTCGTCGCCGTGCTGCGACCAGTCGTAGTCGCGTCCCCACATCGCAATGTTCTCGTCGATCGTCGCCACGCATTCGCTCCTGAGAGATGGCGCGCACCTGCTGCCACGCATTGCGCGCCCTGCGCGCCCTGCGCGCCGTGCGCGCAATATATCGACGCTCTGGCCGGCTTGAGCTATTGTTGTGCTATTGTTGTGCCATGGCTATTTCACCGCCGGAGGTCCTGATGTTCTGTTTCCGTGGCTGGAAGTCCCGCACGGCACTGCTCTGCCTCGCCGTCGCCCCCTCGCTCCTTGCGGCACAACAAGCCGCGCCGCAACCGGCACAGCCGCGCGCCGACCTCATTCTCGTGAATGGTCGCGTGCTCACGGTCGACGCGAACGATCGCGTGGCGCAGGCCGTGGCCCTCGCGGACAACAAAATCATCGCCGTGGGGACCAACGCTGAGGTGCAGCGCCTGGCCGCGCCGAATGCGCGACGTATTGATCTCGCGGGGCGCACCGTAACGCCGGGGCTGATTGACGCGCACGCACACTTTGCGAACGCAGGCACCACGCGGCTCTTCGTCCTCGACCTCGCGTATCCGACGGTGAAGAGCGTGGCCGACATCGTCGCCGCGGTAAAGGCAAAGGCGGCCTCGCTCCCGAAAGGCGCGTGGATTGAGGGCCAAGGGTGGGACGAGGGGAAGCTCTCCGAAAAGCGGATGGTGAGCGCCAAGGATCTCGACGCCGCCGCGCCAGACAATCCGGTGTATCTCACACAGACTACCGGCCACTACGGCGTCGCGAATAGCCTCGCGCTCAAGCTCGGCAACGTCACCAAGGACACGCCGAATCCGCCGGCTGGCACGATCGATCGCAACGCCGACGGCTCCCCTACGGGGGTGCTCAAGGAAGGGGCGCAGGGGCTAGTGCGTCGTCTCGTGCCGGGACGAAACCCCGGTGATACCGAGCGCGGCATTCGCGACATCGTGAAGGGCTTCAACGCCGAGGGAATGACCGCGGTCAAAGATCCCGGCGTCTCGCCGCAGGCGTGGGACACCTACAAGAAGGTGCAGGCTGACAGTGCGCTCAACGTGCGCGTTTTCGCCCTTTGGCTCGGTGGACGCAGTGTGGAGGGCGCCAAGCGGATCATCGAACAGCGCGCTGCCACAACGCGGCCGTACGAAAGCACTGGCGACGACCAACTGATCAGCGGTGGCATCAAGCTCTATATCGACGGCTCAGGTGGCGCGCGCACCGCCTGGCTCTTTGACGACTGGAACCGCGACTTCACCGGCGTGGACAAGGGGAACCACGGCTATCCGAGCTCGTCGCCGGATACGGTCCGCATGCTCATCCGCATGTTCCACGATGCCGGAATGCACGTCTCGGTGCACTCGATCGGTGACCAAGGGATCGACTGGGTGATGGACAGCTACGACCAGGCAATGCGCGAGAATCCCAAAAAGGGGCTGCGCCACGGGATCATCCACTCGAACATCCCCAGCGACCACGCGATCGAGCTGATGGCCAAGCTGCAGCATACATACGACGCGGGGTATCCCGAACCGAGCGCGACGTTTACCTGGTGGTTGGGTGATACGTACGCCGGGAATTTTGGGGCGGCGCGTTCGGCGCGACTGAATCCTTTTGCGACGTTCAAGAGCAAGGGGATCCTCTGGGCAAACGGCTCAGATTTCGGCGTCACCCCCTTCGCCGCACGCTACGGCATCTGGGCCGCCGTGGCCCGCGAACCCCTGCTCGGGGTGTACGGCGGCGATCCGTTTGGGCGGAAGGAGTCGGTCGATGTAAAGACCGCGCTCCGCGCCGTCACCATTTGGGCCGCGCATCAGCTGTTTCTCGAGACGAAAATCGGCTCGGTGGAAGTTGGTAAATACGCCGATCTCGCGATCTGGGACCGCGACTTTTACACCGTGCCAACGGCGCAGATCAAGGACGCGAAGTGCGTGATGACGATCTTCAACGGCAAGGTGGTGTTTCAGGCGGAGGGGGCGAAGTTCTAGCCCCCGCGCCGCAAAGGCGGACGTACGGACGACTAGCCATGGAATGAACTCCATGACCGGGTTGTCAGTTATGATATTGCACAGGCCGTTTTCTCAGGAGCGTTTTTTTATGGTTTTGGGTTTGCTAACGTCCCCGTTGCTGGTGCTCTCGCGGTCCCGCCGCACAGTCGCCGCAGGCACCGCAGGCACCGTTGTCCGCACGACCGCAGTCATAGTCGCGGTCAGCTGGCTCGCCCTCGCCTGTAGCAGTGGCTCCACCACTGGTACCACAACCTCCGGCACGGGCGGCACCTCTACCGCCCCCGGTGCCCCGACCAGTCTTGTGGCCACCCCGAGCAACGGCGGCGGAAGCCTCACCTTTACCGCGCCGAGCACTGGTGGGAGCGCCATTACAGGCTACACGGCCACCTGCACGGCCGGCAGCACGACCATCACCGGCAACTCGGCCGCGAGCCCGGTGGCCGTCAGCGGGCTCACCAATGGCACCGCGTATTCCTGCACCGTCGTGGCGAAGAATGCCATTGGCACGGGCGCGGCGTCCGCTGCGGTATCGCTGACACCAGCCGTGCCCACGCTTCCCGCCGGGTCCACGGCAGCGATCGGCTGCCCACTCTCGAACAACAGCTTCAATAGCAGCACCAAGGTGAATGCCTACAGCGTCTGGAGCTGGAGCTGCGGCACCGTGCGCACCCTGACCGGCAATGGGATTCCGGAGCACGCCGTCACGGGCGGGAACTTCGCCACACCGGTCGGCGTGCAGAACATCAGCATGACGTTCACCCTGACGCCGAACAATACCGGCACCGCCACCCAGAGTGGTGACATCGGCTATGTGTGGAACAGCGTGAAGCTTGACCCAGGTACCGCCGGCACCTGCACCTCGACCGCCACATCGGTCAACCCAGGCGGGGGCTGCGTGGCCGCTGGCGGCACTGACCCCTGGCGCCTTGAAGCACTCGGCGGCGCCTTCACCTTTGGCACCGACGAAAACAACGCGCACGTGCAGCCCAACGGGCAGTACCACTATCACGGCATGCCCGAGGGCGTGATCGCCCGACTCGGCAAGGGCACGGGGTTGGCGCTCGTGGCGTGGGCGCGCGACGGATTCCCGATCTACGCGCGCTACGGCTACGTTGACGCCAATAATGCGGCGTCGGGAACCCGCGCCATGCGTGGCAGCTGGCAGAAGAAGGCCGCGCCGGACGCGGGTCGTCCGTCCACGACGATCTTCTTGATGGGGACCTTTATGCAGGATTACGAGTACGTGGCCGGCTCTGGCGACTTGGATCAGTGCAATGGCCGCACCGGGGTGACGCCGGAGTTTCCGAATGGGATTTACCACTACTACATCACCGACACGTACCCGTACATCCAGCGCTGCTTCAAGGGCGTGAGCATCACCGGGGTCGGCGGACCAGGCGGGCCAGGCGGGCCGCCGTGATCTTCCGTGTGACGCGCGGTAGCTGGGTCGCGTGATGCGCGGTGGTATGCGCGGTGGTGTGCGCAGTGGTATTCGCATCCCTCGCGTGCTCACGATCACCGTGGGGCTCGCCCTGCTGTGTGTGCCCCCGCTGTGGGCGCATCTGATGCCCGCGCAGCAGGGCACGCTCAATGTGCTCGACAACGCGGTGTTCGCGGCGGTCGCGCTGCCAGTGTCGGCCTTTCCCGACGCCGACGACGACCACGATGGCCGGCTGTCGCTTGCGGAGCTCCGCGCGCACGACGCCACGTTGCGTGCGCGCATCACGGCGCGGTTCCGAATTACGGACGCTGAACAAGCGGCGACGCTCGACACGCTCATTGTGAGCATGGAGCCCGACGACCGTGCGCCGGGCGGTGCCGCCACGGGAAGTCGACATTTCCTCGCGCTACTGAAAGTGAGTTTCGCGCGGGCACCGCGCGCGCTGCAGTTGACGACCGATATTTTCGGGCGCACACCGTCGGAGCAACAACTCACCATCAAGGCGACGCGCGGGCGTGACGCCGAGGTGGCGATTTTGAGTGCCGGGCGCACGTCGCATCAGTTCTTTGGCGCACCGCTGCAGGTGTTGCGCGAGTTCGTTGGGATTGGGGTGCGTCATATACTTAGCGGCGCGGATCACCTGCTGTTTCTCTTGACGATTATTGCCGCTGCCGTTGGATGGCGTTATTGGGCTGGGGTGCTCACGAGCTTTACGGTGGCGCATAGCATCACGCTCACCGTCGCACTGCTCGGCTGGGTTCGGCTGCCGGCGAGTGTGGTGGAGCCGTTGATTGCCGCGAGCATTGTGCTGATGGCCGTGCTCAACCTGCGCGGGCGCGCGGTGGTGGTGCGCCAACGCGTCGCGATTGTGTTTGGCTGCGGGTTGCTGCACGGGCTCGGGTTCGCGTCGGCAATGGCGGATATTGGGTTGAGTGGTGCGTACCGCGCGATGAGCCTCGTGGGGTTCAATGTGGGGATCGAGGTGGGGCAAGCGCTGTTTCTGGGTGCGGTGCTCGTGATTGCGTTTCTGCTGCGTCGTGTTGGGGCAGGGCGACTCACCGATCCGCGGGTGCCGTCGGCGGTTGCCGCGGTTTGCGGGAGCGTGTGGTTGGTGCAGCGGCTGCTTGGTGTGTAGGTTGCGAGCAACGCGGACAGTTTCGCGTTTTTGACTCTCGCCCATTCCCTGAGGTCTTATGCTCGCCAAGCTCCCCATGATCAGCCGTATTCTCCTCGGGCTCCTGTTTCTCGCCAGCGGGATCGCCAAGCTGATGGGCGCCGGCGCCCTGCCCTCTGATCCCGCCGCGCAGAGCTTCGTGATGGCCCTCGTGAACAGCCATCTGATCAGCATTGTGATGGTGGTGGAGCTTGTGTGCGGCGCGGCGCTGCTCACCGGGTTCTTCGCGCCCCTTGCGTTGGTGGTGCTGTCGCCGATTGTGGTGGTGATCTGCTGGTTCCACCTGACGCTCGACGTCGCCAACTGGCCGATGGCCGTTGTTCTGCCGGTGTTGATGTTCACCGCGGCGCATGGCTACCGGACGTTGTACTTGCCGTTGCTGCAGGCGCGGCTGTCGAAGGGGTAGGAGCGTTTCACTTGCGCTCCCCCTCAGGGCGCACCACGTTTGTCGTCGCGTCGATGATTTTTAATCGGGCGCGTACCTCACTTCGTGCGGGGGACAGTTCACATGAACTACAAGGCACTGCTCGGAACGGCGATCGTCTCTGGCGTACTTGGCTATCTGATGAACACGTATTTGTTTACCCCAACGCTTTCCGCTGCCGCCGTGGCAGCGGCCGCGGCCGCGGCAATGGTTCCGGCGTACGCCATGTGGGCGGTGACGAGCGTCATTGGTGCCTTCGTCATCTCCTGGGTGACTGGCATGACCGGCAATGGCGTCAAATCCGGACTCGTGATCGCGGTCAGTCAGATTGTGCTGGTCGATGTGTTCTACGTGCTCGACGGCCGGCGCGCGCTGGCTACCGCCGCTGCGAGTGCGGTGGTGCTACTGGTTAGTGGGGTGGCCTCGGGCTATACCTACGGCAAACTCTCCGCCAGCAAGGCCTAGTCACAACGACGGCGCGCGCTGCGACGTAGCCCGCTGCGACTGGGCGCTCGACCGTCGGAGAGGCTACGGAATAGCAAACGTCCCGTCCTGGCATTGCGCCGGGACGGGACGTTGTCGTTTTCTACCTCACACCTCAAGAGCCACAGGTCGGAATTGAACCGACGACCGCTCGATTACGAATCGAGTGCTCTACCCCTGAGCTACTGTGGCGAGGGAACCTCATGCCCTGACTCGGATTCGAACCGAGACGCCTTGCGGCACCACGCCCCCAACACCGACTCGGCACCACACATCGCCGAGCGTCCAGCAACCCTTGTTCACCTGCCGGGGCGGAGCCAACTCCACTACCCTGCGGTGCTTCCCTGCTTTCACTACTTCTCTTGCACGCCGCCCGTTGGCAGCCCTGCATAGCCCCAACGGGAGTCGAACCCGTCTCTGCACCTTGAAAGGGTGCCGTCCTAACCGATAGACGATGAGGCCGACTATCGCCTGCTGTCCTACACCTACAACAGACAACCCACACTGCGGTCACATAGCGCTAACGGGATTCGAACCCGTGTTCCAGCCTTGAGAGGGCCGTGTCCTAGTCCCCTAGACGATAGCGCCGCAGGACTTCCCTTCCGATACATCCTCAATTGTCGACAGGCCCGGAGGGAATCGAACCCCCAACCGCCGGTTTTGGAGACCGGTGCTCTACCAATTGAGCTACGGACCTAACATTCCGACAGGAGGGTGACTGACGGGACTTGAACCCGCAACCCCCGGTGCCACAGACCGGTGCTCTAACCAGTTGAGCTACAGCCACCATCGCCGGTTGGTGCACCCCCGGCAGGGATTCCGTGCAGACTTCAAACGTAGCGCGACGACGTGACTACTTCAACCTCACATCGCCACTTTCTCATCAGTTATTAAAAAAGCGTAGTGCAAACCACCGAACTCAGTCCTTCGCCCGATCCATGTACTCGCCAGTCGTCGGGTTCACACGCACCCGCTCGCCACTCGCAATGAACTCTGGCACGTTGATCGTCACACCATTCTCCAACGTGGCTGGCTTGGTGCTCGCCGTCTTGGTCGCCGTCTTCATCACCGGCGCGGTGTCGACAATCGTCAGCGACAGATGCTGTGGCAACTGAATGCCGATTGCCTTGCCGTTGTAATACTCCGCGAGGATCTTCATCCCCGACTGCATCCACTGCGCATTGTCGCCCAACGTCTCGGCGTCCATCTCCAGCTGGTCGTAGTTCTCGGTGTTCATGAAATGCCAGGTGTCGCCACCGGCGTACATGAACTCCAGCTCGTGCGTCTCCATGTCCGCCTTCTCAATGGAGTCGGCCGCGCGGAACCGATGCTCGAAGCTGTTGCCGCTGCGCATGTTCTTGAGCTTGGCCTGCACCATCGCGCGGAGGTTACCGGGCGTGTGGTGACGGAACTCGATCACACGACACGGATCGCCCTCAAAAACGAGGACCATTCCGCGACGGATCTGGGTGGCGGGCATTGCCATTGAACGACATCCCTCTTAAGCGATTCGAAAGTGTTCGGAGGTAGCCTTCAAGTATAAACCAGACAATCGGTTGGGTCAACGTGTGCCCGGGGCGGGATAGGGTCCCCAGGGGGTCCAGAAGGCCTACGGCCTGCCTACGCCTGCCTACGGCCTGCCCGGCCTGCCGATCGCACTCCGGATCGACGGCCACATGGTCCGAGCCGCCCGACGGGCCCCCTCCGGCAGAGGGTGGATACCGTCCGCCTGGTTGAGCGTCCGCACCCCCGCCACACCGTCCAGCAGGAAGGGAGAAAGGGCAATCTTGGCCTCCCGAGCCACCCGACCATACAGCGCATGAAAATCACGGGTATACCCGGTGCCCAAATTGGTCGGCGCCTCCATCTGCACCAGCAGCAGCTTCGCCGCTGGCTGGGCTGCCCGGATCTTGCCGATAATCGCCCGGAGGTTGGCGGCGGTGGAATCAGAATTGAGTCCCCGGAGCCCATCATTGGCGCCAGTCTCGATCACCACCAGGTCGGCGTGCTGCTTAAGGAGCCACTCGGTGCGACGCAGCGCCCCCGCCGATGTCTCCCCAGACAGGCCGGCGTTCACCCCGTCCAGCGGCACATGCAGCGAATCGGCGATATGCTGAATCACCGCGGGCCAACTGTCCTGCGCGGGGTCGTCCAAGCCATACCCGGCGGTCAGCGACGTCCCCAGAAACAGAACGCGCGGCGCGCCCGTACGGTCTTGCACCTCCTCCGGCGCCGCGCCGACTGCCAATGGCGCCGCCACGGTAGTTGATTCCACAGGAACCGAGCGCTCCCCGCCGGGGTTCGCCATTGGAGACTTATTTGCCCCACCGGCGCTCGTGCCACCGGCGCTCGTGCCACCGGCGCTCGTGCCACCACCGCACGCCGCGCTCAGTAGTCCGAGTCCGATTATCATGCCGCGCGTCCAACGCCCTTGGGCGAGACGGCGACTTCCCTGCACCGCTGCACTCATGCTCACGGCTACACACCTCACGAAAGAATACCAGAGCGGCAACGGCCGGCTGGCGGTACTGAAACATGTCTCCTTCTCCATCCCACAGGGGGCCTTTGTCGCGATCGTCGGCCCCTCAGGGAGCGGCAAGACGACCCTCCTCGGCCTCCTCGCCGGCCTCGACACGCCGAGTGATGGCGCCGTCAGCCTTGACGGCGTGGACATCACGCGGATGACCGAAGACCAGCGCGCCCTCCTGCGCGGTGAGAAAGTCGGATTCATCTTTCAATCGTTCCAGCTGATCCCGACACTCACCGCATTGGAAAATGTGCAGGTGCCGCTAGAATTGCGCGGGGAGGACGGCTCCGCCGACCGCGCCCGCGACCTCTTGCAGCGCGTCGGGCTTAGCGACCGCACGGGGCACTTCCCGGCTCAGCTCTCAGGGGGCGAGCAGCAACGCGTATCCATCGCGCGCGCCTTCTCGAACAATCCGCGCATCCTGTTTGCCGACGAGCCCACCGGCAACCTCGACGGCGCGACCGGCGAGCGGATTGTGGAACTCCTCCAAGAACTCAACCGCGAGTCGGGGTCGACCGTGGTGATCGTCACGCATGATATCGCGCTCGCCGAACGCACGGGGCGGGTGATTCGACTCCGCGACGGCGAAGTGGTGGAAGATCGGATGACCGGAGCCACCTGATGGCGATGCGCTGGTCCGCTATTCCGCGTCTGGCCTGGCGCGAGAGCCGCACGGCTCGCCGTCGGCTGCTGTTGTACATGTCGTCGATCTCACTCGGCGTCGCCGCGCTGGTCGCGATCGATTCGTTTGCGGCGAATGTGCAGAGTTCGCTCAAATCACAGTCGCGCACGCTGCTGGGCGGCGATGTGTCGTTCACGTACAACGCGCAGTTCCCCGAAGATGCGCAGCGCGCACTCGACACGATCGCCGCGCGTGGCACGCCCGTCGTACGGGTGGTGAGCTTTGGCTCGATGGTGTTGGCGCAGCGTTCGGGCGGCACACGACTCGCGCAGGTGAAGGCGATCGGTGACGGATATCCCTTCTATGGCGCGGTGGAGACTTCACCGGCGGGACGCTGGTCACAAGTGCAGGCGGGCCGACGCGCGGTGGTCGACCCCGCATTGCTGATCGCACTCGACGCGCAGGTCGGCGACTCGCTGACCATCGGTTACGGACGCTTTGAGATTATCGGCGCCGTCGAGGCGATGCCGGGGGACCCGGGGTTCGCCGCCGCGATTGGCCCGCGCGTATACATCGCCGAACGGTACGCCGCCGAGACACAACTCCTCGGCTTCGGCAGCCGCGCGTCGTATGAGGCGCTGGTGAAGCTTCCGTCGAACATCGCGAGCGACGACTGGGTGAAGGCGTACCGTGCCCGATTGCAGAAACAGAATGTGCGCGTGGTGACGGTCACGCAGCGCGAATCGAATTTCACGGAAGCGATCGGACAGCTCGCAGACTTCCTCGGCATCGTTGGACTAATCGCATTGCTGCTCGGCGGGATTGGTGTGGCGAGCGGCGTGAATGCCTTTGTCACTCGCAAAATCGAGACCGTGGCCGTGCTCCGATGCTTGGGCGCCACGAGCGGCCAGGTGCTCGCGATTTATGTGCTGCAGGCGAGCGTGATGGGATTCCTCGGTGCGGCGATGGGGGCGGTGCTTGGCGTGGCCATTCAGTTTGGACTGCCGCTGGTGCTCAAGGATTTCTTGCCGGTGGACGTGAGCGTCGCGCTCGACCCCAAGGCACTGCTCACAGGGCTCGGGATTGGCGTGTGGGTGGCCTTGGTGTTCGCGCTGCGGCCTTTGCTGGGGCTTCGGCGCGTGTCGCCGTTGCAGGCGTTGCGCCGTGACGCCGACGCACTCGACCGGGCGCGAGCGCGCGACATCCCCACGCAGTTGGTAAATGTCGCATTGGTCGGCAGTGTGCTGGCGCTCTCGTTTGAGCGCGCGGGCTCGCTCAAGCGCGGCGCGGGCTTTGCCGGTGGCATCGCGGGAAGCATGGTGGTGCTCTACCTGAGCGCCACGGGGCTCTCGTGGCTTGCGCGCCGCATGGGATCGGCGCGCTGGCCGTATGTGGCGCGCCAGGGCCTTGCGAACTTGTATCGCCCCGGCAACCAGACGCGCACTGTGGTTCTCGCACTCGGCTTCGGTTCGTTTCTCGTCAGCACGCTGTTTCTGGTTCAGGCGAATCTGCTCAACCAGTTCAATGTGACCGCGGCGCAGTCGAAGGCGAACATGATCCTGTTTGACATTCAGGAGGACCAGCGCGCGGGCCTCGACTCCATCTTTGCCGCCGAAGGGCAGCATGTGATGGGATACTCGCCGATCGTCACGATGAAGGTCGCCGAGATCAACGGCGTGACCGGGGTGCGCTGGGCCGCCGCGCATGCGATGCGGCCAAATCACTGGACCCTGCGCCGCGAGTATCGCTCGACCTATCGCGACACCGTGGTCTCCACGGAGAAAATTGTGAGCGGCAAGTGGTTCGGGTCCGCGACCCTCCCCGATTCCGTCACTGAGCTCTCGCTCGACCAAGATGTCGCGACGCAACTGAAGGTGACGCTCGGCGACCGAATTCTCTGGGATGTGCAGGGCGTGCGGATCCTGTCGCAGATCACAAGCTTGCGCGTCGTCACCTGGGGGCGGTTCGAGCCGAATTTTTTCGCGGTGTTCGCGACGAAAGGGCTCGTCACGGCGCCGAAACAGTTCGTGACGATGGCTTCGATCAGCGCTGACACGACCATCGCGCGTTTGCAGCGTCGCACCGTTACGCGCTTCCCGAATGTGTCGAGCGTCGACCTCTCGCTCGTCCGTCGAACGGTTACAGAGATCATCGAGAAGGTAAGCCTTGCCGTGCGATTCCTCGCGCTCTTTAGTTTGGCGATGGGAGTTCCGGTGCTATTCAGTGCGGTTGCCGCCACGCGCCGAGACCGTCTGCGCGAAAGCGTGCTACTCAAAACGCTCGGCGCCACGCAGGCGCAGGTTATGCGAATCCTACTGGTGGAGTACGCGCTACTCGGTGCCCTCGGCGCGCTGACCGGGATGGTACTCTCCTTTGGCGGCGCCTGGGCGCTCATCCATTTTGTGTTCAAGGGCTCGTTCTCACCGGCGATCGCGGCCGCTGCAGGAATCGCGGCCTTGATGATGGGGCTTGCCGTGACGATTGGCCTGGTGACGAGCCGCGATGTGTTTCGCGAAACGCCAATGGCGGCTCTGCGCGAGAACTAATTGCAGCGGCCATGAACGGCAACGGGGCGGCCACATGTTGTGGCCGCCCCGTCTGTTCGTCCGGCCGCGCTATTGCACCCGCGCGATCGCGATGCGCATGGTGGACGGCGGGTCGGTTCCGTTCGGACCTTTGAGTTCGAGCAGTTGGCGGGCCGTTTGTGTTCCGCCGAGGTCGAAGAGTGTATAGCCGCCGCCGACCATCGCAGTGATGACTGAGGTGAAGTTGCCAAAGCTCACCGCGCGCGGCTGCTGTGGGATAGGGCGCGGGTACTGTTGCACCGCATTTGTTGTGGTGCACGGTCCCAGATCGCCGCACAACCCCAAAAAGATGTTGCGGAGATTCCACGACGGGAAATCAATGCGTGCATTGGCGGTGGTGAAGCCGGGAAGATCATCGAGATACATGGCGAGCGACCATTCACCAAGAATTTCTTCCCACGGATGACTGGCGGTTCGCGCTTCGAGCGCAGGGACACCAGTTGCCGTGCCCGTGGTGAAGGCGGTCAAGAACTGCGTCTCAGTGGGACCATAGTGGTCGATCGCCCACCGCAGAAGCGACCAGGCGCTGCCATAGAAACTGACGTCGGTGGCCTGCGCCCGTCCCAGCGGGCTCAGCGACTGTGACGTTGAGAGCGCACTGAAGAGTGCTGCGAAGTGGCGCTGCATCAGCTCAGGGCGATCCTGGCAGGCAGCACCGACGGTTTGGAAGGTGAGATCGCACCCGACCGAGGTCGCGTAGCGCAGATTTGCTTTGGCCGCCGATTGATAGAACGTGCGCGCATAAAGTTCCTCGGCCACGCGCGCCATGCCTTCCTCCCACGAGACATCAGTAAGGACCGGATCCAGCGAGAGCGCGTGCGACCGGCGCTCGGCGAAGGTGGCGATGTGTTTGACCTCGTGTACCACCGTGGCTCGAACTTGCCGGAGCCAGCTGTCGCGCGACTCGCCATTGGCGTAGCCGCTCGTGGTACTCGTGGGAACGATGGCGTAAAAGAACGCGCCCGCATTGCTACTCGGCAGGGTGGGGTCGAGGTCGCAGCTCACCGCAAAGCCCTGCACCGCCTGTTGCTGCATCACATTGATGCGCGGTGAGAAGACCATCATCACTTTGCCGACGCCGCCGATTTGGGCGTCCATCGCGAGCGGATTGCCGAAGTTCGTCGTGATGAGCGGCCACATGACAGCGTCGAACTCTTGTCCGAGCCGCCGGTAGTAGTCGTCCATTTGCCCTGCGAGCGTGGCGCGTGCGCCAAACACCGTGCTGGTGTCCTCGAGAATAACCGCGCGCTGCCCGACGAATACTGTTCGAGCGTTGATGGCGATGCTCGAGACGCAAAAGTTTGCGGCGTCGAGGTTCGGCAGCTTGACCGGCGTGATGGTGCCAACGGTGGTGCTTGCCGTGGTCGTGATCGAAGAACTGCGCGCCGCAACACGAGTCAACATCCCGCGATTGCGCTCGAGGATATTGAGGTGCGTCGTGTTGGAGGGCGACGTAGCCGATGGCGCTGCCACGGCGAGATTCGCAGCCGCTGCGACCTGCCCACCACCGATTGTAATGGCGCCGCGCAGCGTCGCCGACACCGCGTTGAGCGCTGTTGGGGTAATGCTCGAGCGGCTCGCGTTATAGACGCTCACAACATAACGGCCGCCGGTGAGCGCGAGCTCATTGCAGCGGACATCGCTGGCGGCGCTGAGCACAATGGACTGCCCCGGCTGTAGCGTGCGTGGGCTCGCGACCTGCAATGTGGCGGCACCACCACCCGTCACGCCCCCCGCGGTGACCTGAATAAGGACTTGGCGCGTGGGCTCGCAGGAAAAGCCGGAGCTCGGCAGCGTAATGACCATCTTCGTGAGCGAGGACGAGCCCACCACCATGGGGAGTCCGTCGATGACCACCGCGTTCCCCGAGGAGGTATTCGCGAAGTTCGCACCGGTGAGTGTGTAGGTCCCCCCGGGGACGAGTGTCGAGCTGGGCGAGATTGCCGTGATTGTCGGCGCGTTTGCTACCGGAGCCACCTGCACCGAAACGATCGCCTGAGCAACCGCACTGTCCATCGAGGCGCGTATGACGGCAGTACCGGCGGCCACCGGCGTCACCAGTCCTGCGGCGCTCACACGGGCAATCAGCGGCGTGGCAGAACTCCAGATGATGTCCGGACGAGCAATCAGCGCACCAGAGGCATCGCGCGCGTTGGCCTGTAACTGCAACGTTCCACTGGGGAAAAGCACCGTTGCGGTGTCACGCGTCATCACGAGCGAGGTCGCCACCGGGTTCACCACCACAACCTGCACGTCGGAGGTCACGCTCCCAACAGAAGCACGAATGGTGGCGGTTCCCAGCCCCACTCCGGTGATCAACCCGTTTGCTTCGATAACCGCTATGGTGGGGTTCAACGAACTCCACGCCGGGAGTCCGTCCGCGATGATCGCCCCAGCGCCGTTCTTCAGCACCGCTTTCGCGAGAACACTCCCACCAATGGCCACACGACCCGCGGCGAGCGACACCGTGATCGTGCTCACGGCGGACGGATCACGCGGCCCCTCCGTGGCGGAGCGGCAGGCGATGGCGAGGAGCAGAACCCAAAGGCGTCTCACCCGGTGAAGTTACGCCGAGCCGCGCTGGGAGGCTATATCTCGTGCGTTGGCGAGCTGATTAGGTCGACCAGGGCGCCGCGGAAGAGCTCGAGTTCCGCGGTGGTGTTGAAATAGTGCGGCGAAATCCGGAGGGTCGACTCCGCCACTTTTCGGCTCAGGTCGATAACGGCGTCGGCGCGCGACTGGGCGGTCGTGTGAATGCCCCGGGCGCGAAGCGCGTGCATAAGGGACGACGCCTCACGCCCGTCCACCGCGAGCGAGACGATGGCACAGCGCTGCGTCCCCTCGTCGAGCACACGAGCTCCCGCGAGTGACGCGAGATCATGACGCAGGCTCTCGGCCAGGGCATGGGCCCGTCCGGCGGTGCGTTCCACCCCCGCGTCAATCGCGTAGCGGGCCGCGCGACCCATGCCGAGCAGTAAAGCGTAGGGGAGTTCCCACTGCTCGAATCGACGTGCACCGTCGAAGAGTTCGTACACGTCACTCGCCGTCCACGCCGCGCCGCGCATATCCAGGAACAACGGATGCGCTCCACGTGCAAGCATGCGCTCGGACACATACAGGAACCCGATCCCTCGCGGACCACGCAAGAACTTCCGCGCCGTGGCGGCGAGAAAATCGCACTGGAGTTGCGTCACATCAATCGGAAGCTGCCCTACCGCCTGACAGGCATCGAGCAGATACGGAACGCCAGCCTCCGCACAGATCGCGCCGACGTCAGCAGCCGGCTGCACCAGCCCCGAGTTCGTGGGAATCCAAGTGAGCGACACGAGCTTGGGCGCGTGACGGCGCACGAGCGTACGGAGCGACCCCAGCGCTACCCCACCCCGCGCATCATCCTCGGCGCGGATCACCTGCACGCCGAACCGCTGCGCAAGCGACAAGAACATCAACTGATTGGAGATGTAGTCGGCGTTGGTCGTAACAATCGTGTCGCCGGCGGTAAACGACACACTCGACAGCGCCTGTGCGAATGCTGCGGTGGCACTCGACACCACGGCGATCTCCGACGAGCGCGCACCAATCAGCTCCGCGATGTCGTCATAGCACCGGCCGATACCCGGCGCGGCGGCGGCCGCCGCCTCGTAGCCGCCGATTTGCCGTTCTAACTCGAGATGCCCAATCACCGCCTCGTGCACCGGTGTCGGAACGAGCGAGGCACCGGCGCTGTTCAAGTGCGTGCACTGCGCACAGCCCAGGGTGTCGCGCCGCCATGCGGCGATGTCGGCCTCGCGAATGGGCTGAGCCGCCATCAGCGTGACCATACGCGCATCAGTTTTGCTTGCCCAGCCATTCGTCGGCGGCGAGTGTGAAGCGGGGAATCTCCGCGTCAAAGTGCTCGTCGTCGTCGCGCACGAAGTGATATTCGCCTTCCATGTGACCGCTCGGCGATTTGAGCACGCAAAAGCTCTGGTACTCGTGCACCCCACCGACGGCCAGCGACGGCTGCTCCCCTACCACACCGTCGCCCGCGACTTCGCTGTCTTCGCCGAACGAATCGTGGATGCGCCAGCGACGGGACAGCAACTGCGCCGCGCGCGTGCCCACGTTCTCGATGCGCACGAAATAGGCGAACACGAACTGCTGCTGTTCCGGGATTGACTGTTCCTGCAGATACACCGGACGCACCGTTACGCGGATGCCGTTGGTGATGCGGTAGAATAAGGCGGAGCGCTGGCTCATGACGGAGGCTAAACTCACAGAAGGCGAAAGGGCGTATCGCGCGGCGACAACCGCAAGATACGCCCCAACACGTTCAGGCTACAAGCTGAGCGGCGCCCGCGGCTAGTGAAGTCGCTCGAGCGTAAATGAAAGCACGAACTGTCGCGGTAAGCCAGGCTCAAATGCAACCGGGATTCCGCCCACGACGTCGGGATTCAAAAACGCTGAGCCAATGAAGCGTTTGTCGGTGGCGTTCTGCACGGTGAATGACGATCGGAGGCCGAGCTTGCCGTCGCCAAGCACCCACGGACGCTCACTCACGAGCCCGACATTGAACACAGTGGCCGCCGGAACATTGACGCTGTTGGCATCGTCCACCGTGTAGTCACTGGTGTGCTGCAATCCCAACTGGACTCGCAGTCCATTCAGCGCTTGCGGTGCCCAGCCCAAAGTCGCGTTCGTCAGCACAGAAGGAATGCCGACGACGTTCTTCCCGGAATAGTCCGCCATTTTTCCGGGCTTTCCGTAATGCACAGAGTCCACCACATAGCTGGTGTACTTGGCGCTCATGAACGTAAGTGCGGTCGCCAGCGACCATCCGCCCTCGGCTTGGATCGTCGCGCCGAGTTCGGCACCTGAACGACGCGCCTGCCCAGCGGTGAAGTAAAAACGCCCACCGCGGTACGGGACAATCTCGTTGGTCACATTGGTCCAGAAGGCGGCCGCATCGTACGTGACCGATTTGAAGAACCCGTGACCAAGCGCGAGCACCTGACGCGTTCCGACTTCGTACGTGAACGACCGAACAGGTTCGAGCAGCGGATTGATGTTGGTGACGGTATCCTGGCCGAATGCGCTCGACGGATCCGTCTCGTTCCCCGCCGGAACCTCGACACCGCCACCGATGCTCGCATACAGACTGTGCGTCGAGGAGAATCGATAGTTGAGTCCGATCTTTGGCGTCACGCCCGTGAAGCCTTTGGTGGTGTTCAGCTTCAGCGTCACGTTGCTGGTGTACGTGTAGGTAATCGCATCGTACCGCGCGCCGAGGCTCGCACTCCACTTGGCGCCGAGGTCCACGTCCTGATTGAGGAACAGTCCGAAATTGTTGGCGCCCTCCCGCTTGTTATCGGTGAGGTTGGAGGCGCGCGTCCCAGCGGCGCTGAGTCCGTAGAAGAGAATGGCCCCATCCTGATACGCGACATCAGTCCCGATCGACAGGGTCCCCTTCATCCCGTCGCCAAAATCGGTTGCGGTGCGGTACACGGCGTTGCCGCCGAGATGATACCGATTGAAATCGCGATACGTGCCGCGCTCCGATCGCTGGAGGTACTTGGGTGTCATGAACAACATCGCACTGATTCCCTGGTCGCCTGCGAACCGATGGTCGAGCGTGAGACCGAGACGGCCGACCACGTTGTCACGACGTTCACGACGAGAGAGATAGGTAGCGTTCGCCTGCTGCGGGTCCGCGTCCACCTGCGCCATCGACAGCGGGCCCGGCACGTTGAATCTGTTGCGCGTCATCGTGAGATACGCGGCGAAATCTGTGTTCTTGTCAATCGGTGTGACGACCCCGCCGTCAAGCAGCGTTCGGTCGCCCTGTGAGTTCGTGCGCCACCCGTCGAATGTCGTACTCACCGCGGTTGCGTAGAGCTTCCCCTGCCCCACGAGCATACCCGTCCCAAGCGAGGCCCGCTTGAGTCCGAAGGTGCCGTACTGCAGCGTTGGCGACAGGAAGTCGTGCGTGAAATCAGGTACGGTGGTGAAGTTCACCACGCCGCCCGCCGCGTTGCCCCACAGCGCCGACGCATTTGAGCGGACGACCTCGATGCGCGACACCGTCGCTAAATCGAGTGCGTCAAAACTGGTGCGACCATCGGGCTCGGTCTCAGGGATGCCGTTCAACAGCACACGGACGCCGCGCGAAGTCCCCGAGTTGGAACGATCACCTGCTCCGCGCGAGCCAAAGCCGCGGATGGTCAGCCGCACGTCGCCGGAGCCATAGCGCGATTGCGCCAGAACGCCCGGCACCAGCGACAGGGCATCGCTGATCGCGTAGCCAGATTTCCCGGCCCATTCCGATTTCTGAAGTTGTGTGACGGCGAGTGGCGTCTTGAACAGCGGGGTCGTGATACGCCCCCCGGTGACGGTCACGGGCGCCAGCGTGGCGGTGTCGCGTCCGACCTGCTGCGCCAAGACGAGCGCGGGCGCGAACCCCGCGATGGCAAGGCACGCTGCGAAGGTTGCACGTAGATTCGGCATCGAGCTCCTGAGGCTGAGCACATCGACATTTCCGCCAGTCGTGACGCAAATATCTCCGCAATATTCATTGATTATTCATAAATATAGCGGACCGATTTCGAGTTCTGCTACCCCTCTCGCTGAACCGTCACCCCTGGGTGAATCCTGACGCTCCCCGGCAGCGCGTCGAGCAACGGCTTGAGATCATTGGCGCGATCGAGCGTCGTGACGAAGGTCAGCCCGGGGAGCGTCACGACGAGGAGCCGTTCGACCCCGTAGAGGACCACCGTGCCCCCTTCGGCGTGCACAATATTGTTCTCGCTGTCCACGAAGGAGACGCGCCCAAGCGCCCCATTGCCGTCGTCGTCGAGATCCCGCGCGCGCCGGAGACTCGCCCAGGTGCCGATGTCGTCCCACGCGACGTCCCCACTGACCACAAGCAGTCGCTCGACGCGTTCCAGCAGGCCGCGCTCAATCGACACAGAGTCGCCAAGACGGGCGACCCATCCGTCGACATCGCCGTGCGCGAGTTGGTCGAGTCCCGATGCAATTTCTGGTGTGTAGCGCGCGAGTTGCGCCAGTGCCGTCTGTGCATCGGCGACGAAGGCCCCCGAGTGCCAGCGCGCGTCTTGCGCAATCAACTCGGCCGCGCGCGCTGCATCGGGTTTTTCTTCGAACCCGTCGACGATGGCCGACCCGCCACGATCGAGCGGCGCGTCGGCGTCGAGCAATGCCCCAGTCCGGAGGTAGCCAAAATGCGGATCCGCGCGCGTCGGCGTGACGCCGATGGCGACAATCGCACGTTCGCGATGCGCCACCGCGGCCGCGCGGTGGATCATGTCACGGAACACGCCAGGGAATCCAATCGCGAGGTCACAGTGCAGTGCGACAAAGGCCGTGTTCGGACCCGCACGACGTGCAATCTCCTGCGCCGCCCACGCGAGCGCGGCCGCTGTGCCGAGCGGGCGCGGCTCGACCAGGACGTTCGCGTCGGGCACGTCGTGGATGGCGGTACGAATCGCCGGCGCGATGTCGGCGCTCGTGACGACGAGCACGCGCTCAGGGGGAATCAGCGGCTGCAGGCGCCCGACGGTGTCCTCGAGCAGGGTCCGACCGGTGACCAGGGCGAGCAACGGTTTGGGGCGCGTCGGTGTGCTGAGCGGCCAGAAGCGGGATCCAATTCCGCCCGCGAACACCACCGCCCAAATCGCGAGGCCGGTCACCTGTTCGTCGACGGGCACCAGCTCCGGCGTCGGCAGCGTTCCAGCCGCTGCGGACGATGAGGAGGCGAACGCCCCTGGTGTAGTCGGTCCCGATGGCGGAGTTAGCATTCTCTAAAAGATATCATGGTGCCCCGTGTTCGCGATGTACGAATCGCGCCCCGGGGCCGCATGCCCCGGCCAACCCGCTCGACGAACGGATGATACTGATTTTAGTCCCTCCCGCTGTCGCGGCCACTGCGTATCTTTTGGCATGCGAATTCTTACCGTTGCGCGTTTTGCGCTCGCCCTGTCCTGTGCCTTGCCGGCCCTAGCCGCCGCACAGGAAAACTATGAGATCCAGGTCTACCCCTCTGAAACCACCAAGAAGGGGACCACGGTCTTTGAGCTCCACAGCAACTTCACCGGATCGGGGAGCACCGCCCGCACGGGAAGCTTGCTCGCCACCAACGGCGCCTTCCACGAGACGCTGGAGATCACGCACGGCTTCAGCGACATCTTCGAAGTCGGCTTCTATGTCTTTACCAGCGCTCGCGGCTCCGACGGCTATCGGTTTGTGGGCACGCATATTCGTCCGCGCATCCGCGCGCCGGAGTCATGGAAGCTCCCGGTCGGGCTGAGTCTGTCGACGGAGTTCGGCCCCACGAACAAGGCGTTCGATGACAGCGAGCTAGGTGTGGAGTTCCGTCCGATTATCGATCAAACCATCGGCAAGTTCTACTGGTCGATCAACCCAACCATCGGCTGGTCGGTCAAAGGGCCAGACGCTGGCAAAGGACTCGACGGGATGATGTTCGCGCCCGCAGTGAAGCTCCAGTGGGAGCTCAACGATAAGATCTCCGCGGGGATCGAATATTTTGGCGGCACCGGTTCGCTCAAGCGGATGGCTGCCGCGGCCGACCAGTCGCACATGATTTATCCGACGCTCGACTTCGACCTCGGACCAGAGTGGGAACTGAACGTCGGCTACGGCGTGCTGGCCGCCGGCAGCGGTGACCACAACATCCTGAAGGTGATCTTCGGCCGTCGCGTTGGCTGGTGAGGTGCTTCGCACGACGAAGGGGCGGCTCCGGTGACGGAGCCGCCCCTTCGTGCATCCCGGACCGCCCTCAGCGGATGGTGCCGCCGCCGCGTCGATTGTCGGGCACGAAATGTCCGGCCGCAGGCATCTTCACCTGCATGAGCGAGGCGGAATCGAGCGTCGCCGTGGCGGGAAGCAACCCATTGGCCGAGAGCAAATGCGCGGTGAGGGCGTAGACCTCATCGTTGGTCAGCGAGCCCGGCGCGGTGTGCGGCATCGCGCGTCGGATGTAGTCGAACACCGTGGTCGCGTTGGACCAGTAGTTGCCGATCGTCTTCGCAATCTTGGCGTCCTTGGCGAACCCAAATTTTTCACCCGCGGAATCACGGCCGACCATCGCCGGATACGCGGGGGGCATGCCTTCGCCCTTTTGGCCATGGCACTGCGCGCATTTTGTGGCGTAGATCGCCGCGCCGTCACTCACACTCCCTTTGCCCGCGGGCAGTCCCGCGCCGTCGGGACCCACATCGATGTCGATGGCGGCGATCTCTTGCGTCGTGGCCGCGCGGCCAATGCCGTAGCGAGCTGGTGTGTCGCCGCCCGGCTTTCCACCGCACGCGGCAAGTACGAGGAGCGCTGCCGGTAACACACGAACGCGGAGACTGCAGCTCTGAATCGCGCGCATGCTCAGCTCTCCCCGTGGAAGGTGATGGCGCCGTCGGTGGCAATTCGCCAACCATAGATCGGATTGAAATGATAGTCCGTTCCCTTCCCACGCACTTCAATAAGCTTCGCACGAGTGGGTTGTACGTAGCCCGTCTCGTCGGTTGCGCGAGAGAGCAGCACCTGTTCGCTTCCCTTCCACTCCCACATATACGCGAAGCGCACATGCGCCTTGGGGAGCGACGGCCCCTGCAACTCGGCCTCGCGCCAGCTTTTGCCGTTATCGGTACTGACCTCGACCTTCGTAATGCGACCGCGACCACTCCAGGCAAGCCCGCTGATCGGGTTCCACCCCTTCGTGATCGTGCGCGGCGCGCACGGTGACGTAATCACCGATTTGGCATCCATCTCGAAACTGAACTGACGCGCAATGCCACCCGGGAGCGGATCGGTGTACTTCGCCGTCTCCCATCGGGTCATCCACGGCCGCATCCCCACTTCAAGGCGGCGCAACCATTTCACGTTCGCGTTCCCTTCGTAGCCCGGTAGGAGCAATCGCATGGGATAGCCCTGTTCGGGACGCAACGGTTCGCCATTCTGCGCCCACACAACCAACGCATCGTCAAATGCCTTGGGCATTGGGATGCTCCGCGCGAGCAGGCAGGCATCGCCCCCTTCGGCGAGGAACCACTGCGCTGATGCTTGCGCACCCACCTCTTTCATAATGTCGGCCAGTCGAACACCGGTCCACTCGGAGTTGCTGGTCATCCCGGCAATCTTCTGCGGTGTGAGTTCAGGCTTCGGATCGCGGTAGGCACCCCGTCCATTGCCTGAGCACTCCACAAAATGGACCCGCGTCACCTGCGGGAAGCGCCGCAGCTCGTCCACCGTAAACGCCATGGGGCGATCCACCATGCCGTGCACCGTGAGCGTGTGCCGCGCGGGATCCAGCAGCGGAATGCCGGCGTGGTGTCGCTCGAAGTGCAAATCCGACGGCGTGATGGTCCCCGTCAGATCCTGCAACGGTGTGAACGACGTCCCGGTCACTTCGCCCGTCGGTGCGCGCGATGCCGTCACGAATCGGGAGCGAGTGCCCACCGGCGACGTCGGCGTACCCAGCAGTTTCGTGGCGTCCGCGGGGATCGGCGGCAGCACCTGCGGCACTAAGGGCGGCACTACGGGCGCCAAGGCCTGTGCCTGCGATCGCGCGACCGCAGGGATGCCGACCAACGCGGCGCCACCGGCGACCGCTGCACCGCGCAGCAGGTCGCGGCGCGTGAGTGCGGCGCCTTCCTTCGACTCCGGATCAGTCATGGGCAGCTCCTCGGGAAGTGCGCCCGATACGAGTGGGCGCGGGCACGAGCGCACCCTGTGGGTTGCCGCGCGGCACGAGTCGCGCGGGTGGGTTGAACGCGGCATGTCCCTTCGTGGCATAGGGCACATCGCGCGGCGCACCGCCAATGGGCCAGTCGCCGTCCTTGCCCGGCGAGTCAGGACGTTCGTGCGAGTTGATGAACGCCGCAACGTCGAAGGCTTGCTGGGTGGTGAGCGAGCCAGGCGCGGTCTGCGGCATGTTGTGCCAAATAAAGCTCGCCGCCCGCTCGACCCGTGCCATCGACGCGCCAATCGAATAGGATTTGGCGCCCCAGAGTGAGGGAATCGCGCCGGAGCCGGCCCCGTCCTTTTGATGGCAGACCACACAACTTGTCTCAAAAACGACGCGTCCGCGCGCGGTATCGCCGGCGAGCGAGTCTTTCATTGCCAGCAGCCCGTCAGCCCCCATCACCTTGGCGCCGATGGGCACACCTTTACTGATGAACGCCAGGTAGGCGAGAATGTCTTCCATCTCGCGGCTATCCGAGGGAATCGCATTCCCCGCCAGCGAACGGGTGAAGCAATAGTTCACACGATCCGCGAGTGCGATCACAGCGCCCGATCGCGTCAGATACTTGGGGAACCGCGCATGCGCGCCCGTGAGCGGCGCGGACGTCGCTTTGCGCCCGTCGAGCTGGTGACAGCTCGTGCAGCGCAGGTTCGACGTCGCATACGTCGGCAGACTCTCGGGAGTAAATCGGAGCAAGGCGAGCCCACGGCGGATCGAGGCACCGAGCGAATCGTTGGGAATCTCTGCTTCCGAAGGCGGGGCCCAAGCGGCGGCATCTCGATCGCCACCAGTTGAGTGCATGATGACAACTGCGGGTGATTTTTGTTTTAATGGCTGCTTGGGTATAGAGTAGATGGCATCCA
>JAPLKT010000075.1 GCA_026387895.1 Gemmatimonadota bacterium | reverse complement strand
TCGTTTCCGGCGCTCGTACGCCTATTGGACGTTTCCTCGGCGGTCTGGCACCGCTCACCGCTCCCGAGCTTGGTGCCGTCGCGATCCGCGCGGCGTTGCAGCGCAGCGGCATCGATGCGTCGCTGATCGACGAAGTCATCATGGGCAATGTCGTGCAGGCCGGTGTGGGGCAGGCGCCCGCGCGCCAGGCCGCCATGAAGGGTGGTGTTCCCGCGCATGTGCCCGCCTACACCGTCAACAAGGTCTGCGGCTCCGGGCTGCAGGCGGTGATGCTCGCGGCGCAGGCCATCAAGGCGGGCGACGGACAGGCCTTTGTGGCCGGTGGTATGGAGTCCATGAGCAATGCCCCCTTCTATGTGAACGGGCTGCGCAACGGCGTGAAGTTCGGTGAGCAGGCAATGCCCGACGGCCTGATCAAGGATGGCCTCTGGTGCGCCTTCGGCCATGTGCACATGGGTGGAGGCTGTTGCCGCCATCGAAGGTGGGAAGTTCAAGGCCGAGATCGCGGCGGTGGAGATTGCAGGAAAGAAGGGCTCGACCGTGATCGATACCGACGAGAGCCCGCGCAAGGATACGAACCTCGAGGCGCTCGCCAAGCTGCGCCCGGCGTTCCCCAAGGACGCGCCCAAGGACATGAAGCCCGAAGAGCTCACCGTCACCGCCGGCAACGCGCCAGGCTTGAGCGACGGTGGATCGGCGCTCGTGGTTGTGAGTGAGGCGTTCGCCACGGCGCACGGATTGCAGATCTTGGCACGCATCACCGGCTACGCGAGCGGCGGCACGGAGCCCAAGGATCTGTTCTTTGCGCCGATTCTGGCAGTGCAGAACCTGATGCGGAAGACCGGCGCGACCATTGGCGACTACGATCTGATTGAAGCCAACGAAGCCTTCGCGAGCCAGGCGCTCGCGGACGGCGACGGGCTCGGCTGGGATCCGACGCGGGTGAATGTGCACGGCGGCGCGATCGCGCTTGGGCACCCCATTGGGTCGAGCGGGGCGCGCGTGCTGGTGACGTTGCTGCATGCGCTCAAGGACCGCGGACAGCGCACCGGGTTGGCGACGCTGTGCTTGGGCGGCGGCAACGCGGTGGCTCTGTCCATCGAGTGCGTCTAACACGACGTCACTCGGACGCGTTCGCGCACTCGCGGCTCTGACACGGCCTCCGTGAATACCCCGTCGCCGTGGTACACGGAGGCCGGTGCCGTTCGGGCACCGTGGCGCGCGCTCGGCTTTGCGGCGCTCGTGGTGCTCGCAGGCGGGGCGGTCGGGGCGATTCTCGTGCCGATTGTGCAGATGACCTCGCTGGTGGATCTCGCCCGCGAAGAGCGCTTGGGGATCGCCGGCTGGTGGGACCTGGTCGCGGTGCTAATCGGGACCGCGCTGGCCATGCGCATTTTTGACGGCAATCGGATTAGTGGATGGGGCTCCGTAGGGCTCGATCGGGCGGCGCTGCGCTGGCGCTGCATTGGCCCGGGGCTCGCGGTGGGGTCGGTGGCCATTCTGCTGCCCACGGCACTGCTGCTACAGGCGGGGCGTTTCTCTATTGAGCCCGCAGCGGTCACGGAGTCGTGGCAGAGTGCACTGCTGGTGGCCTGCGCGCAGCTGATTCCGTCGGCCTTCTCGGAGGAGCTCTTGGTGCGCGGGTATCTCTTTACCGCCATTCGCGAAGGGGCGGGCGAGCAGTGGGCGGTGGCCGGAACAGCCATGATTTTTGGGATTATGCACATAGGAAACCCCGACCCAAGCGCCTGGAGCATTGCCTGCGTAACACTGGCAGGGATTTTCCTGGCCGTTGTCCGGTTGCAGTTCGGCAGCCTGTATGCGGCGACGGCGGCGCATCTGGCGTGGAACTTGTCGCAGATCTCAGTCCTTCACGCACCAGTGAGCGGGTTGGCCCTCCCGACCCCGTGGTACCAGCTGGCCGATCATGGGCCGGCATGGCTCACCGGTGGGAGCTGGGGACCTGAGGGCGGGGTCGGCGCCGCCGTAGGCATGCTCGTCGCTATTTTTCTACTGTTGCGGCGTCCCCGAGTGTCGGCGGACGCCTCCTGATCCACTTGGAGCGCTAGGACTATTTATGAGTGAAATGATCGCGGTGATTGGCGCCGGACAAATGGGGAACGGTATCGCGCACGTGTGCGCCCAGGCGGGGCTCACCGTGACGATGATTGACGTCTCCGAGGGCGCGCTCGCGAAGGGCAAGAGCACGATCGAGAAGAACCTCGAACGGCAGATCAAGAAAGGGACGCTCGACGCGGCCGCCCGCGACGCGATTCTCGCACGCCTGAGCACGAACACCGATTTGGGCGCCGTGGCCAATGCCTCGGTGGCCATTGAGGCGGCGACCGAGAATGTGACGCTCAAGTTCAAGATCTTCGCCGACCTCGACCGCTTGGCGCCCGCCGGCACGATCCTCGCCACCAACACGAGCTCCATTTCGATCACCGAAATCGCCGCGCAGACCAAGCGCCCCGAGCAGGTGATCGGTATGCACTTTATGAATCCGGTGCCGGTGATGCAGCTCGTGGAGATCATCCGCGGGCTTGCCACCAGCGACGCAACCACCGCCCGCGTGGTGGAACTCTCGAAGGCGGTGGGCAAGACGCCGGTCGAGGTGAACGATTACCCGGGCTTCGTCGCCAATCGCATTCTGATGCCGATGATCAACGAGGCCGTCTTCTGCGTCATGGAAGGGGTCGGCACGCCGGAAGCGGTTGATACGGTGATGAAGCTGGGGATGAACCACCCGATGGGCCCGCTCGCGCTGGCCGACTTGATCGGGCTCGACACCTGCGTCGCGATCCTCGACGTGCTGCACACGGGCCTAGGCGATCCGAAGTACCGCGCCTGCCCGCTGCTCCGCAAATACGTGGCCGCTGGCTGGTTGGGTCGCAAGAGCGGCCGCGGCTTCTACACCTACGCCTGAACGACGCGTGACCACACTCACCGCGCTCACCGCAGAACAGCGCGAAATCCAAGCGATGGCGCGCGAGTTCGCGCAACGCGAGATCGCGCCGCGCGCAGCAGAGCTCGACGCCGAGTCGAAGTTCGACGATACGCTGGTCAAGAAACTCGGCGCGCTCGGGTTCCTCGGCATGTTGATCCCCGAGTCGCACGGTGGACTCGGCCTCGATAGCCTCTCGTACCTGCTGGCGCTCGAGGAGATTGCACAGGCCGATGCCTCGGCCGCCGTGCTCCTCAGCGTCCACAACTCGCTCCCGACGCAAATGCTCTTGCACTTCGGGAGCGATGCGCAAAAGACGCAGTTCTTGGCACCGATGGCGCAGGGGACGATGCTCGGCGCGTTTGCCTTGTCAGAGCCAGAGGCTGGCTCCGATGCGTCGGCGCTGCGCACGCAGGCTGTGCGCGACGGCGACCATTACATCTTGAATGGCACCAAGGCCTGGGTCACGAACGGCGGCAACGCCGGCGTGATCATGGCCATGGCGCGCACTGACACCCCCGACGACCGGCGCGGGGGGAAGGGGATTTCGACCTTCATCATTACCCCTGATCTCCCGGGCTTTGGTGTGAGCAAGAAGGAGAACAAGATGGGGCTGCGCGCCTCCCCCACGGTGCAGCTCGTGTTTGACAACCTTCGCGTGCCCGCTGATCGCTTGCTGGGCGAGGAAGGGAAAGGATTCCAGTACGCCATGCAATCGCTCGAGCATGGGCGTCTCGGGATCGCGGCGCAGGCTATCGGGATTGCGCAGGCCGCACTCGATGCCAGTATCGCATACGCGGGCGAACGGCAGCAGTTCGGCACGCCGATCCGCGAGTTCCAAGGCATTCAGTTCAAGCTCGCCGACATGGCCACCCGCGTGACCGCCGCGAGAGCGCTGTTGCACACCGTCGCGGCCGCAAAGGATCGTGGCGAGGCGGTGGGGCCAGAGGCGTCCATGTGCAAGCTGTTTGCCAGTGAGACCGCCATGTGGGTGACCACCCAGGCGATCCAAGTGTTCGGTGGCTATGGCTACACCAAGGATTATCCGGTGGAGCGCTTGTTCCGCGACGCAAAAGTCACCGAGATCTACGAGGGCACGTCCGAGATTCAGCGCATCGTGATCGGCCGTTCACTCGGGAAGTAACCGCAGCACGCAACGTACGACCCATCCTCTTTACCATATCTGACTCATGAAGCTCTTCGATACGCTGGAATCCCTCGGGCACGAGCAGGTGGTGTGCTGCTACGACAAAGCCTCCGGCTACCGCGGCATTATCGCCATTCACGACACGACCCTCGGACCGGCCCTCGGCGGCACGCGCTTCTGGAGCTATGCCAACGACGACGAGGCGATGACCGATGCGCTCCGTCTCTCGCGCGGTATGAGCTACAAGAATGCCGTGGCCGGCCTGAACCTCGGCGGCGGCAAAGCGGTGATTCTGGGCGACAACCGCACGGCGAATCGCGAAATGATTTTCCGCGCGCACGGTCGGTTTGTGGAGTCGCTCGGTGGTCGCTATGTGACGGCCGAAGATGTGGGCACCAGCACGGGCGACATGGACTACGTGCACATGGAGACGGACTACGTCGCCGGGCTTGCGACCAAGTCGGGTGATCCCTCGCCGGTAACAGCGCGCGGTGTGTTTCGTTCGATCCAGGCGTCGGCGCAGGCGCGGTGGGGCTCGTCGGACCTGAATGGCAAGACCGTGACGATCCAAGGGTGCGGCAATGTTGGCACCTACCTGGCCAAGGAACTGCACGCGGTGGGCGCAAAGCTGATTGTGAGCGACATCCGTGCCGATAAGATCAAGGCCGTTGTGGACGCCACTGGCGCCAAGGTTGTGGAGGGCAATGAGATCTACAGCGCCAAGGCCGATATCTTTGCCCCCTGCGCACTCGGTGCGATCATCAACGACGAGACGATCCCGATGCTTAAGGTCGAGATCGTCTGCGGCGGCGCCAACAATGTGTTGCTCGAAGCTCGCAAGCATGGCGAGGCGCTCGAGTCGCGCGGCATCATGTACGCGCCAGACTTTGTGGCAAACGCCGGCGGCGTGATCAACGTGTACAGCGAGCTCGCCGGCTGGACGCGCGAGCGGGCGCTGCACAAGGCGGACGAGATTTTCGACACGACACTCGGCGTGTACAAGATTGCCAAGGAGCAGTCGATTCCGACGTTCGAAGCCGCGGACAAGCTCGCCGAAGCGCGTATTGCGTCGGTGAAGGGCATGGTCCGCACCTGGCCGCAGTGGCCACGGAAGGGCTAAATGGCTGAGCGCATCCCGATTGGCGCTGACCACGCCGGCTTCGAAATGAAGGGGAAGATTGCCGAGGCGCTCGCGCGCCTCGGCTTCGAAGTGCAGGACATGGGCACGCATTCCGCCGCATCCACCGATTACGCGGACTACGCGCATCCGGTGGCCCACGCGGTAGAGACGGGCGAGGCCGCGCGCGGGGTGCTGCCCTGCGGGACCGGGTTGGGTATGTCGTACGCCGCCAATCGCCACCCGCAGGTGCGGGCGGCGGTGGCGTGGACGCCGGAGATTGCCGCGCTCGCGCGTCAGCACAACAACGCGAACGTGCTCGTCCTGCCGGCGCGCTTCATTTCGGAAGAAGATGCGATTGCAACGTTGAAGGCGTGGTTGGAGACGCCTTTCGAGGGTGGGCGCCACGAACGGCGCGTTGAAAAGATCGAACTACCGGAGGCGTCATGAGTGGATGGCCCGCGTGGGACCGTGCGCAGCCGGGAACGGCCCTCAAGCAGACGGATCCCGAAGTTGCGCACCTGATCTCAGAGGAGATCGCGCGCCAAAGCGACGGGCTCGAGCTTATTGCGAGCGAGAACTTCGTGTCGCCGGCGGTTATGGAAGCCACGGGCTCAGCGCTCACGAATAAGTACGCCGAAGGACTGCCGGGAAAGCGCTATTACGGCGGCTGCGAAGTGGTGGACAAGGTGGAGCAGCTGGCGATTGACCGTGTGAAGCAGCTGTTCGGTGCGGAGCACGCGAATGTGCAGCCGCATTCGGGGGCGTCGGCGAACTTTGCCGTGTACTTGGCGTTCCTGAAGCCAGGCGACACCGTGCTTGGGCTCGACCTCTCGCAGGGCGGGCATCTC
>JAPLKT010000153.1 GCA_026387895.1 Gemmatimonadota bacterium | reverse complement strand
GAGGGTGATTTCGAGCTGCATCACCTCGGCGTAGGTGCGTGCGGCCGCGGCCCAGACCGTGGTGGCGTCGCCGAAGTCGCGATGCTGGTCGAGAAGGGAGACGCGCAGCCCTGGCATGCGCGCGACCGCTCCCGTGGTGGGCGTGAGCGCACCCGTGATGACCTTAAAGACGGAGGTCTTTCCGCAGCCGTTACGGCCTACGATGCCCCAGCGCTCCCCCTTGGCGACGGTAAAGGTCACCCCGTCGAGGAGGGTGGTGGCACCGAATTCGATGCCGACGCTGGAGAGGGAGAGAAGAGTCACGGGGGAGAGATTGCGCGGCGGACTGGGAGGACTGCAGGCCCCGTCACAACCGGTGTATGAAGTGTTAGATTTTGCGCGATCTGTGCCAGCGCAGTGTGCGGTGCGTCACAGAGCGGGTGATCATCCCCACGTAGAATGAGGCTGTGACACAAGCGTTATCTTGTTTCATGGTGCTGACGTCGTTTTGTCGGTACGCTTACTCTGTAATCTAGCCTGAGCGCTGGCCACGACGTCGTGGGTGCTGGCCGGTGTCCTGTACACGCGCGGTGTTTCTCTTTCCCGAATCCCCACGATGATTCATCTGGTTTTGGCGTTGCTGGTGCAGGCAACCGACACCACGGCTGCTACGGCTCCACGTCTTGATGTGCCCGAGCGCCCGCTGTTTGCAGCGGTTGGCGCGCCGCGGGTGGAGCCAAGTCCAGACCCGTTGCTCGTGATTGCCCGCGACACCATCAAGCCCAAAAAGAAAGCGGTGGCGATTGAGTACAGCGACTGGTACGAGAAGCGGTTGACGATTCACCGCTACGCGAGCTGGGCCATGCTCCCGCTGTTTGTGGGGCAGTATGTGATGGGCACCACGTTGATTACAAAAGGAACCGATGCACCGCAGTGGGTGAAGACCACCCATCCTATCCTTGCGACGGGTGTGGCGGCGTTGTTTGCGACCAATACGGTGACTGGGGCCTGGAACTGGTGGGAAGGGCGAGCGGATCCGAACGGCAGGGGATGGCGTACCACCCATTCGGCGCTGATGCTGCTGGCGGATGCGGGCTTTACCTACGTTGGCATGGTGTCGGGGCAGGCCAAGCAAAATGGGGATGTCCGGGATCGCCATAGGCAGGCGGCCATCATTTCCGGATCGTTGGCGGTGACGTCGTGGGTCATGATGCTCAAACCCTTTCGACAGGACTGACACCCATGGCCGATATTGACGGAGTGGCATCGGCTGGATGCGGGGGACGCTGCGGGTGTGGGGCCGGTGGTGTGGACCGCCGAACATTTGTTGCGCAGGGATCCTTGGTCGTGGTCGCGGCGCTGCTGGCTGAGGCGTGCGGCACCGGGGTGTGGGACGCGGTCGCACCGGCGACCCTGAGCCCTGGGGCTGGAGTTGGGGTCAAGGTTTCCAACTTCCCGGCACTCAATGCGGTGGGTGGGATTGCACGCATCGACAACGGCACGGGCGCGCCGCTCGCTGTGGTCCGCACTGCCACGGCGGCGTATACCGCGTTCTCCCTGTCGTGTCCGCACCAGGGGACTACAGTGAGTGTCTCGGCAACGGGTTTCACCTGCCCCAACCATGGCGCACGATTCAACGCGTCGGGCGTCTGGGCTGGCGGGCAGGTCACCGGGAACCTTGTGAGCTATACCACGAAGTACGATGCGACTACGGGGATCCTGACGATTGCCGGCACACCGGTGACCACGCCGGTGACACCGACGAATCCGTCGTCGCTCGTGGTCACACTGAGCGCCTTTCCCGCGCTGGCGACTGTGGGCGGCATCGCACGCGTGGATGGTGGCACGGGCACGCCCGTGGCGCTGGTACGGACAAGCGCCACGGCATTTACGGCGTTGTCGATGACCTGCCCGCACCAAGGAACGACCGTACAAATCACGTCCGGTACCTTCTCCTGCCCGAACCACGGGGCGCGTTTTGCGTCGACGGGCGCGTGGACGGGGGGTCAGTCGACCAGCGCGCTCATCGCATTTGCCACGGTGTACGACAGTGCCAAAGGGACGGTGACTGTGAGTGTGCCGGGGAGCTCAGCGGGAGGCAGGGGACGCGGCGACGGGTGATAGACGGTTCGCAGTATGGTCGGTACGTACGGTACCCTCGCGAGCCCGCCGTGTGTTCGTCCCGACCAAGCGCTAGCTTTCCAGACTGTTCGTGCAGCATACACCGGCGCCCCTTGCTCCGGTTGACGCCTGAATGAGGAGTTTCGGATGTCGCTCATTGAAACAATTGTCGGAATAGCCAAGCCGTGGGCGGATCTGTACGGGCACTCGAAGCCGCTCGCAACGGTGGTCACCTTTGGCCATATCGCAGGGATCATGGTGGGCGGTGGCTTTGCGATGGCGTCCGACCGTTCCGCACTCCGTGCGATCAAGGGGAGCGACGAAGATCGCCACCGGGTATTGGCGGATTTTTCGTCGATTCATCGCCCGGTGCTCACATCGCTGACGATTGTGGTGATCTCCGGCATGCTCATGATGCTCGCCGATGCGGAGACCTTCTTATCGTCGCCGGTGTATTACGTAAAAATGAGCTCGTTCGTGCTGTTGATGGCGAATGGTTTCATGGTCCAGAAGACGGAGCAGGCGCTGGCTAAGAACCCGTCCACAGAGAACACACTGTGGGGGCGTTTTGCGATTGGTGCGCGGGCAAGCCTGTTTCTGTGGCTGTGGACAGCACTGATTGGCGTCGCGCTCATGAGCGCAGCCTAAACATTATTTCCATCGAACATGAGCGACGAGAACTGCACCGGATGTGAAGTAGGACGTCGGTCCTTCCTGCGCGACGCAGCGATGGCCGCCGCAGCCTTGATGGCCATCAGCAGCACCGCTGACGCGATGCCGCTTCGGCTCATCTCGGCGCTCGAATCGTCGATGGCCGAATCCAAGTATGCAATGCCCGCTGCCGACGGCGTGACCGTCGACAAGGACAAAGAAGTCATCTTGGCGCGCGCCGCGGGGAAGGTCTATGCCTTTGCGCTCTCCTGCCCGCACCAGAATACGGCGCTCAAGTGGCTGCCGGGCGACAACAGATTCCAGTGCCCCAAGCACAAGTCCAAGTACGCGCCGGACGGTAAGTATATCGAGGGGCGCGCTACGCGCTCCATGGACCGCTATCAGGTGCGCAAGGACGGAACGAATATCGTCGTGAACCTCGACAAGCTCTACGAAGAGGATTCCGATAAGGCAGAGTGGCCGACGGCGTTTGTGACGGCCTAACGTCTCACGATCGAATTGCACCGCGGGCGCCATGCAGAGATGCACGGCGCCCGCGGTGCATTCCAGCAGCTGTGCGGCTTACGCGTCCGTGGGCGTCTGCACGGTGAGCGTGCCGGTCGCGAGCGCACGTTCGGCAAGCTTCTTCAGCCGGCCGTCCCCGTTCTTCTCGAGCGCGCGCACATAGCGGCGGGTCCGACGCATAGCCATCGGCACAAAAACCTTCACGTTGTCGATATCCGCCTCGGCGGCCTCCACCGATCCTGCCTTCTGGATAGCCCACGTGCAGCGCGAGAGCGCCGCAGAGCAGAAGAAAATATCGATGGCAGCATTGGCCATCCGCTCTTGATGGAACTGCCGCTCAATGATGTCTTTTCCGTTCTCGATCAAGCACTTCTCCACCGCGATGGCGAGTCCGTGGATGGCATCAGCCACCATATCGGCTTCTTCTTTAAGCGCTGGATGCACCATGCTGAACTCAGGCGTCACAATCTGCTTCTTCACGCGCCCTGTGATATACGATCCAATCGCGCCAAGCGAGTGAAGGGGATCCTTGAATGCCTTGCCCAGCGCTTTGAGGCTTTCGCCAGGCTGCTGGAGTCCGGAGAGCGCAATCAGCGCGCGCAGGACCTCGTTGGTCCCCTCGAAGATCAAGTTGATGCGGCTGTCGCGCACGGCCTGCTCGTACGGATAGTCCTTGGAGTAGCCGATGCCGCCGGCGATCTGCTGTGCGTCGCATGCGGCACGGAAGGCGAGCTCGCTCGCATACACTTTGCACGCGGCGGTCTCGAGAGAAAAATCAATGCCTCCCTTATCGACCATCGCGGCGCAGGTCATCCACGCGGCGTCGGCAGCGTAGCACTCGGCGGCGGTCACCGCGAACTTGCGCTGGATCATCTCGAACGAGCCGATGGGGCGCCCAAACTGCTCGCGCTCCTTGGCGTACACGAGCGCACGGTCGAGAATTGCACGCGTACCGCGTGATGAACCCGCGGCGAGTCCCAGTCGGCCACTGTTCAAGATTTCGAGTGCAATCTTAAAGCCCGAGCCCACATCGCCTAAGCGATCTTCGACCGGGACGCGAACATTTTCGAAACTCACGGTACGCGTGTCGCTCGCCTTGATGCCCATCTTTTGTTCGTTGGCGCCGAGGGTGATGCCTGCGGCGTGCGCATCGACGATGAAAGCGGTGACACGTTGCTTCATCTTACCATCGATTTCGATCGGCACTTTGGCGAATACAGTGAAGACGCCAGCGTAGCCCGCGTTGGAGATCCAGATTTTTTCGCCGTTGAGCACGTAATGCGAACCGTCAGCCGACGGAACTGCGGAGCACCGCATCGCCTGCGCATCAGAGCCCGAGCCTGCTTCCGTCAAGCAAAATGCCGCGATCAGTTCACCCGTGGCGCACTTGGTGAGCCAGCGTTGCTTCTGCCCTTCGGTGCCGAAGAGGGTAATCCCTTTGCAGCCAATCGACTGGTGCGCGCCAAAGTAGACCGTGAGCGCGGGGTCGGTGGTGCCCACCTCGGCGAACATACGGCTAAAGAACAGCGCCGAGGCGCCGAATCCACCGTAGGCTTCGGGGATATTCATTCCCATCATCCCGAGCTCGGCCATTCCCGTGCGGACGGCGTCTGGGAACTTGCCGTCGTGATCGAGTTGCTTGGAGTCGACTGTGTCGGCTGCCCAGGAGCGGAACGAATCGAGGACGGCGGCGAGATTCTCCGATTCCTCTTTGGACAGTTCAGGAAAGGGAAAAATCAGCGATTCGCGGATCTCTCCGAGAAAGACACCCTTCGTGAACGACGGGTTGTGATCGGGGTCGGCGAGGTGATTAGCCATGGGGGGATTCTCGGAGCAAGGTAGAACGCAACGGGCGCTTTCGAAATGTATCGAAAGCGCCCGTTGGGAATATCAGGAAGTGCCCTACGATGGGGCTACCGTTCGAGCTTGAACCCAGGGTCGATGCCTGGGCGCTTGGCGACGTTCGCCACGTACCAGCCGGTGAGGTACATCCACTGGGTCATTCGGGTCAGCTTGGCGTAGTCGATCCGACTTGGGTCGTCGCGCACCGTGTGGTAGTCCGGGTGCAGGTTGGTCGAGTACTCGATGGCCGGGACGTTCAGGCGGGCGTACGGAACGTGGTCGGAGCGGAAATACCACCCTTCCGGATGCGTGGGACGATCCCAGATCGAGTCGAGCTTGAACTTGCCGGTCATGTTGTTGGCGGCGAGCGCCATGTCCACGAGCTCCGACGAGTTCTTGTGCGGGGGCTGGATTCCCAGCAGGGAGGCCGAGTCCGGGTTGTTGCGACCGATCATGTCGCCATTGAGCACGGCGACGATCTGCTGCAGCGGCACCACTGGATGCGCAGCGTGATAGCGCGAGCCAAGGAGTCCGCGTTCTTCAGCGCCGTGGTAGACGAAGAGGACGGAGCGCTTGCCCGGGTTCTTGGCGAAGGCGCGGGCCGTGGCGAGCAGGGCAACGCTGACAGAGGCGTTGTCGTCGGCGCCGTTCCAAATAGAGTCGCCTTGGGTTTCAAAGCGCACGCCGTCGTGGTCCTGGTGCGAGCTATAGAGGACATATTCGTCCTTGAGCTTCGGATCGGTGCCCTTGATGACGCCGACGATGTTGACGGACGGGGAGTCGAAGCGTTCCATGCGAATGTGCGCTTCAATAGTGCCCGCGTTCTTGAAGCTCGCGAGTGCACTGCGGCGAGCAAGGAGCACCACGGACGGCATCGCGCCGCCGCCATTGGCTCCACCAGCGCCGCCGCGGCCACCGCCGCCCGCGGCGCCCGCGGCGCCCGGGGCACCAGCGGCCGTCGGGGCGAAGCGCGGGACGCCGCCTTCGACGTCATAGGTGCCGCGTGAGCGGAGGGCCGCATAGCCGTCGAACGCGATGTCGGCGGTTGAGTCGGCAATGATCACGACGGCCGCAGCACCACGGCCGCGGAACTTTGCCGTCGTCGATTGAATCGCGCTGGTGGCGTAGCGGTATTCGTAGGTGTTGGTGCCTTCCTGCAGCACGGCGCGTGGCGGTGCCGACATCGTGACGACCGCGACCTTGCCGCGAACGTCGACCGTGCTGTCGCTCCCGTCGCCGACAAACACCACGGCGCCGGCGCCATCCGCTTCGGCATTTCCTGTGGGAACAACGTCCTTCCAAAGTTCGAGTGCCTTGCCGCCATTCTTCACGCTACTCGCCGCCGTAGAGACGCGCGTGCGGCGCATGTTCCACCACTGGAAGTAGGTGCCGTCGTCGCCAATCGGCTTCACACCAATGGCGCGCAGTTGTTCTGCGACCCACATAGAACCGCGCATTTCGTCGAGCGTGCCCGCTTCGCGGCCACGCATGGCGTCACCGGCCATCGCGTAGAGGTCGCGCTTGAG
>JAPLKT010000131.1 GCA_026387895.1 Gemmatimonadota bacterium | reverse complement strand
TCGCACAGATCGTCAAATAGCCGCGCCCGGACCGCACAAACGACAAAGAGTCGCACGCGATTCCGTGCGACTCTTTGTCGTTCAGCTCATAGAGGAATCAGCGCTTGCGCTTCTTTCCTGTGTGGTTGGCCGTAATCACCGACTTCACCCCCCCACGAATATTAAAATCTCCCACCACCGTCATCGACCGCGGCTTCGACGCTTTCACCAGATCATCCAAAATCCGGTTCACTACCCGCTCATAGAAGATGCCGTCGTTGCGGAAGCTCCACAGATACAGCTTCAGTGACTTCAGCTCCAGACACACCTTGTCCGGCACATAGGTGATGTTAATCGTCGCAAAGTCCGGCGCGCCACCCTTGAGCAACGCGAGCTCCGTGGCGTCGCTCTCCACGCCGCCCAACGGGCAGAGCGAGGTGAACTCCGGGCAGGTCATAAAAATCTCGTAATCGCGACGCGCATACGGGTTCGGGAACGTCTCCAGCAATTCGGGCTGTGGCATACAATGGGCTCGGGTGCGCGCATCCGACGCAAAACGGCGTCAAACATCGCTGGTTCTGTCAGTGAATCCTGCTGATACGAAAGACTGCGCTCGGTGCGAACACCATACTCCATCCCCTCCCTACAGCCGACCCCGCAACGCCAACTCCACAATCCGCTCACACAACTCCGGAAACAAAATCCCATCCGCCGCCGCTGCCTGCGGAATCAGACTCAACTCCGTCATCCCAGGCAACGTGTTCGCCTCAAGGCAATGGAACGTCCCATCATGCGCCATCCGGAAATCAATACGCGCATACCCACCTAACTTCAGCGCGCGAAACGCCACAAGCGCGAGTCGCTGCACCTCGGTCCGCTCCGCATCCGACAGCGCCGCCGGAAACACTTCAACCGCCATCCCAGCGGTGTATTTGCACTCGTAATCGTAAATCTCGTGCTTGGGGATAATCTCCCCCACCGGAAGCGTGTGATCCCCCAGCACGCCAACGGTCAACTCCCGCCCAGCAATAAACTCCTCAATCATCACTTCATCGTCGTACCGGAACGCCTCCGCAATCGCGGGCGCGAGATCCTCCTCGCGCTTCACCAACGAGAGCCCAACGGTCGACCCCTGCTTGCTGGGCTTCACAATCATCGGCATCCCAATCGCCGCCACCGCCCCCGCCGCATACTCGGCGGTCCGCCACGCGTCGCTCTCCCCGAGTCGCGCCATCCACCACTTCGGTGTCGGCACGTCGGCATCCTTCAAGATTCGCTTGGAGAGATCCTTGTCCATCGCGAGCGCGCTCGCGAGATGCCCGCTCCCGGTGTACGGCACGCCGGTCAGATCAAGCAGCGCCTGAATCGTCCCGTCCTCTCCCTGGCCGCCATGCAAGCCAAGGAACACAACATCCACATCGCCCGCCTGCGGCATCGCGCGCACCGTCGCCGGCAACGCAGTCGCAGACAGGCGCATCAGCGCCTCCTGCTCCGGCGGCAAGGTACGCATCACACCAGACGCCAACATGTCCGATTCTTCGGCCGCGGTCAGTGCACCGTGCACGGTGTCGACCGCAGTCACCGTGTGCCCACGCGACCGGAGCGCCTGCGCCACACGCAGGCCGCTCGCGAGCGACACATCGCGCTCGGAAGAGGTCCCACCCATGAGCACCGTAATGCGCACGCGCTGGCCCTACCGCGCCATCAGGAACTGTAACATGTCGCCTCGTGTCACAATGCCGCGAATCTCGCCGTCCACGCGCACGAGCACCGCAGGGTTGGCCTTGGTCAGCACCTTCACAATGGCGTCCACCGGCGTTCCAGCATCGACCACCGGGAAGGCGGAATCCATCACACTGCTCACCGGACGCTCCAACAGCTTCACATCCTCAAGCCCCTTGGTCGCCAGCGCACCATCGCTCACCGAACCCACGCAGTTCCCACCATCCATCACCGGCAACTGCGACACATCATGCAGGCTCATCAGCGTGATCGCCTGTCGCACGGTGTTCGTCGGCGCAAGACTGACCACCGCGCCCGCACCGCTCGAGGACTTTCCTTCGATGATCTGCAGCAACGTCGCCTTCTCAACATCGAGCATCTGGTTCTCACGCATCCACTCGTCGTTGTACAGCTTCGACAAATAGCGCTCGCCCGTATCACACAGAAAGGTGACCACGCAGGCGTTTGGATCGTTCACACGGCGCGCCACAGACAACGCGGCATGCACAAGCAATCCCGCCGAACCGCCAATGAACATCCCCTCTTCACGCGTCATCCGACGTGCCGTCGCAAAAGCATCGCGATCGCTCACATTCTGGAACTCGTCAATCAGGCTCATGTCGAGCGTCTCGGGCAGCTTATCCTGCCCAATTCCTTCTACCTTATACGGTGCCCCCACCGGCGTACGCGTGCCATCACTCCGCCAGAGCTCAGAGAGAATCGAGCCGATCGGATCGGCGCAGATTACCTGCACCTTGGGATTCATCTTCTTGAGATAGCGCCCCGTACCAGTAATCGTCCCGCCGGTGCCAGCGCCAGCAATGAGATGCGTGACCTTCCCCTCGGTCTGCTCCCAAATCTCAGGCCCCGTCGTCGCGTAATGCGCCTCGGGATTGGCCTGATTGTAGAACTGGTTCGCCAGCACAGCGTTCGGCGTTTCTTTCGCAATCCGCTTGGCGGTCATCACATAGCTGTCTGGATGATCAGGCGGCACCGCGGTCGGCGTAATGATCACATCAGCGCCAAAAGCCTTCAGGAGTCGCACCTTTTCCTGCGACATCTTGTCGGGCATCGTGAAAATGCACTTGTATCCTTTCTTGGTCGCGGCCAACGCAAGCGCGACACCGGTATTCCCACTGGTGCCTTCGACAATCACGCCGCCAGGCTTGAGCGCCCCAGACTTCTCCGCGGCCTCAATAATCGCCATCCCGATCCGGTCCTTCACCGATCCACCGGGATTAAACAACTCGGCTTTCACCCACACCGGCGTCGCGGTCCCCTTGGTGACCTGATGCAGACGAATCAACGGCGTCCACCCGATCGTGTCGAGAATCGAGTCGTAGACCTTGAGGTCGTTCTTGGGTGCTGGCATCGGTGTCCGGTGGGTCGAAGGGGAAAGTGAAATCTACCCGTCCACGTCGTGGTGCGCTTCCCGGTGCGCGTCCCGGTGCGCGTCCGGGTGCGCTTCCCGCTTGGCTTCGTGACTGAGCTGCGCAAGCAGGGTCAACGCTTCGAGCGGAGTCACGGCGTCCGGATTCAGGGCACGGAGTCGTTCAAGCACGGGGTGCGGTGCTGCGGGTGCGGCTGCGGCTGCGGCAAAAAGTCCAAGCTGATCGACGGGCGAGAGCACGGTCCCGCGCGCCGTACTCGACCCGGCACTCCCTGACGCACGTGGCACACTCCGCGCCGGCACGGAACCAACGCCCGTGCCAGCGAGCGCTTCAGCCAACTGCTCACTTTCAAGCAGCGCCAACAACGTCCGCGCGCGCGCAATCACCGGCGCAGGGAGCCCAGCCAGCCGCCCAACCTCAATCCCGTACGAGCGATCCGCCCCACCAGGCTTGAGTCGATGCAAGAACAGAATCTTCTCGCCAACTTCCTTCACTTCCACGTTATAGTTGCGAACTGCTACTAATTCATCGGCGAGCTGAGTAAGCTCGTGATAGTGCGTCGCGAACACGGTCTTGCACCCAATTCGCTCATGCAGGTGCTCACTCACCGCCCACGCAATGCTCACGCCATCCCAAGTGCTCGTTCCTCGGCCGATTTCGTCAAGCAATACGAGACTCCGCGCAGTGGCGGTGTGCAAAATCGCACTGGTCTCCGACATCTCCACCATAAAGGTGGACTGCCCGCGCACCAAGTTGTCGCTCGCCCCAACGCGCGTAAACACGCGGTCCGCGATCCCGACCACCGCACGCGTCGCCGGCACAAAACTTCCCATCTGCGCCATGAGCACGAGCAAGCCAATTTGTCGCAATATGGTACTTTTTCCGGCCATGTTCGGGCCGGTCAAAATGATCATCCGTGCATCCTGCGTCAGCGTCACATCGTTGGGAATAAACTGATCGCGTGGCATCATCCGCTCCACCACGGGATGCCGGCCACCGACAATATCCAACGTCATCCCCTCACCGACCTCGGGACGCACATACCCCTCTCTCGCGGCAACCTCGGCGAGCGTGCCAAGCACATCCAACCGCGCGAGTGTCGACGCCACACCCTGCAATCGCCCAATCTGTGCCCCCGCCATTCCGCGCAGCGCCTCAAACAGCTGCCGCTCGAGGGTCTCAATGCGCTCGGTGGCGTGCAGCACCTTTTCCTCGAACTCCTTGAGCGCCGGCGTGATATACCGCTCCGCACCGGTCAACGTCTGACGACGCTGATAATCCGCAGGCACCAGATGCGCGTTCGTGTTCGTGATCTCAATGAAATAGCCGAACACGCGATTATAGCCGACCTTGAGCGACGCGATTCCCGTGCGCTCACGCTCCGCCGTTTGC
>JAPLKT010000121.1:88169-106421 GCA_026387895.1 Gemmatimonadota bacterium | reverse complement strand
TCGAGCGAGAGTGCGCGGGTTGAGGTGCGGAGTCCGCGCGCCGAAAGATCATCGACCGAAATACTCACCGGCGTTGCGTCACGGTTCCGGCCGATGGCTTTGCCAAGTCGGCTGAAGAATCCCGGCTCGTCGTTCCCATTCGCATTTTCGCGCATGACAATCACACTCACGTGCATCGACTCACCGGTGGGGTCGGTGCCGTACGCTTCCCAATAGACGCCCAGTTTGTCTTTGGCGTGGATCCGTTCGGTGGCGAGTGCGAGCGGTGCCGCTTCTTCGACGGTGGCCGGGAAAGCGCCCGTGCTCCGGTAGAAGAGAATATCGGAGAGGGTGACACGCGCGGTGGGTCCGGGTAACGGTCCCACCCCGTAACGTGCGCGCGCCACCGCGTTGCGTTCTGGCGCGGTGAGCTCGGCGCTCATCAGCAGTGGCCCCCACGGCGCGCGCACGGTGAGCACGGTCGACGCGGGCGCGTTTGGCAGCAGCGCCGAGTAGTCGTGAGGCGTTGGGCCGCCCTGTGTGACGGTGAGTGCCGCATTCAACTTGGTGCCCGCGACCGCAGGATTGCCGCGCGTTTCGTACGCCATCACGACAATCGCGCTGTCGCCGCGCTTGAACACCGCTTGTTGGTGTTCGAGCGATACGAGTGATTTTGCGTACGCTGGGGCGTAGCGCGCAAAGACCGGCGGCAACTGCTGCCACCACGCGGTGGAGTCCGCGCGCACGGGATCGTTGAGCACATAGCCCGCCGGCATGTAGCGATATGCAGGGACCGCTTCCATTCCCACAATGCTGATCCCGTCGTCGTCGCGCGGCTTGAGCTCAACGCCCGGCAACCGTGGCAACTGCGGCCGCGAATCGGGGGCGCCTCCGGCGTTCCCGGGGAGAGGGCCCTTGGGAATATCCGGCGGCCGCGTGAGCGGCGGCATATTCGCCGGAATCTTTGTTCCCGGAGGATAGCTCCCCATGGTGGTTCCGCCCTTGCCTTTGCCTTTCACGCCAATGGTAGAGCCGGGCGACTTGGGGATAATCGAGTTGGTGTCGGCGAGCGCGACCGTGAAGGGGAGCACAAATTCCGCCGCCCAGCTGCGCGGCCAGCCAAACCGCAACAGCGTTTCGCGCTCGTCTTCATTGAAGCCCTTCTGAAAGGCACCCGGCGCATCGGCAATCATCTGCGCCATCGTCATGCGCGCGAAGTACTCGGTGCGCGAATCATTGCCGGGCATGGCATACAACGTGCGCGCCAATGACCAGGTGCGCGCCGCCCACTCGTCGCGCGCGGGATCGCCACACCGGGTGGCCCGGTATTGCGCACGCGCGACGTCGTCGAGTAACAGCGACATATCACGCCAGGCACACTTTTCCATAGGACCCATGTGCGCGAGCGCCGAATCGTACGTGCGCTCCGCCTCGAGATACGCCCCCGACAGATGCAACGCAAAACCCACAAGAGTCTCGCAGCGCCATCCATTCCCTGCCCCATCGCCTCGGCACGCGCGCGCTACCGCTAACGCCTCGTCGTAGCGCTCCGATTCTGCGAGATACCGCACCCGCTGTTCGGTGATCCAAAAATTCTCAGGCGCGCTCTTCGCGAATGCCTCGAGGTCCCACAGCAGCTTCTGTCGCTGCTGTGTGATCTCCCGTGGCTCCGCGGGGAGCTCATGCCCCTCTGCATACCAGTAACACTTGGCGCCCACCCGCTCATCACAACTCGGCGCGCGCCGCGACGTCACATGTGGGAGATGGGTGTGCCGAAAGGCTTCAAACTCAATTTGGGCGTAGCGCGCACGGTCCGGCGTGGCCTGCGACTCTGGCCGGACCGCCGGAGCCGCTGCGCTATCGGTCCGCGTCGGCGCGTTGCGAACAATCTGCCCACGCAATGGCGCAGCCGCGGCCAGCAGGAGGGCCGTACAAACGATAGAGGAAGGCAGCGCGCGCACGACGAATCATACCCCATAATGCCGTGCATGGTACCGAATTCGACGAACGCGGCGGCTGTCGTGTACCCCATACAGAGCGGGGGCCGTCTTTCGACGGCCCCCGCTCTGTATCCGAAACGCGAGCGACTTACTTCGTCGCCGCCGACAAGTTCTTGACCGCGCCGATCAGCATCTTCACGCGGGCCCCGTCCTTGGCGGAGGTGGCATCCTTTGCGAGGTCCGCGGCGAGTGCGTCGAGCGCCGTCTTGCGCGCGGTACCGCTCGCCTTCTCCGCCGCATCGATCGCCGCATTGATCGCCGAGCTGCGCGCCGGCGCAATGCCGGAACCACGCACCAGCTGATCCACGAACGAGCGCACCACTGGGAACGCTGCCGGCCAGGTGATCTTCGGCTGCAGCTGCGGATTGAACTGTTCGAACGTCACGAGCTTGGCCGCGTCGATCTCATTCTGCGAGAGATATTCCGACGGTGCGAGCTCGAACACGTCAACGCCGCGCGCAATCTCGGAGCCGTAGATGAGGCCGTTGTAGTAGTACGCGCCCCAGTAGCCCGCCGTGACGATCTTGGCCGCATCGACCGGACCACGATCGAAGTAGGCCATCTCGTACGGATGCGCGGCATCGGTGAAGTCGATCAGGTCGAGTCCACCCTGGTACCAGCCCTGCACCATGATGTCGCGTCCCGGCACCGGAATCAGGCCGCCGTTGTGCGCCACGCAGTTCTCTTCCTTGGTCTGCGCCGCGGGCATCTTGAAGAAGGCGCCCTGCGTCAGCTTACGATTCTTGAGTGTGAAAATGGCGTCGGCGCCCCAATCGATCGGGTCATCAGCGCGGCACTTCGGGCTCGTCCCACCGCCCCACTCGTCCGTGAAGAGCAGCTTGCTCGCGTCGTTGTTGAACGTCGCCGAATGCCAGAAGGCAAAGTTCGTGTCGCCCACCGCCTGCAAACGCTTCGGGTTGAGCGGATCCTTCAGGTCAATGAGAATGCCGTACCCACCGCACGCACCGGCGCCCAATCCCATCTCGGGGTAGAGCGTGATGTCGTGGCACTGGTTCGGACCCGTCGGCGCAGGAGCAGGCGCCGCACTCGCGGGAGCTTTTGCGGGGGCAACGTCTGACGGCGCCAGACCATGCTGCGAGATCGGAGCCAGTCCGTCGAAGATGCGGCCGAAGCCGACCACTTTCGCGTTCTCCGGATGGGCAAGCTCCACCTTGATGATCTCAATGCGGAACAGCGCGCCATTCACGTCCGTTTGCGGAAGATCCTTGCAGCCGGCGAGTTCTTCTTCCGGACGCACGCCGGCGGAACCCGACACATACACATAGACCACGCCCTTGTCCTTCGGGTCGGGGATCAACGTGTGCGTGTGCGATCCACGGCAGGTCTGCACATCCTTCACCTTCTTGGGGTGCGCCGGATCGCTGATGTCATAGATGCGCACGCCCACCATGCGGTCGGTGCTGATCTTGTCGGTCACGCCCTGCGTGCCGCAATCCGTACGGTTGCCTGTGCCTTCCGACGACACGAACAGGAGGTTTCCCCACACCGACGGGTCGCCCTGTCCCGTGCCGCACACTTCCACCGCCGTCACCGTCGGCTTCGACGGGTTCGACATGTTCCAAATCTGGAACCCACTGAAGTTTCCCTGATACACATATGGCGCCTTGAAGGCGAGATCCGAGTTCGCAAAGGTCAGCCCGCGCGCGCCACCCTCGCCATCGAGCTTGGCCGACTTCGGCGTGGTCGAGACAAGCTTCAATCCCTTGATCGACGAAGCCGCATCATACAGGCCAGCCTTGAGGCCGACGCGTGGGTCCGTCGTGGACGCCGCCTTCGCAGCAGCCGGCGGGGTGACGGGCTTCACACCCTGCGCCGCGAGCGAAAACGGCAACGCACTCGCGAGCGAACTCGCGAGCAACATCGACCCGGCAGCGATCCGGGTGAAACGATTGACACTGTGCATCGGACTCCTCACTGAGTGGTTTTTCTCTGCATCGCCATCAACATCTTTTGCATCCGTTCCATCTCGCCCCGCTGGTCAGCATCGACCCCTGTTGCATACCCAAAAATCTCCGGACCCTGACCACCGCCCGGTGCATCAAACAACGTCTTCACCATCACCAACGCCCCTTCGTGATGCTGAATCATAAACTGCAGAAAGAGTCGGTCCCACGTCTTCCCGCGCGCCTTGTCGAGCTGCGCCAGCTTGGCCGGCGTGAGCATCCCCGGCATCATCGCATGATCGTCCATCGTCATGCCCGCCATATCATGGCCCGCCATCTCATGGCCCGCCATCTCATGGCTAGCCATCGCCTCAGGATCTGGCGCTTTCTCGCCGCGATCCGTGAGCCAGGTCTGCATGAGGCCAATCTCGTCACGCTGCGAGATTATCACCTTCTTGCAGAACAGCGCCACATTCGCGCTCGCGCCGTGCGACACGGCCATCTTGCCCATCACCACGGCCTGCGCATGATGCCCAATCATGCCTTGCATGAAAACCACATCCGCGGTGGTGTAGTCCTTGGCGGTGGCCGTTTTCGTAGCCGCTGCCTGCGCAACACTCGCGCGCGGCACCACGACAAGCGCCGTCAGACACAACGCGGCAAAAATAGCCAACCCTCTATTTGACAACGTTTTACGACTTAACATCGCGGGGTACCCCCGGGGAGATAGTGCTCAACGGACGTTATCTGCCGCTATGTACAAGCGGCAAAAGATTTTATCCCCGCAACGGGGGGGCGGCTGGCACTTCTGGTGTGATCCCTACGTTAAGGCGAAACACCTTCTTCCGCTACAGTTATCTCCGTGACGCAACGCCGATTCCGCCCCGCCGCCCTCGCCGGGGGTGCCGCTTTTCTCTTCTTCCTGTTTAAGGGCTTGGCCTGGGTTGGCGTGGTCGCCGTAGCGTGGTGGCACGCGCGGTAACTCCGTAGCCCTGGCCGCCGATCGCGCCGGGCCTGTGCTCTGAGCGCGCGACGGGTGGCCCTCCGCGGTAGCGTGCGCAATACAATGCTCGCCCACGCAGTGAAATGATGCTGGGCTTAGGGGCTTAAACGGCTATCTAGCGGGTGTGCCTTCCCCGCGGGCCGGACACGCACCTCCAACCGAACGCCCTCCCCCCACACGCCACTCACCTAGAGTCGCTGGCGAAGTGATGTACAACTTTATATATTTATATGGACGAGAAACCTGTCGAATGGGTGGGATCCTCACGCGAGGCAATCAGCACGCTCCCGCCCGAGGCACGACACATGCTTGGATTTGAGTTGGGACGAATCCAGCGAGGTTATAAGCCGCAGCATTGGCGGCCAATGCCCTCAGTCGGCGCTGGCGTAGAGGAGATTCGCGTACGAGTGCGCGGTACCTTCCGTTTGCTCTACATCGCGAAGTTCAACGAAGCGATTTACGTGCTCCACTCTTTCGAGAAGAAATCGCAGCAGACGTCGTCCCTCGACATTGAACTGGCCCGTGCCCGCTACCGCTCCGTGGTACGCGCACGCCACACCCGAGCCCTCCCATGACCGACAAAATCCACCGCTGGTCCGGCAACATCTTTGCCGATATGGGCTTCCCCAAGCCCGAAGCCGTCAGCTTGCTGCTCCGCGCAGACCTCATGATCCGCATCACCGCGGAACTCGAGCGCCGCAAACTCACCCAACAACAGTCCGCCAAGCTCCTCGGCGTCACCCAGCCGCGCATCAGTCACCTGCGCACCGGCCGGATCGGCCTCTTCAGCCTCGACACCCTCGTCGACATGCTCACACAACTCGGCATGTCCGTCACCATCACCACCACCCGGAAACGTAGACGGGCGGCGTGATGGCACGCGCGGTAATTCCGTCGCCCTAGCCGCCGGACCCCCACCCCCCCCATCGCGGAGCGCGAGCTCGCGTAGTACATTATTGAGCCAGTGTTAAGAAACTCGTCAGACTGTCCGAGTTTTCCTGCCTGCTCACATCGTTCCGTAATGGTCACCGCGATGCCGTCCAAACTGTCCGAACTATCGAGCCAGGAAGCCAGCGCAATCGTTCGCGCTATCGATTTATCGCAAGCCATGATCGAGTTCGACCTCGACGGTCGAGTTCTCTGGTGCAACGACTTGTTCTGCGAGGCGATGGGTTACACCGCCGAGGAACTCGTTGGCCAACCCCATTCGATGTTCGTGAGTCCCAGCGTCGCTGCGTCGGATGAGTATCGTGAGTTCTGGGACACGCTACGGAGCGGCGAGTCGCTGCTCGCCGAGTTCCGGCGCGTCGGGAAAGGGGGGAAAGATGTCTGGCTACAAGCGAGCTACAGCCCAGTCCTCGACAAGGCGGGGCGACCCATTCGCGTTATCAAGGTCGCGACCGATATCGCGCGCACCAAGCGTTTGGAATTCGCGAGCACTGCTATCGTAGACGCCATCGAACGGTCAATGGCCGTCATCGAGTTCCTCCCCGATGGCACCATCGTGCGCGCCAATGAGCGGTTCCTTTCGGCCTTAGGGTACCAAGCCACCGAACTCGCGGGCGGTCATCATCGGATTTTCGTTCCAGCTGGTGAGGCTGGCACAGCGGCTTATCGAGAGTTCTGGCGGTCGCTAGCCGCCGGGGAGGTTGTGGCGGGGCAGTTTCAGCGCTTGGCCAAAGACGGTCATTCGGTGTGGCTTGAAGCTACCTACAATCCGGTGTTTGACGAACAGGGTCAGGTGACCCGCGTCGTCAAAATTGCGATTGATATCACCGACAAGGTGTTGGCCGCGCACGAAGTCGCCGAGAAGTCGGTCGCGCTCGAGCGCGCCCTGCAGCGGGGACGTGAAGTCGAAATCCAGCGAGAAGCCCTCGACAGCGCCCTCCAGGAACTCTCGACACCGGTGATTCCGATTTGGGAGGGCGTCCTGCTGCTCCCACTGATCGGCGTGGTGGATTCTACCCGCACCGAAGACATCCTGCGCAAAACGCTCGATCAGGTGAGCGCTACGCAAGCCAAGACATTCATTTTGGACATCAGTGGCGTGCCGGTGGTGGACACGGCGGTCGCCGATCAGCTGCTAAAAATCACCAGAGCCACGCGCTTGATGGGCTGCGAAACACTCATTTCTGGCCTGTCGCCAGCCATTGCCAGAACAATCGTGGAACTCGGCGTTGACACGCGTGGCGTGCGCATGATGGCCACCTTGCGCGACGCCCTGCGAATCGGCGTGTCGGAGTCCTCCGCGACACGCTAAGAGGCAGCAGCGAACCCGTATTATCGCTCGCTGTAGCCGTTGCCCGCGTCAACTAGCGCTTGGTGCTCGAAGTAAGGTCTTCCGTTGCATCCAACCGCCAACCTCGCAACCGGAACGGTTCCACAAGAGCCATGTGCGGAACCGTCAGTGCGGCGAGTCCGACGAAGAGCAGTTGAATCAGTTTCGTCTCGACTGGCCGTGACCCGGCGAGAATCCACAGTAACGCGCCGAGCCCGATCACGCCGATCATTGGCACAACGCCAGCCGCCGCGACCGCCGTGCGCTTGCGCGGTTCGACCATGCTGAGCGCGCGAATGATATGCCGCGTGGAATGCATTCCACAGAAAAAGATCGTAAAGCCGAGCAGTGGCGGAGCACAGAGCACGAGCAGTCCAACCGCCGTGAGCTCGAGTGCGGTTCGCCTGCAGCGCCGGAACTCAAGGACCGTTGAGACCGCGAGAAGGCACAACCACGGCGTAGCCGCCGCGTTGATCCAGGGGACGACCTTGCCAGCAGCAGCAGGACCCACCAATACACCGAAGAGGTGCTCGAACTCGGGGCCGAACCGCAACGCCGGAAGGATTACTACGGCCCCGCCATATGCGATGCGAGAGAGTGCCATGGTGCCGGGTGTCGGGTCCCCGGAAAAGTGCGCCGCCGAGAGGACCAGGAAACCGATCAGGAACAGGCTTGGCGAGTAGTACCAGACGAGTGCTACACTTGCCATGACGCCGCAATACGTGAGCGTGAAACCCAGCCAGCGCTGCCAGGACGACAAGCGGTATCGCGTGCGCGCAAACACCGTGTCCAGCGCACCGTGTGGAACACCCATCAGCACTATCAGGGTGCCGATCACCAGCAACTCGTTCGGTGCGGTCATGCGTGGCACGTAGAGGGCTACAAGCGTAGCCACGAGCGCAAGCACGCTGAATACGACACCCTGTCGTTGTACCATGTGATTCACTTCGCGCCCGTCAACGTGGGCGTCATGCCAGGCATCGACTTGCACAGCTGGCCGAGGAACGGCGCGATCGGCAGGGTGGCGATCACCGCTGCACAATCGAGTACAGATCCGCGATCCCCGAGAAATCGGATCATGCGTGCCGAATCTGCCTCACCGAACATCCGCAGGAATAGCTCAGGCGCCAGCTCGGGCTGGTCGCGCAGCACGCGCAGAAAGAGCTGATCCATCAGGCGTCGCACGACGGCATCCGGCCGATGTGCGACATCGAAGTGATTCCGGCGCAAGGAAGCCGCCGCCGACGGTGCCCACCGCTGAATGCGTTGAAAGGTGTACCCTGTACTCGGACGGGCGGCGCCACTCATAACGCCGACGCGCACGTAATCTTGACCAGGAGGCGTGGGCGGATTGCCGGTGAGACCCATGGGCAGTGTTCCGCTTTCCTGTCGCAACACGACCCAGGATTGCTGACGCGTCGCGCGCAGCAGTGCTGCCTGCTGGGCAGGCCAGAGGTCGGCCGCCGAGAGCGGCCGCTCTCCGAACACCGTGTATTCAAAGAGCGCGCGTGTACGAGACAATGGTAGTACATAACAGAACGCGACCGTCCCGTCGCGCACGCCCACGAAATCCATCAGCTCGACCGTAGTCGGATCGAAGACCGGGGCGACACACTCGATTTCCTGACCGACGAACGATTGCCAAAGGATCGCATCGCCCACAGCCGGACATCGTGGCGGGCGCGTATCGATGACTTGCCTCGATGTCACCTGCCCACTGGACGTCTCGATCCGCCAGCCGCCGGAGATGCGCGCCGGCAGCTCGGTGACGCGCGCGCCCGTCTCCAGCGTAACCGATTGCGAGGCTGCGATGCAGTGCTCGGCCTCGGTGTAGAACGCTCCCGCCGGCAGCATCTGATACGGCGTCGCTGCGCAATCGACGTCCACACGCCGCTGCGCCGATTGCACGCGTACGGTGGGCCATTCCCGGCTGACAAGATGTGAGAAGCGATGTGGTTCATCTCGCCAGAAACACCACGTGCGGTCGTTCGTGTACTCAGTCCGACCCTCGAGAATCAGTGTGTGATGCCGCGTCGCCGACGCATCAGCGAGATGCACGCCAAGGCTTAGTCCCGCACACCCACCGCCAAGGATCACGAGGTCCGCATCAAATGGCATGTCCGCCTCCTCGAGGCGACATGCCATTTGACACGAACCATCGCTGCGTGATCACGACTACGCGGCCACCTCGGACTTGCGCACGGCAATGTTGAAGATCAGCACGCCGAACATGGCCTTGGCAATGATGTCGCAAATCGTGTATCCGATCTGCACGGCGGTCGTCGCGGAGCCGCCGGTCAAGCCGATCATCGGAAGAACGAACACGGCGGGGTAGAAGCACCAGGAGAGGACGGTGATCAGACGCGCCGATTCCACCATCCCACGGACGGCTGCCGGCTGAGACTCGACCGACTTCTTCAGGCCCACGTACAGGTCGATCACGATCAGCACGAAGGGAATCATGGCCGCGCCCCACCAGAGCCAGCGCGTGCCGGAATCAACCGCGATCTCGCCGGGATAGCCGAGGATGATCATGAGTGCGGCCAACCCACCAAGCTTCGTGCTCTTGGCAATCGTCTCCGCCTGTGTGAGGCGCATGACCAAAATGAGTTCGATCAGCAGCAGTGGAACCGTCAGCAGCCAATCCACATACCGGTAGGCATCGTTGAACTTCACACCACTCAGTGCGAGTTGCCCATTCGTGATGACGTACGCGCCCTCCCAGCTGTTGAGAATCCTGAAATAGTGATAGCACGCCACGAGTGTGACGACACCCGACACCGTGAGCGCCGTTTTGTATTCCTTCGCGACCTGTGATCGGCTCAGGAAGAAGAATACCGTCGCCGCACCCATAACGGCGATTGCAAATGAGAAGGCGTTGTACACGAGCTCAAACTGCGCGAGCGATAGGTCTAACATTGGCCGCGGCCTCAACGGTATGAGAGACGCAAAGAAGGATTCCTTACGCCGGCGATGCACGCCTATTTTTCTAAGCGCGCCTCTTGCGCAGGAGTTTCATAGTTGCGGCGCCGTTACACGTTTGTTACAATCCGCCTCGGCGATGGAACCCATGCACGCTCACATCAGTGAGTAAACAAATGTTTACCGCTGGTTGTAGCCGTTGACCGGCCCGCCGTTGAAGAACGCGGCCGGCGTCATCACGCCGCCCTGCTTGAAGACCATGCCGATGTTCCGCTCTGGCACTTCCTTGTACGTAAGGGCCGGGTCATGGGCTGCCTCCCCCGCGGCGTACGATCGGATGTAGTCCACCTCGATGCGGAACGGCCCGTCCTGGCCATCGGCCATGTACAGCCCCACGCCACGGATTTGCGCCAAGTCGATCGGTGTGGCGCTAACCGCCTGTCCGAAGATGGTGCTGCGGAGCGCGCTAAAGGGGACACGGACCAATGTCCATTCCGCCGTCGTGGAAAACTGGGCGCGGCGCGAGACGCTCCGTTCGTAGCGGCGGAGCCCGTCGTCCACCTCGAGTTCAAACTGGCGCCCGCTGCCGCGGACGCGGAGCTCAATCCCCACTTCGCCTGTCAGGTCGACGGGGCGTCGCGCCCGCACCGAGGTGAAGCCGCCCCCCTGCGTGACTAGCGTGCCGGTGAAGCGGAGAGTGCCATCCTGAACCACCACGAAGCCCGCCGAACGGCCGCCCATGACTCCGTCGTTCACCACATCCCACGATGCCTCGTCGGCCCGGTTGAACGCGAACAGGGTGACCGGCACTGGTGCCGCTGTCGTGGCCGGGCCGGGGCCCGCGCTGGCGCCAAACAGTAAAGTCAACCCTAGCAGCCAAGGCAGCATCAGCGATCGCACGCCGAACCGGCGCACTGGAATCGGCCGCCCAGTACTGGCGCGACGGGGCGAGAGGTCGGCATCGGTCATCGGTGGGCTCGCAGAAAAGGGTACACAGGAAACTATCGGGGCAGGGATCGAGCTGAGGCTTAGGCGCTGCATGGTTGTCATGCGACTCAACGTCCGCTGCACCCGGTCGAGCACCTGCCGCAACTCCACGGCGAGATCACGTCCCAGGACTTTCCGCCTCGGCGTCGGAGGGAAGTTATCACTGTCCGCGTTGCGCAGCAGGGTGCCGATCCGGTCGCTTACGGGATAGAACATTCAATCGGGGCCGACGCAACGTCCGGTCGCCCGGGCCTAACGATGCTCGCTGTTGCCGAGCGGGATTCCGGGGGAAGCCCGATGGTTTCTGATACGAAATCGCGCCGCGTTCGTGCGGGCGGAGAACTTCCCTTCTTGACGTCCGGATCATCGCGTTGCGCTTCGCCGCCGGAGGCGTCCTAATTTCGACGTTTCCCTCCAGCAGCGACGAGGTTGACCAATGGGCGCTACGTCGTCCTCAGTCCGTTCCAGCGATTCACCGCGCACCTTGCAGAGCTACGCGCGTCTGGCCCTCGCTGGACTGCTCGCCTGGCTGGCATTGAGCGCGTTCCGAGACGAGTTCGGCTACGTGCCGCTCCTGAGCGACGTTGACCTCGCCATCCACGAGTTCGGGCATATGCTGTTCATGCCCTTCGGGATCCAGTTCCTGGGCTCGACGATGATGATCCTCGGCGGATCGCTCACGCAGGTTGTTTTTCCGCTGCTGTTCTTCGGATACTTCCTGCGGAAGCGCGACGAAAGCCGGCGACGCGATGTGTTCGCGGCCATGGTGTGCCTTTGGTGGTCGGCGATCAACCTGCTGGACGTCGCGATCTACTGCGCCGACTCCCGCGCCGGCGAGCTCATGCTCCTCGACGGACTGACAGGCAAGGAGAGCGACGGGCACGACTGGAACAACCTGCTCACCCGCTGGGGACTGCTCGCGCACGACACGGTGATTGCGCGGTGGATGCGCGCGATCGCGGCGCTGGTGTGCATTGCGAGCATCATCGTCGCCTTCTGGAGTGCGCGACAACTACCGAGCGAGCAATCCGTCGAGGCGTTGGAGCCTTGATCTAAGGCTCCGCGGTCGAGCGGTGGCGATTTATCGAGAAAGCCCTAAGGAGAGCAGTGAAGCCGCACAGGGAACAAGAAGCGGATCGACTGCGTTCCGGTCACTTCGGCCATCCACCGCGGAGATTCATCACATGGAACTGCTCCTCGCCTGTGCGCTGATTCTCGTTCCGCTGCTGCTGGTATACCTCATCGTGCGACGCGCCCGCGGCCACCACGCCGCAATCGCCGCTGTCCTTATGACCTTCGGCATCGCCTCCATGGCCTGGGGTGCCGTGTGGCTCGTCCGCGCGCCAGCGCTCCAGCCCGCCGGTCAGATCCTAATCGGGCTCTCGATCGCCGTCAGCGGGTGGTTTGCCTGGCGAAGGCACGCGGCGTTCAGACGCCGCCGATTACTGGTGAAAGTTTGACGTAGTCGTGAGTCATGGCAGCGCAGTACAGCTGACGGTCGCGCGTCGAATCGCGTGACCGCCAGTCTCACTGTCATCCGCCCAATACACAAACTTCTTGCCCGAGACGCACGCAGCAGTCGGCTCCACGGCAAATCCCTCGTTGTTGATGTTGGGCATCGACGCCGGACGGTTGAACTGCCGCGTCTGCTGAAACTTGCCCGTCGCAACATTGATCTCAAACGTGGCGATCAATCCACCGCAGCCATCGTCGCACTCGGCCCACAGGTAGTTGAAGTCGCGATCGTAAGACAATGCCATCACGCCGGCGGGGAATCCGCTCGAGAACGTCGCGACGCGGGTGAAACCATTCGTCGAGTGATCGAGCGCGTAGGCATAGATGATTCCATTCGCCTCGACGCCGACGAAGAACAACCCCGTGCCGTGATTCGCGTATCGGCTGGGATTGTAGGCCAGTCCGGTTGATTCATCGACAAAACCCTTCGACACGAGAAACGCATCGGGAATCCACGTCACCGCCTCGATGCCTAGGTTTGCGCCGGTGACCGGAAGGTCAGCCGTGAGGTTCCATTCGTTCGTCGCCGTGAGCGACGTACTTGAGCCGCTCGGATCGAACCGGAGAATGCTGTTCCGACTCACCGAGTTCGCGCTGTTGTTCCGCTCGGCGATCGTATAGATGCCCGCGGCTGATCCAGTCGTGAACGTGATGTCTTCCGTGTCCGGCTCGCCCGTTCCGTCAGGGTACTTGAGTCCCTTGCCGGCACTCCATCCGTTCGCGGCGTCTGGTGTCCAGATTGTTCCATTGAAGATGAGACGGAAGATGGAGCCAGGACCATTTCGCGCTCCCCAGAGGACGGCAGGATTTCCGCCACTCGCAGCTTCGTACATCAGACCGCTCAGGTTTCCGCCGAAGATGCTCAAGCCATCGACGGTCGTTACGTCATCGAGACCGAACCACGCGGCCGCGGTGCCCGTCCCGCCACCCGTGCCGCCGCCACCCGTGGTGCAATCGTTCGCCGTGCCTTTCGTGACAGTAGTCATGGTGACGAACGCACCCGTGCCATTCGGACAACGACCGTACGTCGTCGTCGCATGTGCGGTCCACGTGTACGCGTCCACGAGCACATCGAACGGCGTGTACAATCGCGCGTCATCACCCGCGCCGAGTCCGAAACCGAGCATTGCCTCTTCGGCGATGTAGTATCCCCCGGCAGGAATCGTTGTTCCTGTTGGCACGCGCGCGATCACGTGGAGCGCGTCGTTATCGCGAAAACCCCAGCCGGAGATATCGACCGCAGCGTTGGTCGGATTGTAAATCTCGATCCAATCACCGGGAGTGCCGCCACTCGACTCAACTTCGTTGACTACCAGCGCTGGTGGCGCGCTAACGGTCACCGTGCGCGAGGCACTCTTGGCACCAAAGGTTGCGGTGACCTGCGTTGTTCCGAGGCTCACACCAGTGATGAGCCCCGTCGACGCGTCGACCGTGGCAACCGCAGGTGTTGTGCTGCTCCACGTGACCGCGCCCACGGATATCGCCGCATTGTATTGATCGAGACCGCCCGCTGTTGCCGTGACGGTTTGCCTCATCCAAATGGTCGAGAGCGGCAAGGACACGTTGATGGTCGTCAACACAGGTGGCGGGTTCGTAACCGTGATCGGCGCCTGCGCAGTGACGCTACCGGATGTTGCGATGACTTGCGTCGTGCCTGCACTGACACCGGTAATCGTGCCCGTCGCACTGATCGTGGCCACCGCCGGCGATGCTGTCGACCACGTCACGACAGGGGTGAAGCTATTGCCATTCTGCGCCGCACCCGTCGCAGTGGCTGTGGTGGTCGCGCCCGCTTGAATTGAGGGCGACGTGAGCGTCACACTCACGGTCGTCAGTGTCAGGGGCACCGTGCTGTCATTTTTGCACGAGGTCGCCACAATGGCCAAGCCGACGAGCCAGCGTACGGCAATGGTGCGACGTCGTGTGGTGATCATTTTTGCGATGGGATTGGGTGGTGGCGCGATAATATCTCAGCCAGATTCACCCATCGACGTAACCGCCGCGCAACTGCTTGACGACTATTGTGTAACGCTCGCTGATTCCGTCGGGCTGGGCTGAACGTAGGCCCCGGTCCCCTGCCTCGCGAGCGCCGGTGCGGCCGCCCCAAAGAGCGATGCACACGGCCACAATAACACGATAGGCCGCCCGGGCCCGCGTCCCTCCGCGCTCAGCCGCCGATCTGCACGGCCTTACCCACCCAGGCGTCCGAGTCCGCCGCGGTGACCAGGAAATCCGCCACGTCCGCCCGGGAGATTGAGCCGGGGACGGGAGCGATCTCTGCCCGCGTGACGTAGCGGCCGCGCGCGGGCCCATTCGTGAGGCGACCGGGGCGCGCGATGACCCACTCCAGGTCGGACGCCCGCGTCAGGGCCTCCTTCCGCTCGTGATCCTGCGACGGCAGCTTGAGGAGACCGTCCTTCATCACGGTCCGGATGAACCAACCGAGCAGCACGCGGCTCTCACCGGTCCCGAGCGCGCTGACCACGACCAACCGCGGCACCCGGTGGCGCTTCATCGCCTCAACCACGAGCGCGAGGCCCGCCGAAACATAGGTCGGGTTCTCCTTGAACCCCGCGAGCGACGAGGGCGCTGCGGTGATGATCACGGCGTCGTGCCCCACCACCGCGGCATCCACGGCGGCGGCATCGTGAAAGCTCCCCGCTCGCTTCGTGAGCGACGCATGCTCGATCGTGAGATTCTGGGGGCTGCGTGAGAACGCGGTGACCTGGTGGCCGCGCGCCAGGGCGGCCGAGACTGTGAGGGCACCAGTGCCCCGGGAGGCACCAACCACGAGCAGGCGGAGGGAGGGCATATGTCGTTCGGGGGAGGCGTTAGACATCTAAGGCGCACCGTCTCATCTTTCGGCCATGACTGCAAAACAATACACGCTGATCGGCCCAGACGGAACGGAGGTGCTGAGTACGGTACCGGGCACTCTTGGCGGGAACCGCCGACGGAAGATTTACGGGCGTCTCGGCTGCCGGAGCGCGATCGGCTCGCTCCCCACGGGATATGCGAAGCATCGGGTCTTCTTCGCAGACGAGGCGACGGCCATCGCGGCCGGGTATCGCCCGTGTGGCACATGCATGCAGGCGGAGTACGACACCTGGGTTGAAGAAGCCATGCGCTCGGATCGACTGTAGCGACGCGGTCAGCCCTGCGTCGTTCTGTCGCGAAACGCCTCGGCGAGCTCACGATACCCGGCTCGTTTTTCAGCCGGCATTTTGGCGACCAGGTTTCCGGCCATTCCCATGCGCGGATTCTTACGGAAGAACTCTTGATGCCGATCCACAAAGTTCCAGTACAGCGCGTCCCAGGTATCGCACCACTCTCCGCGCGGAAAGTCGCTCATCTTGAGAATGTAGTTCGAGCCGCAGATATACGGTTTCGTGGCGAAGATGCCGCCGTCACTGAACTGCCCCATGCCGTAGACATTGGGTCCCATGACCCACTCAGACGAGTCGACGTTCATCTCCATGAACCATCGGTGCACCTCGCGCGGATCGACGTCGCACAAGAGCATCACATTGCTGAGGACCATGAGTCGCTCGATGTGATGGTTGTAGCCGCGCCGCAGCGCCTTGCGAATCGCGGCATCTACGGGCAACAGTCCCGTGGTGCCGTCATACCAACATGGCTTGAGCTTTCGAGAATGGCCAAAGAAGTTCGACGACGCTTGCTCCTCGCCGTACACCACGTCGATCCCTTTGACAAACTCGCGCCACCCTATCACTTGCCGCAGGAACCCTTCCAGCGAGGCAATCGGCGTATTGCGTTCGCGTGCGACTTGAAGCGCGCGCGTCACGACGGTGGCGGGCGGAAGAATCCCCAGGTTCATCATCGGTGAGAGCACGGAGTGATTGAGCACATCTTCACTCGGGCTTTCTCCGGCGCGAAGCGCGTCCTCGTACGGCCCAAAATCTTCAAGTCGTTCCACAAGAAACTGATCGAGCCACTGGTGCGCTTCTGTGACCTCAGTGGGCAGCCAAAACTGGGAGGCCTTCCCAGGGTGATCGGCGTAGTCCCGCTCAACCATCCGGATCACCTCTGCAACGGTTTCGGAGGCGTTCAGCATCGGAATCAACGGCGCTTCATAACCGCGAGGCAGCTTCTTTCGATTTTCGGCGTCATAGCTCCATTGCCCTCCCGTGGGCTCCCCGCTCTCATCGACCAAGACGTGCAGGCGCTTTCGCTGCCACTCGTAGAACGTCTTCATGAACGGACGACGGCCGCCAAATGCAGCGGGAAAGTTCTCGGTCGGTGTGAGGAAGAGGTGAGAAGGGGCAGGAACAACCTGCACCCCTGCCCGCTGACCCCACTCCGCAAAGGCAGACGCGAACGCCCGATCGGCCAACTCGGCGACGCGGATTTCGCGAACGCCGAGTTCGCGCAGCGTTTCTTCGAGAAGTTCGAAATAGGAGCGAGCTGTTTTCCCCAACTCCAGCGTTTGGCTTTCGAGGCGCACGTAATGCACCCGAAAGCCCTTGGCCTCAAGCGCTTGGGCAAAACGCCGCATGGACGAGAAAATCAACACCAGCTTTTGCTGATGGTACCGATAGCGCGCGCACATCGCTCGGCACTCGATCAGCAGAAACTCGTCGTCCTTAGACGCGAGCGACCACTCGGGAAACAGCTGATCGCCGAGGACTACGTTTAGCATCGCCTCACTCCCGAGAGGAGGGCGTTCGCAATGTTGTGTCGAATCAACGCCCCGTCTCCGGCGGAATGGATCCTGTCTCGCTACTGCGAGAAAGCTTCAGCGGGTAAATCCTTTTCCCCGTTCGCGATGGCTGAGAGGATTCTCTGCACCACAACACTCGGGTCTAGGCCTCGAGGCATTTTGGGGGCAACTCCACACAGCGCTCGTCCCACAAGGCCCGTCTCCGTATGTGGCGCACGAATATCGAGCACCGAAATCTTTCGTGAACGGAGCTCCCGTGCACCAATCGCCATGGCGCTGTGCGCCGCGGCCTTTGATGCACAGTAGGCACTCATGCCCATCATCGTCAGATCAGCGGCGATGCCGGTGAGGGAAGCAATCACTCCGCCTTCCTTCGTGACGCCCGCACCGACCGCGACGACGTTCATGGTTCCCATGGCATTCGTCTGAAACAGCTCGGCGACGACGTCTTCAGGAACGTCGCCAGCTGCCCCAAACGCGACTCGACCGGCTGCGTTGATAATCCCATCAAACGAGCCGCCAAGCTCGTTGAGGGCGCGAACCAGTGAGTCGCGCGAGCGGACGTCGCCCGTCGCGTGCACGAGGGGCGAGATCGCTTGGGATGCTCGACGTGGTGCGAACAATGAGCACCACGTCTGCGCCATTCGCAGTTAGCTGTCGCGCGGTCTCGGCGCCTCAGACTCCTGAACCACCAACCACGAGAAATCTTTTCCCTGCGAAGAACGTATGCATTGACTAATAGATCGGTGGAAATGACAATCGTCGCGCACTCAGGCCTGATGCAGCATCACGATCGCAAGGCACATCGCCAGCATCAGAGCGGCCGGCAGGGACTTCACGGGCTGATCGCCGGCTTTCAGGTGCATGGCAAGGGCCCCGACCATCAGGACCGCCACGACGCCGGCCGCGATGGTCACAGGCAGCGGCATCCAAACGCCCGCGATCAGTAGGACTCCGGCCGAGATCTTCAACGCCCCTACCAC
>JAPLKT010000121.1:0-88153 GCA_026387895.1 Gemmatimonadota bacterium | reverse complement strand
GCGAACTCCTCCTTGAGGGTCTTAGCGGCACCGCCGCGGTACGCCGTCGCCGATGCGGCGCGAATAAGCCACACGTTGAGCAGCCCCAGCCCCACGATGATTTGCAGCACGGACGGAATCGAAATCAGTGGCATATGTGTTATCCTTCTGAATGAGACTTCATGCCGTATCCGCCGGGTTGCGGACAGGGGACGCCGTTCTGTGAACATAGCATATCGAGTGTCGCTCGTGGTATCAATCGTGATCTTTCTCGCCTACGGCATCCACTTGCTGTTCCTGGGGGGGATGGTCGCCGACTTCGAGCGGTTCGGACTGAGCCGCATCCGCCGGCTCACCGGGGCGCTGGAGATGCTTGGGGCCTTGGGGCTTATCGCGGGGATGTTCGTGCCTGTGCTCATCGGGCTCAGTGCGTTTGCCCTCGCTACGCTTATGCTTTTCGGAATCGCCGCTCGGATTCGCGCCCGCGACGCATTCGCCGAGTCAGTCCCGGCGCTGGCGCTACTGGTCCTCAATATGTTTGTCATGGCCTACGCCTGGGGCTTTCGCGGCGCCGCGTGAGGTTGGCGACTTCACAACACGGTATTTATGGAAAGTGCTTTGTCCGTGCGGCAACAGGTGGTGCTGAGCTGGAGTGGTGGAAAAGACAGCAGCCTTGCCTTGGCCGCGCTGCGCGCTGATGCGCGCTACGAGGTCGTGGGCTTACTGACGAGTATCACGACAACCTACGACCGGGTTAGCATTCACGGCGTCCGGCGTGAACTGGTCGCAGCGCAAGCAGCCGCCGCAGGCCTGCCACTGTTCGAGGTGCTGCTCGAATCGCCCTCGTCGAATGCGGCGTATGAAGCCGCGTTTGGGGCAGCGCTCGCGCGGCTTCGTGAGCTAGCGCCCGCTGTTGAACTCATCGCGTTCGGCGATCTGTATTTAGCGGAGGTCCGGGCGTACCGGGAGCAACTACTGGCAGGCACGGGCTTCGCGCCGCTCTTTCCGCTCTGGGGACGTGACACGACGCGCCTCGCGGCCGATTTCATAGGAGCGGGCTTCCGCGCCGTCCTAGTATGCGTGGACACGACGCAACTCGCCGCGACCTTCGCGGGCCGTGACTTCGATGCGAGCCTCCTCGAGGAACTGCCGGCGAGCGTGGACCCGTGCGGAGAGGGTGGCGAGTTCCACACCTTTGTCTGGGATGGACCGCACTTTCGGGAGCCCATCCCGATCCGCGTCGGGGAGACAATCCTGCGAGACGAGCGCTTTGCCTACACGGAGCTTGATCCCATCGGGACTGGGTATTCGGCGGTCGCGCTCTAATCTCGCGTTGCTGTTCACAAGGCTTTCAGACATGACAATTCAACTCATCGGCGTCGACTGTGCTACCGAGAACTCCAAGGTCGGCGTGGCGCGCGGGTCACTCGACGGCACAATCGCGCGCATCGACGAGGTGGTCGTCTGCGGAAAAGATCGTTCGGCGGCTGACTACATCGCGTCGTGGATCAGCTCCACAGATCCCGTGCTCTTAGCCCTCGATGCCCCACTCGGGTGGCCGCAACCCCTCGGCGTGTCGCTCGCGAACCACCGCGCTGGCGATGAACTTATGGTCGCGCCGAACGATATCTTTCGGCGCGCGACCGACCGGTTCACCCAGCGCACACTCGGCAAGACCCCGCTGGATGTTGGCGCTGATCGGATTGCGCGCACAGCACATGCCGCGCTGCGCGTGTTGGGCGAACTCCGCCGACGTCTCGGGCTACCTATTCCCCTCGCCTGGTCGCCCGAGCTCACGGCTGGGATTTCCGCGATCGAGGTATATCCTGCCGCCACCCTCGGCGTGTGGGGTGTTCGTTCCTCGAGGTACAAGAACCCGGATCAGGTCGAGGAACGACGAGAGATTATTGCGGCACTGCGGCACCAGTTCGTGCTCCCCGCGGATGTGACAGTCCTCGAGCAAAATGCCGACGCCCTAGATTCGGCGGTCTGCCTGCTCTGCGCGAAGGATTTTCTTCTGGGTCAGGCGTCGCCGCCGGAAGATCTGTCCCTCGCTGCTGTCGAAGGCTGGATCTGGACGCGAACGCCCGGCGGAGCTGCCGTACCTGACGCAAGGCCGTCATAGCGGAACTCGTCGTCTTGTCCCGTACGAGGCAAGGCTACTTGCCCCCCGCACAGTACGAGGCGCAATTTTCAGGAGCCTCCACCACCCCAGCTCATCGGGTGCTGGCGATTCACCTCACGTTTGCCGAAATCTCTATGACGCTGTTCTCTCCATCGTTTCCAACGGGACTCCCCATTGGAGATTCTTGGCGCGCTGCAAAAACAACCGCCCCGGTCATTTTTCCCTTCGACGGATCGCGCGTCTGCGACAGCCCCGTCGGCAGTACGGACGATGCCAATGCGGCACTCGATCACGCCTTAGCGGTCCGTCAGAAAGTCGGTGCGCTCTCGAGTTACGCGCGCAAAGAATTGCTGGCGCGCACTTGCGCGGCCCTCACCGCGCACCGTGCTGACTTCGAAAATCTGCTCGTCCTCGAAACTGGAAAGCCGCATCGCGACTGTGTGGTCGAAGTCGCCCGCACCATCCTGACGCTCGAAACAGCCGCGGGTGAAGTGTCGCGACTGCACGGCGAAACGGTTCCGCTGGATCTCCTCCCGAGCGGCACTGGCATGGTTGGATTTTGGATTAGAAAGCCGATCGGCGTCATCGTCGGGATCACCGGATTCAACTATCCACTGCTGCTCGCAGCGCACAAGATTGCACCGGCGATTGCGGCAGGCTGTCCGATCATCATCAAGCCTGCACCACAGACGCCGCTCGCCACGCTGTGGCTGATTCACATTATGCGAGAGATCGCGGCGACGCTCGACGTCCCGCAAGGCATCGTCCAACTCGTCACCGGCGACGCGGTCGTCGGAGCCACTCTAGTCTCTGATCCCCGCATTGGTGCCGTATCCTTTACGGGGTCTGCCGGTGTGGGCCATGCAATTGCGAAGTTGGCGGCACCGCGCAAGACGCTCCTCGAGCTGGGATCAAACTCGGCGTTCATCGTCGACGAGAGCGCCGACATCGAAGCCGCCGCGGCCGCCGCTGTACGCGGCAGTTACTACGCCTCTGGCCAAGCCTGCATCTCGGTGCAACGGGTCATCGTTCTCGAACGCGTGGCCGATGCGTTCATTGGCGCACTCACGAAGCATCTGGCCGCCGTGGTCGTGGGCGATCCCCGCAATGCGGCGACGCACATCTCAGCGCTCATCAATGAAGCCAGCACGGCGCGCGTCGCCGACTGGATTGCGCAAGCGGTTACCGCTGGCGCTGTGATTGCCCACGGTGGCACGCTCCGCGGCGGCGCCTTTGAGCCCACGGTCATCATTGAACCGCCGACGGGAGCGCTCGTCTGGAACGAGGAAATCTTTGGTCCGGTCATGTGTATCCGCACGGTCACAGATATTGACGCGGCCTTCGCACTGGTCAACGATTCTCGCTATGGCCTGCACGCGAGCATTTTCACCGCGTCGCTGGCCAATACCTTCGCCGCATTGAACACGCTGGAAGTCGGCGGTGTGGTCGTGAACGAAGTCCCTGGGTTCCGGTCCGACTCTATGCCCTACGGTGGCGTCAAAGACTCGGGAATCGGCCGTGAGGGGCCGCGTTTTGCCGCCGAGGAGTTCACCGTGTCACGCATGGCGATTATTCGCCCGCAGATCGGTTAGAGCGCAGATCGGTTAGAGCGCAGATCGGTTAGAGCGCAGATCGGTTAGCGCAGATCGGTTAGCGCAGATCGGTTAGCGCAGATCGGTCAGCGTGGATAGGCCTTGGTCTGTCCCGTACGGCCGTTGGTGACAGTAAACGACCCGTCATCCTGCGCCGTGATCTTGATCCACGCGCTGGTGGATTCGTCCAGGTTGGCGATGCGCTCATCGGGGAGGTTGGTCACTCCCTGATTGAGCGAGCGGTGGAGCTGCCACCCGTCGATGCTGGGCATCTGCGCGAGTGTCGCGAACGTGGGGGCCTGCGCCCCTTTCCGTGGTCCGTTGTTGAACACGGCGACCCGCGGTTTTACGGCACTGAAGAATGCAGGATCGGAACCGTCGGCGCCGCCGTGGTGTGCAATAAGGTAGACGTCGGACTCACCGATCATGTTGCGCGGACAGGTGAGCGCATATTGCGGCGGGCCGCTCAGGTCACCGATGTCGAGGAACCGGAACTTGCCATACTGCAGCCAGATTCCCGTGGAGCGCGGGTTCTCGGTTTTCTCCTGCGCGGGCACACCGCCACTGCCACACGCTGGGTTCGCCGCGCCGGCACCATTGATCGGCGTCGTGAGCACATCGCCGGCCGTGGACACCACCACAACATCGAGCCCCTTGATAGCGAGCGTGTCACCGGGTTTGGGTTCTGTGTGCGTACCCTTGGCACGGAGCGCAACGTAGGCGTCGTACAGGGCCTGCGTTCCCGGCACCACGACCTCAGCCTCTGCACTGGGCGCTGCGTGATCAATGAAGTGCCGGATGGGCATCAACTGCGCGAGCTCAATCACACCGCCAGCATGATCGGCATGATAGTGCGTGAGCATCAGGTGATCGATTTGCGTCAGTCCCGCGTCGCGTGCGGCGGCCAAAATCCGCTGCGCATCACGTGCGGACTCGGGAGCACCGGGGGTCGACTGAAAGGTGCCCGTGCCGCCAGGAAAGCCGGCGTCTATAAGAAACGCTTCGCCAGCGGGTGTTTTGATCAGTGTCGCCTGGCCGCCCTCGACATCCACAAAGTAGATGACGAGGGGGCGAGGCGTCGACTGCGCCGAAAGGGTCGCGCCCGTCAGAAGGATGGTGGCCAGAAGCCAACAGGTACGACGGATCACGAGGCGCTCTTTCGGTTTATGAGAATCGGTACGGAACTAGCTACTTACGTTTGACGCAGGCGCTCGGGTACTGCTGGCAATAGCCGACTCGGCTGTTGCCCATCTGCTTCGATTCAACGACGGCGTGAATGACCGCCCGTCCCAGCGCATCGGCGGCCGCATTGAAAATGGCGCCGAGTTCTTGGTTGGTGAGATTGTGGCTCGGTGGCGTGGTGGCCATCCCAAACACGGTGTCGCCATCGCCAATGCCGTGGATCGGCACAATCGCGCGCGCCAAACCATCGTTCGCAATCACGGCCATCCGCTCGGCCTCAAGATCTTCGAGCGGAGCATCAGTCACGACGATCGCGATGGTGGTGTTGAACGGCGCATCCACCGATCCGTCCCGTGGGCCGCCGCGGCCGCCTGACGTGGCGGTGCACTCCTGCGCAGTGGGCTGCACGAGGTTGAACTCGTTCGCCAGTTCGAGGTACATCCCGTACGGCAAGCAGGTGCGCGGGTCCACCGGCGAGCCCGCCGGATTGAGTGCGACCAACGCCGCCACGGTGTAGCCATTGGACAGCTTAACGCTCGCCGTGCCCATGCCCCAACCAGCGCCGGTCCCGGCCCCGAAGCGTCCGCTCACCACCGGATCCCTCGACGCAAGCTCAGTTGCCTTGTAGCCAAAATCGGCATCGGGGCGCTTTTTGAAGTCGCCACCGCGTCCGAGATCCATCAGGATTGCTGCTGGAACGATAGGTACGACGCCACCGCCAACGGGCACACCAAAGTTGTGCTCTTCCATCCACTTCATGACGCCACTCGCGGCGTCCAAGCCGAACGCGCTCCCACCGCTCAGCATAATGGCCTGCACGGCACGAACCTGTCCGCCGGGCTTGAGGAGATCGGTTTCCTTGGTGCCAGGCGCGCCGCCCATCTGGCTATAGCCTGCCGTGGCGCCACGCTCGGTGCGGATGACCGTCGTGCCTGACCGGTAGCCGTCGCCGAACTTGGAGTACTGCCCAACGAGGAGCCCCGGCACATCGGTGATTGAGTTGGTCGGCCCGGGGCCAACCTGCGTGATGCGCGCGGGCGCCTGCCCCGCCGGACGGGGAGCGGTTGGCTGCTGTGCGTGGAGTGCGGTCGTGAAGAGCACCGCAGGAAGGAGCCGTACCATCGCCCGCAGACCACCACACCGCCCCAAACCGGGGCGGGTGGCGGACGCATGCGTCAACGAGGTCACGAAAAGTCCAGTGGTCACTTGAAGGGAAATATTTGGGAAGCCGTCTTGTTTGCCACGAGTACCCGGTTCATGTCGAACTTCATGATCGCAGTTTTCGCCGTGGCATCATACGTAAAGCCGTCCATGCCGAACGCCGTTGGGATGAATGACGGAATCACCGCGAGCGTGTATGTCGCGCCGTCCTTCGTGTTGGCGTTCGCAATGATTTCCGTCTGCGCCACCGGCATGCGGATGCCGAGGTCAGCCATGCGCCGGCCTTCGGCAATGAAGATTTCCTGACGCATGAGATATAGCAGATACTGTGCGTCGTCGATCGTTGCGGCGGCCGCAATCTGCGCGGCCGTCACCGACGTCCCAGAGACCGTCGGTACCATGGTCGTGGCTGTCCGAGCAAGCACGAAGCCATCCAGGAGCGGCGACCCCACCGCGAACGACACCTTGGAGTCGGCGGTGTTGGGGTAGTTCGTTTTTCCACCGGCACGACCACGGAGCTGCAGACGGCTGTCCACGGCTTCTACGGTCCGCGACTTCACCAGCGTCAGCAACTGCGTTAGGCGGTCCTTCGCAGACACGAGGTTGTTATCGGACAGCAACCCTTCGGCGATGATGAGATGCGCTTCCTCAGCCTTGAGGAATGCGATCGGGCTCACCACCGTCGTGCCGCGGTTGGGATACTTGGGATCAAGGAAGTCCAGTCGCGGCAGCGGCTGGAAGTTGTTCACCGAGCTGGTCAGCACACCCTGCATGCTGTTGGACGGCCCGTTGACCGCATCGAAGGTCGCATTGCGGATAAAAGTCGGATTCGCCACCAGCAACGCCGTGGCCTCCGAAACCGCCAAGGTCTTGTTTCCGAGTCGATAGTTCGCGCGCGCGATAGCCAGCGTATAGCTGTTCTTCGCGGCAACGTCTGTCGACAAGGTACGCGCTTGCTGGAAGTCGGCGATAGCGCTGGCGAGGTGCGTCTTCCAGTCCACCACTTCGCCATTCGCAACCGCCGGCAACCCGACATACATCTCACCAGCCCACAACGAGGCCACGCCGCGATAGTAGAGAATTTCGGCCCTGTCGTTGACCGTTACGAGCGGATCGCGCGGGTACACGCTGTCGAGCCCGAAGGTGCCCATATAGCGCAGGCGGGCAATCGCGTTCTGAATCGACGTGACTTCCGGGTCGATGTACAGAATGTTCGGCGCGTCAAACTGCTGGTTGTTGGTGGTGTAGTTGTTGAAATAATTGTCCGAGACAAGCTCGCTGTTTTGCACCACGCTGTTGAGCGTGGTCAAAAACTGACGCTGTGTCCCACGCAACCACGCGGCGCCAGCGGCGGGCGTGTTGAGGAACTGCTGGTCGGTCAGGTTGGGGTTCTTAACATCGGTGGGATGAAAGTTGCTACACGCGCCGGCAATGATGACGGCCAGCGTCGGCGCAAGCAGGCGCATGGCCCGCGGCAGGTTATGTCGGCGCATGGTCAGAATCCGAAGCGAAGAGTGAGAATAAAGCTGCGGGGGCTGCTTTCCGTAGCGTAGTTATATCCGCCAACGGCTGCGCCACCCTGCGTGAGGGCCGACGACAGGTCAGTCTCAGGATCGAAGCTTGAGGCGGCCCATCGGTACGGGTTGGTGACGGAGAACGACATCCGCATGTCCTTCGCCACGCTGGGGAGGAACTTTCCTGGGACGCGGTAATCCGCCGTAATGGTCCGGACGGACACGTAGTCAGATTTCTCCACCCACAGGTTCATCACCTGCTGCCAGATCGCCGCGCGGCTTCCGTTGTACGGGGCCTGCGCGAGCGCTGCCGCCGGCACATAGCCGTCGGTGCCCGCCACGCCATAGAGGTAGCGGAAGGCGCGGTCAAACGACTGCGTCTGGCCGCCGAACTGGTAGTCGGCACTCATACTCAGCGTAAAACGCGATCCGATACCGAGCTGCGCGCCGAAGCTCCCGAACTTGTCAGGCATCGGCTTGCCGAGGTATGCGAGCTGCTTGATCTCCGTGATCTTGCCAGTGGCGTCAAAAATCGCGTTGGCGCCGCGCAGGAAACCCACGGGGTAGCCTTCCTGCACCATGCCCTGCACCGTGCTGGCGCCATACCCGCTGATGGCGAACGGCGGCGTGCCGCCAAGCTTCATCACCTTGTTATTAAGCGTGTTGTACGACGCATTGAGCGACAAACGGAAATTCGGGGTGTTGATCGGCGTGACCGTGGCCCGCAGCTCGAGTCCGTTATTCGCGATCTCGCCGACATTCGTGATCTGGCTGACTTCACCAGTCGAGGGCGACGGCGGCGCGTTGAGCAGCGCGTCTACCGTGCGGGACGAGTAATAGCCAAGTCCCATCGTGATGCGCTCTTGCAGGAACGAGAGGTCGACACCGACTTCTGTGGTGCCCGTACGTTCCGGCTTCAAGTTGCGGTTGCCCGGCTGACCGAACGTCGCCGCCTGCTGGCCGTTGAACGAGTTGATCGCCACGGTGCGGTCATTGGCGAACGGCTGCGGGAACTGTCCCGCAACGCCGTACGCCGCGCGCACACGCACATCCGAGAGGTACTTCTCACTGATGAGCTTGCGCAGCCAGTCTTCGTTGCCCAAGGCCCAGACCAACCCGACCTTCGGGTACGTCTGTGCGCCGGTGTTCGCACCGAAGGCCGTGTTCTTGTCCAAACGAACGCCGAGCTCGACCGTGTACTTCTCGCGCCAGCTGATGTTGCTCTGGCCATAGATGCCGTAGTTGGCCACGCGGTACGCCAGATCTGTGGACGCGGTCACGCCGGCACCAGCCAGCGTTTCCTGCCCGTCGCGCACGTTCGTGGCGGTGTACTGCACCTGCACGTCGTCATTGCGGAACAACTGCGTCCCGACGGACGAGATTACCGAGAGGTCGTTTCCGAACGAAGCGGTGTGCTGGGCGCCCGCTTCGAACGTGAAGCCCGTGAAGGATCGCTCATAGTTCGAGATCGAGCCGCGATCGGTGGTGCCGGCGGGATACGCCTTGGTCGCGATCAGGAACTCGTTGGTGACAATCGCCCGCTCCTTGCTGAAGCGATTATTGACGCCGAAGGTGACGTGGGCCTTGACCGAAGGGAACGGGTCAAAGTCCAGCCGCTGTGACGTTTGGAACGAGCGCGTGAACACGCGGTTGTTCTGCAGCCGCTCGGCGTTGTTGACGAACGTCTTGAGCGCGGCAGCGTCAGTGGCGTTCAGGCTGTCGATGTTGTTGTTGAACCCGAAGGCCGACGAACGGCCCGCCTCCAGCACCCAGAGCGACGTGTATCCGCCCGCGTTGCCATTTCGGAAACGCGGCGTGTCCGTTTCGTTGTACGAAAACGACCCCTGGTACTTGCCCTTGTTGCCGACGTTGGCGCCAACGGCACTGCGGAACCCGAAGGCTGTGTTGTCGCCGTACACACGCTGGGTCTCGCTCGCCCGCACATTGCCGGACAAGCTGTACGTAAACCCGTTCGTGCCGCCCTCAACGCCCGCCGAGTATTGCTGCGTGCGGCCATTCCGGTAGATCAGGTCCTTGGTGGCCTTGAAGAAGTTGAACTGCGTCTGCGGTGTGTCATACCCGTCACGCACCTCGAAGTACATCTTCGGGGCGCCGGCGGCACCACGCTTGGTAAAGATCTGCAGCACGCCGTTGGCGGCATCAGAACCGTAGAGTGTGGTGGCCGCACCGCCGGGGATGAACTCCACACGGTCGATGTTATCCATCGGGAGGTCGGCGATCGCGCTCGTGGCCGCACCCTGCGCACGCACACCCGAGACGTTCATGCCAAGCGTCGCGATGGTGTTGAGGTTGTCCATACGTACGCCGTCCACATAGATCACCGGCGTGGAGTTGTTGCTCACCGACGTGACGCCACGGGTGCGCATAATGGACGTCGTGCCGACCTGGCCTGACGTCATGCGCACCTGCGCGCCCGGGAGCGTGGTCTGGAGCAACTCGTCCAAGCGCTTGGCTGGCGAGGCTTCAATCACTTCCCGGCTGACCACGTCGACCGTGGTGGCAATGCGGCGCTTGGAGATTTCACCGCCCTGGCCAGTCACGACAACCGCATCGAGGTCGAGCGGTCGCACCGCGAGCGCCACGTTGAGCGTGGCGGTCTGCCCCGCAACAACAGTGACCGTCGCGGTCTTGACCGCATAGCCGATCATGCGCACTGTGACGGTCCGGCTACCAGCCGGCACGTCGATGAGGCGGTACTGACCGTCTTGGTCGGAGCGAGCCGAACGGTCTTTGGTATCAACCATCGTGCTGATCTGCGCGCCAGGCAGTGCGACACCAGAGCGGTCGTCTGTCACCTTACCGACAATGGTTCCGCCGGCTTGTGCGAGGGCTGGTGTGGCCTGCCCCAGCGCCGCCAACACCGCGATACATACCAGGGGCCATCGAAAACGTTGTTCCATGGAAACCTCGTGGAGGAAACGTGCACAGCGAGCGGTGAAAGTCGTTCAGGTGGAGCAGAAACAACAGCGAACGTGGTGCGTGTATTTCGTACCGGTCAGTTCGTGCCGGTGAGTTCGAGCACTGCGAGGGCAAGCACTTTCGTGGACTGCACCAAATCGGCGACGGTGCAGTATTCGTCGGGCTGATGCGCGAGGTTGAGAATCCCGGGACCATACGCCACGCAGTTGGGCACGCCGGCAATCCGGTCGACATGCTTGTGGTCGTACGTTCCCGGACTCGCCGCCTTGAGCAACGGGCGACCAAGCACATGCTGCGCCCCGCGGTCGAGCGCTGACACCACGGAGGCGCCGTCGGGCGTTTGCACCGGATGCACAATCATTAAATCCTGCAGTTCATACAGCAGATCGGGGGTCTCACGGGCCGCGCGCTCGAGGAGCTCCACGATCTCGGCGCGGGTCGCATCGAACCCTTCCTCGACCAGAAAACGACGGTCGAAAATCGCGCGGCATAGGTCGGCAACGCACGGTGTTTGGATACCATCCACCGACTGCCCACCGGCAATGCCGTTGATGTTGAGCGTTGCATGGCGCGCGCCCAGCGGCTGCACGGGGATCGCGGTGGTCCGTGCACCGAGCGCCGGCATCAACTCACGACGCATCCGGTCGAGAATGACGCCCATGTGTTCAATGGCATTCACGCCAAGGAAGGGCATCGACCCGTGGGCAATGCGCCCGCGTGTGGTGACTTCAAACCAGTAGACCCCACGGTGCCCGATGTACACGCGATCGGTATCGGTGGGCTCGGTGATAATCACTGCGTCGGTCCGATCCGCACTGACGCGGCCCTGCTGCGCCAGATACGCCATGCCGGCAAAGCCACCGCTCTCTTCATCGACGGTACCGCTGATCTCCACCGAGCCCACCAGCGGAATTCCCACACGCCGAATCGCTTCAGCGGCGTAAATCGCTGCGGTGATCCCGGCCTTCATGTCGCTCGAGCCACGCCCGTAGATGCGCCCGTCCTTCACGACGCCGCCAAAGGGATCCATCGTCCATCCCGCCCCAGCGGGAACGACATCGAAGTGGCCATTGAGATGCACCAACGGCCGATCCGTACGGCCGCGCCGCAGCCCGACGACATTCATGCGCGGGTGCGTCGCGGTGTGCTCAGGACGTGTGTCCGCCACCGGATAGTCGACCGTAAAATCGCAGTCGCCTAAGCGGGCGCCAATCAGCCGCGCGCAGTCTTCGTACGCGTCGCCCGGCGGGTTTACGGTGGGGATACGCAGCATGGCCACCGTGAAGTCGACCATTTCTTCGGTCGCCTCATCAATGGCCGTAAGGACACGGTCGAGGTCGCGCGCGGTAAGATTCACAGCGTCAAGTTTCGGTCATTTCTTATGGCTTGTCAAGTAAATGTTTTCGCACGTAGGTTATGTGGCAGATCCTTTACGTTGGTCCGTTCCTGTGTGCTCGAACGGCCCTCTCTCCGGCGCCAATCATGACCTCTTATCTCGTCCTGATTCTGCTCTATTCCGCCGCCCAACTGGGCCTTGGGGCGTGGATCTCACGCCGCGTACGGAGCTCTGGCGATTTCTTCGTGGCCGGCCGCTCCCTTGGCCCCGGGCTGATCTTCAGCACCATGCTGGCCGCCAATATCGGCGCAGGATCCACCGTCGGCGCCACAGGGCTGGGCTACCAAAATGGACTCTCGGCTATCTGGTGGGTCCTCTCAGCGGGCCTTGGGTCATTCGTGCTGGCATTCTGGATTGGGCCGGCCATCCGCCGAGTCGCCGCTGAGCGTGGATTGCACACCGTGGGTGAATATCTCGAGTTCCGATACGGCGTGACGGTGCGCAGCGTCATTGCCGCGCTGCTCTGGATTGGATCAGCGTTCATTCTGGCCGGACAGCTCATTGCGGTGTCGTGGATTTTGTATGTGATCGCGGGCGTGCCCAAAACCTGGGGCTGCATTCTCGCGGGCGTGCTGATCACTATCTACTTCGCCGCCGGTGGATTGCTGGCCTCGGCATATGTCAACGTCGTGCAGCTCACGGTGAAGGTGGTTGGCTTTGCCATTGCCATTCCTGTCGCGCTGGCCGCGGCGGGTGGCTGGACGGCGGTGCGTGCCTTGCAGCCCACGGCTGACTATTGGAATCCGTGGCACGGCGGGACCTCTGGCCTCGTATATCTCGCGATGCTGGGGCCTGCATTTATTGTCGCGCCGGGACTGTTGCAAAAAATCTACGGCGCCCGCGATGACCGGTCGGTTCGGATCGGCGTCGGACTCAACGCACTGGCGCTGTGCGCCTACGCCTTCGTGCCGGTGTTGCTCGGCATGATTGCTCGCGTGCGCTTCCCCGATCTCGCGCAACCGGAACTCGCCTTGCCTACGCTGTTGATGTCCGGTGTGCCGGTCGCGGTCGGTGCGTTGGGGCTAGCTGCCGTGTTCTCGGCAGAACTGAGCGCGGCAGATGCCGTGCTGTTTACGCTGACCACGTCGCTCGCGCAGGACTTTTATAAGCGCTTTCTCAATCCAGGCGCGAGTGATTTACAGATGTTGCGGGTCACGCGCATCACCGCGGTGCTGGCCGGTGCCATGGGCATCGGGATTGCGCTAGTCGCCGCTGGCGTCGTGAGTGTGCTCAGTATCTTTTACACGATTATGGGGGTAACGCTCTTCGTGCCGATTGTGACGGGCCTGTTGAGTGATCGCCCGTCATCGACGGAAGCGTTGGCATCGATTGTGAGCGGGACGATTGTGGTCGGTGCCTTCCAACTGCTACACGGCGGCAAGCCGCTCTCAGGGGTAACGCCCGCGATGGGCGGCTTGGCGGCGGCGATTGTTGCGTTCCTCGTCGCGTATACTATTCGACGTATCATGGGCGGCCCGAGCAAATCGGACCGGACCGGATCGCCATCTTTATCTCGGTAAACCTCGGACCATGTCTAGCAACGGAATTTTTAGCCTCTCGGGCAAAGTCGCCGCCGTCATTGGCGGTGCGTCTGGCATTGGTGCCGCTGTGGTCAAAGGCGCTGCCGACATGGGAGCCATTACCTACTGCCTCGACGTCAAAGCGGACGCCGCGGCTGCGACTGCCGCCGCAGTCGGGAACGGCGTACAGAGCGGCGTGATCGACATCACAGATCAGGCGTCGGTCGACGCGGCGCTTGACGGAATCGTGGCCACCCACGGCAAGCTCGACATTCTCATTTGCACACCCGGCATCAACGTGCGCAAGAAGATCCTCGACTACACCAACGAGGAACTGGCGCGCGTGGTCAATGTGAATATTACCGGCAACTTCAATGTGATTCGCGCGGCGGGTCGCATTATGGTCGCGCAGCGGCGCGGGAGTATCGTGCTCTTCTCGTCGATTCGCGCATCTGTGGTGGAGCCCGGACAATCTGTCTACGCTGCGACTAAGGCCGGAATCCTGCAGCTCGCCAAGGGTGCGGCATGCGAGTTTGGCCCCTTCGGCGTGCGCGTCAACTGCGTCGGCCCGGGCGTCACCGAGACACCGCTCACGGCACCGATCAAGGCCCAGCCCGAGTGGTATAACGCCTATGCTGCCAAGACCACGCTCGGCCGCTGGGCGCAGCCGGAAGAAATGGTGGGCCCGACGCTCTTCCTTGCGTCTGATGCAGCGAGCTACGTAAACGGCACGATTATCTACGCCGATGGCGGATGGCTGGCTCAGGATGGCCGGTTCACACCGCCGGGCATGTAGAGGGTTTCTATGACGAGCGTATCGAAAACATTTCGTATTGCGGTCATTGCCGGTGATGGCATTGGCCAAGAAGTGATTCCCGCCGGCATCGACGTCCTCCGTCAGGCCGTGCGCACAGAGTCGTGCACCTTGGAGTTTGAGCTTTTTCCCTGGGGCTGCGAGTTCTATCAGCGCACCGGCACCATGATGAGCGCGGACGCCCTCGATCGGCTCAAGGATTTCGACGCGATCTACCTCGGCGCGATCGGCGCGGTCGGTGTTCCCGATCACGTATCCGTGTGGGAGCTGATTCTGCCCATCCGCCAGCGGTTCGACCAGTACGTCAATCTCCGGCCAATGCGACTCTTGGCCGGTGTACCGGGTCCGTTATCCGGTCGTGGGCCGGCGGACATCGACATGGTCTGCGTCCGCGAGAACTCCGAGGGCGAGTACGCCGGCTTTGGCGGACGGATGCATGCGGGCACGCCGCATGAGGTCGCCGAGCAGACGGGAGTTTTCACGAGACGTGGCGTGGATCGCATTGCGCGCTACGCATTTGAACTCGCCGCACGGCGTCCGCGGAAGTTGCTCGCTAGCGCCACGAAGTCGAATGCGTTGCAACACAGCATGGTGCTCTGGGATGAGGCCGTGGAGCGTGTCGCGAACGAGTATCCCGCGGTTGCGTGGCGCAAGTATCACGTGGATGCACTGGCCGCCCGCATGGTCACGCATCCGCACACACTCGATGTGATCGTGGCATCCAACTTGTTCGGCGATATTCTGACCGATCTTGGCGCCGCGATTTCTGGGAGCCTTGGGGTCGCACCTGGGGCCAATATCAACCCTGAGCGCCTGCATCCCTCGATGTTCGAGCCGATCCATGGCTCGGCGCCCGACATTGCAGGGCGTGGTATCGCCAACCCAATTGGCGCGATCTGGGCCGGCGCGATGATGCTCGACCATCTCGGAATGACCGGCGCGCACGATCGGATTGTACGCGCGATCGAACGCGTGGTTCATGACGGCGGACCGCGGACACCTGATCTCGGCGGAACGGCCAACACGAACGATGTCGCGGTGGCGATTGCCGATGCCTTGTCCTAACTCCTGAGCCTTTCCTGCCGCACACGTCTGCGGCAGGGCACTCTTTTCTCGCTTCCACGGTCGAGCTATGTCAATCCCACAGATTCCTCACGTGCGCGCCGGAGTGCGCCACGCCGCCCATACGACGCGCTGGTCGCCTGTGTACAATCCGTCAACCGGCGACGTGGCAGCGGACGTGCCGCTGGCCGATGCCGTAGACATTGAAGCCTGCATTGCCGACGCGGCCGCCGCGGCACCGGCGTGGGGTGCACGCTCGGCGCTCGATCGCGCGCGGGTGCTGCTGCGCTGGCGCGAGCTCTGCATTGCGCACACCGAGGAAATCGCCGCGGGGATTAGCCGCGAGCACGGGAAGGTGCTGGCCGATGCGCGAGGCGAACTGCAGCGTGGGCTGGAAGTGGTGGAGTTCGCGACCGGCATTCCGCATCTCATGAAGGGCGAGTTCAGCGATACTGTGGCGCGCGGCATTGACATGTACTCCATGCGGCAGCCGCTCGGCGTTACGGCCGCGATCACGCCGTTCAACTTCCCGGCGATGGTGCCCATGTGGATGTTGGGGCCGGCGCTCGCGTGCGGAAACGCGGTGATTCTCAAGCCTTCGGAGCGCAATCCATCGACGGCCGTGCGGTTGGCGGAGTTGTTTGTGGAAGCGGGCGGACCGCCGGGTGTGTTGAATGTGCTCCATGGCGACGCCGAAGCGGTGAACGCGCTCTGCTCTGATCCGCGCATTCAGGCGGTGAGCTTCGTGGGATCTACACCGATTGCGCAGCATGTGTACGAGACGTCGGCGCGACACGGCAAGCGCGTACAAGCGATGGGCGGCGCGAAGAATCATTTGGTGGTGTTACCGGATGCCGATCTCGACATGACGACGACCTCGCTTATGGGCGCTGCGTACGGATCGGCAGGCGAGCGGTGCATGGCGATTTCTGTGGCCGTCGTGGTGGGTGATGCGACCGCCGATGCCTTGGTTGCACGTCTCACGGACCAGGTGCGCGCGCTCAAGGTAGGGGATCCACTGATCGACGGGCATGACATGGGTCCGCTCGTCACGGCTGTGCATCGGGATCGGATCGCAGGGTATATCGAAGCAGGCGCGCGCGCAGGCGCGACATTGGTTGTCGATGGCCGCACGCATGCCGCGACCACCGGCAAGGGCTTCTACCTGGGCGGCACGCTGTTTGACCACGTGACCGCGGATATGTCGATCTACCGCGAGGAGATCTTCGGGCCCGTACTGTGCATTGTGCGTGTGCAAAGTGCCGATGAGGCGCTGGAGCTGTGCAACACGCACCAGTACGGTAACGGCGTCGCGATCTTTACGCGCAGTGGTGGCGCGGCACGTGAGTTCGCGCATCGCGTGCAGTGCGGCATGGTGGGCATTAATGTGCCGATCCCGGTGCCGATGGCGTTTTATTCGTTTGGCGGCTGGAAAGCCTCAGCGTTTGGCGATCACAACCAGCATGGCATGGATGGCGTGCGCTTTTACACGCGCGTCAAAACGGTCACCACACGGTGGCCATCTGGTGCCGATGCGGCCTCGTTTACGATGCCGGTGCTGCGGTAGCTGCTGCCTTCACTGGGACCAAAAAACACAAACACCCCGCCAACCGGTCGGGGTGTTTGTGTTTTGCCTCTAGCGGTCGCTGATAAAGTGTCGTATTAACAGAGTGTGGCTTTCGCCTGCCCATGGATAGGCAGTACCTCACCCTGAAGCTATTGAACAATGAAACACGCCCTCTTTATCGCATTCGCAACGGCATCTTTGCTGGCCTGCAAAGGCAACGATTCGGTCACTGCCCCTGCCCCAACCGCTGATGTCATCGCTGGTCTGTATGACCTCAAAACCGTCAACGGCAGCGCGCTCCCATATACGGTGCTAGATCAGGGCCCGTCCGGGAAGCTGCAAGTGCGGGTCGCCAGCCTCACAATCAATTCGGCTGGGGTTGCCACAAGTTCAACAACCACCCGACTCGTCTTAAATCTTGTCACGCTGTCGGAACAGACAGACTCGAAGCAACTGACCTTCGCGTGGAATGGAACGAAGTGGGCGACCGCTAATGCCTCGGGTACGACCACAGGCTCCGTCAGTGGAACAACGGTCACCATCGTCGATAACACGCCCGGAAGTCCCCAACTGACCTTTGTTTATAGCAGGTAAACGCTGCCACCGATCACGGCACCGACCCGGGCATCGTTGGATACTTAATCCCGAGTTGCTCCAGATAGGTCGAGAACTTGGTGGCATCGTAGTAAAACGGACGCATCAGCTCGCGGTACTTCGCCATCTTCTCGGCGTTCAACCATATCGCGGGCTGGTCGGCCGGTGACATCAGCGGCTTATACGTCACCGTCTTGGTCTGCACATCCGTGAAGTAACGCTTGGCATCCGTCACAAGCGGCGGCGACAACATCAGGTCGAGCAAGGTCATGGCCTGCACCTTCGCGCCCGCCACCACACCCTTGTGCGCAATCGGCGTTGCCATTGCGATCCCGTCCGCCCAGTTGTGGCCAGGCGTTCCAGGAATGTTCGCGGGATAATAGAGCGTCACCGACGGCACCGTCCACGTCACGTCGCCAATATCATCGCTCCCCGTGCCGCTGCTCGCCGCGGCCGCCTCTTCGGGCGACCGCAATGGCGCCACCTTGGTCGTGAGCCCCGTGTCGGGCTTGCCGAGTATGCGCTGCACCCCCTTGGCCATGGATTGATCGTTCGCATCCCACTTGGGCATGCCGACTTTCACCGCGTTGGCATGCATCGCCACCGCAATCGGCTTGTTGAAGTGCGGACGCCACGCCGACCCAACCATCACGACCGTGTCGAGCTTGGTGAAGGTCTGCATCGCCGCGCCACGCGCAATCTGCTTGGCATCCTCAAACATTTGCGTCACGCGCGCGGGATCGCGCTCACGCAAATAAAACCAGATCGACGCGGTACTCGGCACCACATTCGGCTGGTCGCCCCCATCGGTGATCACATAGTGTGAGCGCTGCGACAGCTCCATGTGCTCGCGGTGGAACTCCCACGCGTTCCCCATGTTCATCACCGCGTCGAGCGCACTCTTGCCACGCCACGGCGCGGCCGCGGCGTGCGCACTTTCGCCTTTGAACTTGAAGATCGCCGAGATCAAGGCGAGCGCCGGCTCGTCGCCCCACGAAATGCCGAACTCGTCGCTCACGTGCGCAAAGAGGTTGGCGTCCACATCCTTGAACACGCCAGCCCGCACGAGATACGCCTTGCTCCCCAACTGCTCCTCGGCGACCCCAGGCCAGAGCATGATCGTGCCAGAAATCTTCTCGCGGACCATGATGTCTTTCACGGCGAGCGCGGCAATGATGTTGAGCGGAACGCCGCTGTTGTGGCCCTCGCCGTGCCCGGGGGCACCGGGGACAATCCAATCTTTGGCGGCGGTGGCCGGTTTCTGATTCGATTGCGGTATGCCATCGATATCGGAGCCCAGTGCGATGACTGGTGAGCCCGAGCCCCATCGCGCGGTCCATGCGGTGGGGATGCCGGCGACGCCGCGCACGATCGTGAAGCCGTTTTTCTCGAGGATCCCCGTCAGATACTTGGAGCTCTCGAACTCTTGCATGCCGAGTTCGCCGAAGGAGAAGACTTGGTCGACCATTTGCTGCGCGAGTTTTGCGCGGCCGTCGATGGCCGTGGCCAGTTCTGCTTTGAGGCGATCCGCGCGTGTGTCAGTGGTGGTCGCGGATTGTGCACTCGCGATGCCAGCGGTCAGGGCGAGGGTGGTGGCAACGCGGGCGAGGAGGCGCATGAGGGGCGGCCGAGGGGTGAGGAGTAGTGCGCTGTGTGTGTGGAAATGGCTTACATCTTTGTTTTTACCGTCAGTGTCCGCACCAGCTGATCGAGGAAGGCGAGCCCGTCGTAGTACGACTTGACGCGAATCTTCTCGTCGCGGCCGTGCATGTTCCGCTCTTCCCCTTCGTAGAACAGTTGCACCGGTGCTCATGTTCGGCACGACGGGGATATCGCCCCACATCTTCTTCGTAATCGCGGTGACCGCGCCCAAAAACTCAGCGGGCACCGCGCTCGGCGGCGCACCCACCACGCCCTTCAGTGCGTTGCCAATCAGCGTGATCTTTACGCCGGTGTCACCCACCACGCGCTCGAGTGTGGACTTTACGTATTCGTAAGTCGAGGTCGGTTCGATACGGCAGTTCACATTGGACGTGGCTGTCTGCGGGAGCGCGTTGTTGGCGTGACCGCCGGCCAGACGCGTGGCAACACAGGTGGTGCGCAGCACCGAATGGACGAACGCATCCTTGGCGAGGATCGCGTTGGCTTTTTTATCTTTCGGGTTCGCGACAATCGCTTTCATGGCGGCGGCAACGGCCGGATCTGGCATCGCCTTGGACGACTGGAGCAGGTACGCGGTTGTCACCGGATTCAGCACGACTGGAAACTCAAACTCGCTCACCTTGAGCAGCGCCTTGGTGAGGGCGTAGATCGCGTTGTCGGGGCGCGGCATGCTGGAGTGGCCGCCAGAGTTGAGCGCGGTAAAGGTGAAGTTTACCGACACTTTCTCTGCTGCCTGCACGCCGTTCGTGACCGGCTTGCCATTGATCAGCGCGCCGTCGCCCCCTTCGTTGATCGCATACTCGGCGTCAATCAAATCTTTGTGTTCGGTGGCAATCCAATGCGCGCCGTTGGAGCTGCCCCCTTCTTCGTCGGCGGTCAGCGCGAGGATAATATCGCGATCCGGAACCACCCCTTCCTGCTTCATCCACAACAGATTGGTGGCGAAGATCGACGCCATGGATTTGTCGTCTGAGGTGCCGCGGCCGAGGAAGAAGCCGTTCTCTTCGTTCAGGGTGAACGGGTCGCGCGGCCAGTCTGCGCGCAGGGCTGCGACGACGTCGAGATGCGCCAGGAGCAGGAGCGGCTTCGGGGCGCCCACGCCACCGCGACCGCGGTAGCGGACCACGAGATTGCCTTTGGTGGGCGCGTTGGTCGGGATCAGGACGTGGATATCGGCGTCTGGGAAGCCGGCCGCTTTGAAGCGCACCGCGAGCGCTTCGACCGCTTTGGTGACCGATCCGACAGAATCGACCGTATTGATTTCGATGAGTTGCTTGTAGACCTCACGGGCGAGCTTTTCGTGTGCGGTGGACTGTGCGCGCAGCGGGACGGCGAGCACGACAGCCAGCACGACAGCCAGCAGGGCGAACAGGGACAGACGGCGCATGAGGGGCCTTGGGGTGAGGAGTAGTGCGCTAACATACGGGTGCTGCGGGTGGGGCGTAGGAGGGGGGGGTGAGGTGACGGTCGACCGCTCCTACCGCACCACCCGCTTCAGCCGCTCCCGGATCCACGCCGCGAGTTCTGGTTCGCTCAGCGTGCCGGCCGCCAACGATGTCATCGCTTGGACGACCGAACACTCGTCGGTATCCAGGGCCTTCCCGTTCAGGTCGAGAAAAATCACGGCGACCAGAAAGGCAATTCGCTTGTTGCCGTCTGCGTAGGCGTGCGCCGTGGCAAGTCCATAGGCATAGGCCGCTGCGAGAGCGGCGAGATCGACGTCGGCTTCGTAGTGCCACTTGTGTCGCGGTCGAGCCAACGCCGCCTCAAGCGCCGTCTCGTCGCGAATGCCCGGCAACCCACCGTGCTCGCGCAGTTGATCGAAGTGCACCGCATCCACGACCATGCGGGCGACCCACCGGGGCTCACGCATAGACTACTTCGCGAGTTCGCGCAGTGCGTTGCGAAATTTCTTGGCAGCACGGGCCGCCGCCTCGAGCCCGGCAGCGATTTCTGGGTCGTACGGCGTCAGCAGGATGCCTCGGTCGGTCTCTACCGCCAACACGTGGTCACCGACGTCCAAGTGAAGTCGGTCGGCCATATCCTTCGGAATCGTGGCGCCTACTGATCCGCCGACTTGGCGCAGGGTCACATCGCGCACCATCGTCCCCTCCCCATAGCATAGATGTGCTACTAATGTAGCACTTTTGTAGCATCCTGCAAGAGTGTCGCACAGGGTGGCGGCTCGCTTTCAACCAGGCGTTTCGCAGCAAACCAACCGACCACTAACTCGCCGGCGACTCCACCCTCGGCGTGAACGCCCCCTCACTCTTCGAAATCACCAACGTCGCTACGCCATTCCCAATCAGGTTGGTAATCGCGCGCGCCTCACTCATAAAACGATCCACACCCAACAGAATCGCCACCCCTTCTATAGGAATGGTGTGCGTCACGGCCAGCGTACTCGCCAACACAATGAACCCCGACCCGGTCACGCCGGCCGCGCCCTTGGACGTGAACATCAACACGCCAAGAATCGCGAGCTGCTCCCCAATGCCAAGATCCTTCCCATAGACCTGCGCCAAGAAGATCGTCGCCATCGTCAGGTAGATGCTCGTTCCATCCAAGTTGAACGAGTACCCGGTCGGGATCACCAAGCCGACCACGCTTCGCGCGCATCCATACTGCTCGAGCTTGACCATCATGCCAGGAAGCGCCGCCTCGGAGCTGCTCGTCCCGAGCACCACTAAGAGCTCTTCGCGGATAAACACCAAGAACTTCCAGAGGCTGAACCCATAGAACTTCATAATCAGGTTCAGTACCACGAAGATGAACAGGAACATCGTTAGATACACGTCGCCCATGAGTCGCAGCAACGGCAAAAGCGATTTGAGGCCAAAGGTCCCAATCGTATAGGCCATCGCGCTGAACGCGCCGAGTGGGGCGAGTTTCATGATGATCGCGACCATACGGAACATCACTTCGAGGATCTTCTCGAGAACGTCCGTCAGCGGCTTCACATTGCCACCCACCGTCACCGCAGCAAAGCCAAAGAGCACCGCAAAGAACACAATCTGCAGCACGTCGCCCTGCGCGAACGCATCCACCGGACTCGACGGCACAATGTGCGTGATGAAGTCCTTGAAGGTCAGCGCCTCGCTCTGCTTGGTGTAGGCGGTGATGTCTCCTTTGGGGATCCCGCTGATATCAACGCCAACGCCAGGCTTGGTGATGTTCACCACCGTCAGCCCAATCGCCAGCGCGATGGTGCTCACGACCTCAAAGTAGAGGAACGCCTTGCCGCCCACACGGCCGATCTTCTTCACATCGGCAATGCTGGCAATCCCCACGACGATGGTCAGGAAGATGATCGGCCCGATCACCATCTTCACCAACTTCACGAAGGTGTCGCCCAAAGGCTTCATCGCCTTCCCGAGCTCGGGGTCGAGGACACCCAGCATAATGCCGCAGGTCACGGCAAAGAGGACCTGCACGGTGAGATTCTTGGCGAGTTTTTTCACGCAGGGAAGGTAGCCCGCGGAACGCCTGAAGTCGAACCCCTGTGCGGTGTGCTAGAGTTAGAGGGTGATTTCTCCTAGCCAGCATATTGTCATTGCCCTGATCACGCTCGTTGGAGCGGGGGCGAACTCCATTGCCGGCGGGGGCACGCTTCTGACCTTCCCCGCCCTCGTGGGGCTCGGGGTGCCGTCGCTCGTGGCCAATGCCACCTCAACGGTGGCGCTCTGGCCGGGCACGCTCACCTCGATGTACGGCTACCGCGACGAACTCCGCGGCGCCAAAACGGTCGCGATCGCCTTCTTTATTCCCAGTGTCTTGGGTGGGCTCGTGGGCGGCGTCTTACTGACCCTCACCACACAGCGGCAGTTCGACCATATCGTCCCCTGGTTGGTGGGGTTCGCGACCACCGTGTTCATGCTCCAAAAGCCGATTCTTGCCGCGTTCCGTCGCTATTCGCTGGCGCACCCGGCACGTGAGAACCCGGCCTCGCATCGCCCCCCGCTAGGCTTCATGATTTCGCACTTTTTTGTGTCAATCTACGGGGGCTATTTCGGCGGCGGCGCGGGCATGCTCATCCTCGCATCACTCGGCCTAATCGGCCTCACGAACATCCACCAGATGAACGGGCTCAAGAACTACTTCGCGATCACCTTTAATCTGGTCGCGATCTGCGCGTTTATCTGGAAGGGGCTGGTCGACTGGCCGATTGCCGCCACCATGGCCGTGGGGAGCATCGTCGGCGGGTGGGCGGGGTCGAACTTGGCGCAGAAGGTGCCGCAGAGTTGGATCCGCGGGTCGGTGACGGTGATCGGGTTCTCGAGTGCAATCTGGTTGTTTACGCACACGAAGTAGAAAGTCGGATAGCGTGTAGTTGTACTAAACGCTATCCGACTTGCACCGCAGATCAGGCTCAGTCCGCGATCTTCACGACGCTCGCCGGCCCCGCCTTCCCCACCCGATCCACCGCGCTCACCGCGACGATCTCGGCGTGCACAAACGGGTTCCTCAGCAACTGCGCCAGCACGATCTCCTTGAGACTCCCATCAAGGACGAGCGTCTCCCACTGCCCGCCGATCTGCTGCTGCACTAACCACCAGCGCACGTCCTTAGCATTCGCTTTGGGAACCGTCGGCACGAGCACCGTGCCCCCTTCCTTTTGCTTCTTTGCCGTGAGTGTCGGCGCGGGGAGATCGGAACCGCCGAGCCACGGTGAGGCCGGCACCAATGCCGGCTGCGCGTACGCGGTACGCTCGAGCGCCGTCGCGATGCTGTCGCGGTTCTTCAGGAACACCTCAATCGAGAAGTGCACATTCCCCGTCACGCCGGGCGTCGCGCGCGTGGCCGCGACCTGCGCTAACACTTCGCCGCGCTTCCACTCGTTCTTCCCCCCCTCGCCAACCTTGCTCGTGTAGTTCCCTGGCCAGAGATGGCGCGCCTTAGTGTTCTTCGACTGCCACCAGCCGAGGAGCTCGTTGTAGCGCTGTCCCTCTTTGTCGATCGCCCAATAGAGCTGCGGGGTGAAATAGTCGCCCCACCCATTCTCGATCCATTTTTTGGAATCGGCGTAGAGCTTGTCGTACGAATCAAAGCCCTTCACCGACTCGGGGTTGCCGGGGCGCCAGATGCCAAAGGGGGAGATCCCGAACTTGACCCACGACTTGGTCTTCTTGATCCCGGTGTAGAGCTCTTCGACCAATTGATTCACATTCTCGCGGCGCCAGTCATCGCGCACGAGCTCGCCCCCCTTCTTCTGATAGCGCTTCCAGCTTGCGTCATCAGGAAAATCGGTGGAGCCATTCGCACGCTTCTCAGGATACGGATAGAAATAGTCATCTAAGTGGACGCCATCGATGTCATAGCGCTTCACCACATCGAGCACCACCGCCAGCGTGTGCTTGCGCACCGCGGGCTCACCGGGATCCATCCACAGGTGCGTCGCATACTTCTTGACCAGCGCCGGATGTGTGCTCGCGAACGCCGACTTCGCGAGCGGCCCCTTCATGTTGGGCTCTTTAGCGCGATACGGATTGAACCAGGCATGCAGCTCCATCCCGCGCGCATGCGCCTCACGCACGGCAAAGGCGAGCGGGTCCCACGCGGGATTAGGGGCGCGCCCCTGCTTGCCGGTGAGATACTCCGACCAGGGCTCTAATCCGTCAGCGTAGAACGCATCGCCCTCGGGGCGCACCTGAAAAATCACCGCATTCAGCCCGACCTTCGCCGCGCGATCCATGATCGCAAGTAACTCGTCCTGCTGCTGCGCCGTGGGGAGTCCGGGCTTGGAGGGCCAATCGGTGTTGCGCGCGGTGGCCACCCAGACGCCGCGGAACTCGCGCTGCACCGCCGGCGGCACACAGTCGGCTTCGCTCGTGGGGCAGGGGGCAATGAGTACGGCCGGCGCGGCAGGAGCTGGAGCCGCGGGCTTCACTGGCGACTGCGTGCGCAGCGGCGGAGCGCAGACCACGACCACCGCAGCGATCGTCAGAAGGCGACGCATCATCACTTGATCCTTTTCAAGTCAGCCGCGATGTCCGCGGGCTTGGTGTTTGGCGGGTAGATCATTGTCAGTTTGCCATCGGGATACACCACAAACGCCTGCCCGGGATGTATCACCCCATACGTCCCCGCGGGCATACTCCGCAAGAATTCCTTAAACACCGCAAAGCCCCACGCCTGACGGACCGTGTCGATGGCAGGACGCCCAACCGCAAATCCGAGAATCGCCGCGTCAAACTTCTGCGCATACGCGGATGCGATTGCTGGCGTGTCGCGGTCGGGATCGACCGTAGCGAACACGAACCGCACACGATTGGCGTCCTTCCCCATCGTGCGACGAACCTTGGCCCAGTCGCTCAACATCGTCGGACAGGCATCGGGACAGTGCGTGTACCCGAAATAGATCAGCACGATCTTCCCCTGCTCGGCGGCCAGGTCGAACCGCGTGCCATCTGCGCCCGTCAGCACAAGCGGTGGGGCCAGCTGCGGGTCGCTCAGCAAGCTGCCGTGCATTGGCACCGGTGCGCCGCACGCCGACACGATAATCGCTGGCAGCACAAGCGCCGCCGCGCAGAGTGCGGTGGCCAGAGAGGTGCGAAGTCGAGGACTGTTCGGCATCATTCACAATCTAACGGTTCCGCGCTCGAACTTCCCGCTCACCACTTGTATGTCCACCACCCAATTCTCTCTCGACGGCAAGGTCGCCGTGATCACCGGTGCCACGCGCGGTATCGGCCAATCGATGGCGCGTCTCTTTGCGGCGCAGGGCGCGCAGATCGTGGTGGTAAGTCGGAAGCAAGAATCGGTGGACGCCACGGTGGCGCTGATCACCGCCGAGGGTGGACGTGCGACGGGCCTTTCGTCGCATGTTGGCCGAGCGGGGGAGGCGGCGCGGATTGTCGCCTTTGCCACCCAGCAGTTTGGCGGGGTCGATATCCTCGTGAACAACGCCGCTGCGAATCCCGCCTACGGTCCGGTCGAACAGAGCACCGGCGACGTCTTCGACAAGATCATGGGGGTGAACCTCAAGGCGCCCTTCGAAATCGCTTCGGCCTGCCTGCCCAGCATGATCGCGCGTGGCGGTGGCGCGGTGCTCAACATCTCGAGCATCGGTGGTGTCTCGCCGGAGCCGGGGCTCGGTATTTATTCCGTGAGCAAGGCGGCGATTATTTCGCTCACGAAGGTGATGGCCAAGGAGTGGGGAAAGCATCACGTCCGCGCCAACGCGATCTGCCCGGGGCTGATCAAGACCGACTTCGCGAGTGCGCTGTGGTCCGACCCCAAGCTTCTCGCCTACACGCTGCGCAAGCAGGCGGTCAACCGCTTGGGCGAGCCAGACGACATCAGCGGGTTGGCTCTGTTTCTCTGCTCCGACGCCGCGTCGTTCTGCACCGGCGGCGTGTACATGGCGGACGGGGGGTATACGATTTAGTCGGGTGTGGTCTCGACCCGCGCCGGCCACTGACTGAGGATCAATCGCTCGAGGTTCACTTTCGTGCGCGCGTGATCGATGTCGATGCCAACCAGTAGGCCGTTGCCGTCGTAGTCGAGGACGACTCCCTCAGAAATCTCGCGGCTCTCGACGCTTGGACGCTCCGCGAGGTCGATGTACAGCGAATCTGTGTCGGCGTAGTAGTTGAGCTTCATCGTGCCAACCCTCGGTCGGGGAATGCGTTGTGGATGGTGGCAACGAACCCTACGCTCGGCTCGGCCGCCGAGTCAACATCAGTTGGCGTACTACTACCCCCGCGGCCGCCGCGGCACAAACGCCGACACCTCCCGCTGATACTGCCGGTACGACTCCCCGCGCGACTTCACCGCGTGCGCTTCGGTCGCCGGGATCCCGGTGACCCGCAACAAGAAGTACAGCATCAGGATCGGACACCCAATCCCCAGCCATCCCCAGGGCGAACCGAGCGCAAAAGTCGCGAACGACACCCAAATCAACCATTCAAAGAAGTAGTTCGGGTGCCGGCTCCATCCCCAGAGCCCCACGCGGCACACCGTGCCTTTGTTGGCAGGGTCCGCTTTGAACGCGCGGAGCTGCCGGTCGGCAATCGCCTCGCCAATGACGGCCACCACCCAGATCAGCGCGCCGAGTAGCTCGAACGGGCTCACCCCAACCGCTGCATTCCGCGACGCCATCAGATACGGGGTGGACAGCAGCAGATCCAGCACCCCCTGAAACATGAAGAAGGCGAAGAACTTGATGCCAAGGTTCGTCTTCCAACGCGCCCGAATCTCGGTGTAGCGCGCATCCTCCGGTTCGCTCGACACCCGCGCCACCAAATGCAGGGTCAGCCGCGCACTCCACAGCCCCACCATCAGCAACACGGCTAGACGGCGCGGACCCCAACCGGTGCCAAGCCAGGCGTAGAGCACCGCGAGAATCCCAAGCCCCGCCGTCCACCCCACGTCGACCACCGCCGCGTTCTTGAGCGCGAGGTGTAGACACCAGAGCAGGAACATCATGGCCAACACCGTAGTCGTACCGGCCAGCAGTTGCGTGGTCAGGTCGTGCATCACACACTCCAGTCAGCGCGCGAGAGAATAGCCTCAACTCAGCCAATATCGTACTTTGGCTATCGCACCCGTTCCCCGCAATGCGAGGAGTTCCCCGCCATGACTGCAGCCCCCGCCCGCAACCGCCCGTCGCAGCGCCTGTCACTGCGCACGTCACGTGCTGCCATACGCATCGCCGCGCTGACGATCATCGCGCTCACGATGGCCGCGCGCTCGACGCACGGCGCGCTCGCGGGCGCGCTCACGGGCCCGCTCACCACCGCCTTCCTCGACTCCCTCTTCAGCGCCTATCGCACCCCCAACGGACCTGGCGCCGCCGTCCTCGTCGCCCTCGACGGCCAACTGCTCGTCCACTCAGGCTACGGAAGCAGCGACCTCGCACCAAACACCACCAACGCCACCACCAACGCCACCGCCAACACCACCATCACGAGCCGCAGCAACTTCCGCCTCGCCTCCATGACCAAGCAGTTCACCGCCGCCGCCACTCTCCTCCTGGTCAACGACGGCAAACTGCGACTCGACGAATCGCTCACCGACATCTGGCCAGATTTCCCCGCCTACGGCAAGTCGATCACGGTCAAACACCTCCTGCACCACACCAGCGGGCTCCGCGATTACGAAGACTTCGTCCCCGATTCACAAACACGCCAAGTCAGCGACGCCGACGCCCTCACCTTCATGAAGCACACCGACAGCGTGCTCAGCCCGGCAGGCGCCACCTACCACTACAGCAACACAGGCTACGGTAGCGGCATCCCGTTCGACCAGTTCCTCAAACAGCGCATCTTCACCCCGCTCGGTATGAGCACCACCATCGCCTATCGACAAGGCGATCCAGCCCTCACAAATCGCGTCTTCGGCCACTCGCGCACCGGCACCACCTGGACCCGCACCGATCAGTCCAACACCTCCGCCGTACTCGGCGATGGTGGCATCTACAGCTCCATCGACGATCTCTACCGCTGGGATCAAGCGCTCTACACCGACGCCATTCTCCCGCAGGCCATACTCAAGGAAGCCTTCACCTCTGGGTCCACCACCGACCGTAAACGCACCGGCTACGGCTACGGCTGGCTCACCGACAGCTACCGCGGTGTCCCGCGCCTCTATCACACTGGCTCCTCTATCGGCTTCCGCAACGCGATCATTCGCATTCCCGCGCTCAAAGCGACGGTGATCGTCCTCACGAATCGCAATGAAGGGGAACCGATCAAGCTCGCCGAACAGATCGTCGACCAGCTGCTCTTCACCACCAACGCCACCCCCTGGACGGCGCAGCCAGTGCGCAGCACATCAAGTTGCCGCAGCATGAGCGCGCCCACGCCGAGTGTCGCGTGGGTGGGTTGCACCGGTGGGAAAGTGTTCCGCACCATCGACGGGGGCACCACCTGGCAGGTGGACTCCGTCCCGGGTGCCGCCCGCTTGGATTTCCGCGGCATCACCGCCTTCGACGCCAACACCGCCGTCGTCGCAAGCGCCGGGCCCGCCGAACAAGGACAAGCGCGCATCTATCGCACCACCGATGGCGCAAAATCTTGGCAACTCACCTTCAGCGATTCCACCACAGGCATTTTCCTCGACGGGCTCGCCTTCTGGGACGCGCAACATGGCGTCACCTTCAGCGATCCGATCGACAACAAGCTGGTGATTCTCACCACCGCCGACGGGGGCAAGAGCTGGCAGCGCTCCAACCCCGCCAACATCCCGCCAATCATCGACAAAGAAGCGGCCTTCGCCGCAAGCAACACGCAGCTCACCACACAGGGCACGAGCAACGCCTGGATTGCCACCGGCGGTGGCAAAGAAGCGCGCGTCTTTCGCACCACCGACCGCGGGCGGAGCTGGACGGTTGCCGGCACCGGCATGCCGGGCGGCGCGAGCGCCGGACTCTTCGGCATTGCCTTCAGTGATCCACTCAACGGACTCGCCGTGGGCGGCGACTACAACATTCCGCGCGGCATCACCGACTTCGCCATCCGCACCACCGACGGCGGTCTCACCTGGAAACCCGCGGGCGACGCCCTCCACCGCCCCGACGGCGTCACGCAAGGACTCGCGCTCGTGCGCGGCGCACGCACCCCGACCTTTGTGGCCACCGGCGGATGGGGTACCGCCTTCACCACCGACTTCGGCGCCAGCTGGCAACACGGTGATACTCTTACCTCATGGGCCGTGAGCTTCCCCGCGCCAGACGCGGGATGGGTCGCGGGTCCACGTGGACGCGTATCCAAGTACTCGAGAGGCACGCCGTGACCTACGATCTCAAGGACGTCTCGCTCCCCAAACTGGGCACCACGGGACTGCGCGTCGTCGTCACACTCGCTGAAAGCCCAGTTATTGGGCCGCTCTTGGTGGAGAAACTGAAGAAGGATGGCGGGCTCGCCGGCTTTGATCAGCGCACCCCGGACGAAGTCCCCACCATGTACCCGCACCTGCCAGCCGACACGCGCGCGCTCCCCCCGCTCGTCCACGCGACAGCACCCACCACCGCTCCAGGATTCCACTTCCCGAGCGTCGACGATTATCACGAGGCGTACCGCTCGGGTCGCACCACCCCCACCGACGTCGCCACGCGGTTCCTCGCCCGCGTCGACGAGAGTGAACGCGGCGACCGCCCCCTGCGCGCCTTTATTGCCATCAATCGCGACGACGTCCTCGCCCAAGCGCGCGCGAGCACCGACCGCTGGCGCGCCGGCCGCCCACTCGGCCTCTTCGACGGCGTCCCTGTCGGCGTGAAAGATGAAATGGACGTCGCCGGCTATCCCACGGCTGTCGGCACCAAATTTCTGGGACGCACGCCCGCCACGCACGACGCCACGGTCGTCGCCCGCATGCGTGCCGCCGGCGCATTGATTGTTGGCAAAACCAACATGCACGAGATCGGCATCAACATCACCGGTCTCAATCCGCATCACGGGTGCACGCGCAATCCGTACAACGACCGCTACCACACCGGCGCCTCTTCCAGCGGCTCCGGCACCGCCGTTGCTGCCGGACTCGTACCCGTGGCGATTGGCGCTGACGGCGGCGGCTCCATTCGTATTCCCGCGGCGCTCTGTGGCGTAGTCGGCATCAAGAGCACCTTCGGTCGAGTGAGTGAGCACGGCGCCTTTCCGCTCTGCTGGAGTCTGGGCTACCTCGGACCCATCGCCGCCACCGTGCGCGACACCGCGCGCGCCTGGGCCATCATGGCGGGCCACGACACGCACGACGCGAACACCGCCGACAAACCCGAAATCTCCCTCGATGAATCCGCGCCAGCCTCACTCGCGGGCATCCGACTGGGGATCTATCGCCCCTGGTTCGAGCACGCGACCGCCGAGGTAGTGCAACGCACCGATCGGTTGCTGCAGCAGCTCGTCGCGCGTGGCGCCACCCTGCACGACGTCGAAATCCCTGAGCTCGACGCGCAGCGCATCGCGCACATCGTGAGCATCACCAGCGAGATGACCACCAGCATGGAGCGGCATTACGCCGAACATCGTCGCGACTTCGGACTCGACGTGCGGGTAAATCTCACCTTGGCTCGTAGCTTCAGCGCGCGCGATTATCTCACCGCACAGCGCATCCGTACGAGAGCGCAGGCCCTGTGGGCCCGCGCCTTCAGCGACGTCGACGCGATCATCACGCCGACCACCGGCCAGACCGCGCCCGCGATCGACGAGCGCTCGCTTCCCCATGGCAACAGCGACCTCTCCATGTCGCTGCGCGTCATGCGCTTCTGCCAACCGGCCAACTTCACGGGTCACCCCGCCATCACCATGCCGGCTGGCTACGACAGCAACGGTCTCCCAATCGGGCTGCAAGCCATCGGCCGCCCCTGGGGCGAACGTCTCCTCTTCCGTATTGCCGCCATGGCCGAACAAATCGTCGAACGCCAAGCCCCAACACGGTGGCATCCGGTGCTCAACGCATGACCGACCTCCTGAGCATCGCAACGCCAGGCCATCTCCTCCCAGGGCTCGCGCTCTCCTTCATCATCGGCATCACCCTCGGCATGCTCGGCGGGGGCGGCTCTATTCTCACCGTGCCGGTGTTTGTGTACGTGCTCGGCTACGACCCCAAGCTCGCAATCGCGATGAGCTATCCGGTGGTGGGCTTCACGACACTCGTTGGAGCCGTGGGTCGATACCGCGCAGGGTTTGTGAACATGCAGCGCGTGCTGATTGTCGGCGCTGCGTCGATGTCCGCCGCCTTCGTGGCCGCTCGACTCTCGCACGGCGTGAAAGGAACGCTCCAACTCGTGATCCTCGGCACCGTCATGCTCGCCTCCGCCGTCACCATGCTGCGTTCGGCGAGCAAAGCCGATGTGCCCGCCGACGCCGCGCCGCCGCGCCCTGCGGTGCTCGCACTGGTTGGACTCTGCGTTGGCACGCTCACTGGACTCGTGGGCGTTGGCGGGGGCTTCTTGATCGTTCCTGCGCTCGTCGGCTACGGCGGTGTGGCCATGCGCGAAGCGGTGGGAACGTCGTTGCTCATTATCACCGCTAACTGCGTGGCGGGTTTCGCCGGGCAACACAACGTCGCCGCGCTCCCGTGGGGGGTCATCGCTATCTTTACCGCGACGTCCATGATTGGTCTTGTTGTCGGCACGCGGCTCGCCCGCGAAGTCGCCGTCGGCAGTCTCAAGCGGGGATTTGCCCTACTGCTGCTCGTGGTCGCTACGCTGCTCCTCTGGCAGAATCGCTCGCAGTTCTAACGCGCGGAGCCACGATATGTTCTTCAAACGCTTCTACGACGACGGTCTCGCCCAAGCGAGCTACCTGATTGGCTGCGACGGCACGCGCGAGGCGATCGTGATTGACGCCAATCGCGATATCGCGGCCTATATCGCGGCCGCGGCCGCCGAGAAGTTGCAGATTGTGGCGGTTACCGAGACGCACATCCACGCCGATTTCCTCTCCGGCAGTCGTGAGCTCGCACGCGCCACTGGTGCCAGACTGTATTTGAGCGCCGAAGGGGGAGCGGATTGGCAGTATCGCTTTGCCGCGGCCGATCACGCACAGCTCCTGCACGACGGTGATCAGATCACCCTCGGCAAGGTGCGCCTCGATGTGCTGCACACCCCCGGACACACGCCGGAGCATCTCAGCTTCCTCGTGACGGACACGGCCGCCAGCGATCGCCCCGTTGGGCTCTGCTCCGGCGATTTTGTGTTCGTTGGCGATGTCGGGCGCCCGGATCTGCTCGAGCGCGCCGCGCGCCTGGCGAACACCATGGAAGTCGCCGCGCGCCAACTCTTCCATTCGCTCGAGCGGTTCCGCGCACTCCCCGACTACGTCCAAGTCTGGCCCGGCCACGGCGCCGGCTCGGCGTGCGGCAAAGCACTCGGCGCCATGCCACAGAGCACCGTTGGCTATGAGCGCATTGCCAACTGGGGGGTGAGTGCCACGCAGGAAGACCGCTTTGTGCACGAAGTGCTCGCTGGGCAGCCTGAGCCGCCGGTGTATTTCGCGACCATGAAGCGCCTCAACCGCGACGGCCCGGCGATCCTTGGCGCCATGCCAAGCCCCAAGGCACTTGAAGCCACCGCGCTCACACCCACGGTGGTGCGTGAAGGAATCGTGGTCGACATTCGTGCCGCGGACGAGTTCGCCGCTGGGTACATCCCGGGCACGCTCAACATTCGCGCAGGCCGCGCGCGCGACGCGCGAGATGGCCATGATCGGCCTCGACCATGTGGCCGGCTTTACGACCGCCGAGGCGATTACCGCGTGGATGTCAGTCGGGAACGGCGTGGAGACCATTCCGCAGGCCACGGGAGCGGACATGGGGCCGCGCGTTGCCGCGCACGAGGTCACCGTCGTGGACGTACGCAATCACAGCGAGTTTGCGCACGGGCACATTCCGGGCGCGCTGCACATCCCGGTTGGGTACCTCACCGAGCGATTGGCAGCAATTCCGCGCGACAAGCCCATTGTGCTGCAGTGTCAGGGCGGCGCGCGCAGTGCGATTGCCTCGAGTGTTTTGCGTCGTGCCGGCGTACACAACATCGTGAATCTCCGAGGAGGATTCGGCGATTGGGCGCGCGAAGGACGCGCGATCGCACTCGACGGAACACACGACTGAACGCACGAAAGGCCGGTGAACTCTCACGAGTTACCGGCCTTTCGCTTCGCGCTATCGCACCACTGCGCCCGGACGCGTCGCGGGGCGATGCCAAAAGATTACACCCTTATGTGCGCAATGCGCAATAGTGATTGCAAACTTTCTCAAATGCCGTTTGCACAAAGGGGCCGAGCGACGTGACGTCGCTCGGCCCCTTTCGTGTGTTGTTTCGTGTGTTGTTTCGTGTGTTATTTGATGCGTTGTATTCAGAGGCGCCGGTCGGAATCGAACCGACGGTGGGAGATTTGCAGTCTCCTGCCTTACCACTTGGCGACGGCGCCCTACTCGACGGAAGGTAGCCGCCCCACACCTCTTCCTCAAGGCGAATCACCAGCGCGCACTCCCGAGGCGAACCGCCGCTCCACATCGTATATTCGCCGCTATGAACTCCACGCTTCGATGGGCGACCGTCCTCGGGACCGCGGCCATCATCCTCGCCGTGCCCCTGCCCGCGGGGATCACCCCCGAGTCCTGGCGGCTCTTCGCGATATTCGCGGCCACCATCGCGGGATCCATCGTGCGCCCCGTCCCCGCGGGTGCCGTGGTCTTCCTCGGCGTGACCACACTCGCACTCACGGGAACGCTCACTCCCGCCAAAGCGCTCGGTGGCTACTCCGAACCGCTTGTCTGGCTCGTACTCTGCGCCTTCTTCATGTCGCGCGGCGTCCTCAAAACGGGACTCGGACGACGCATCGCGTATCGCTTCATTCGCGCCATCGGCTCCAGCTCACTGGGCCTCGCCTACGCACTCGTCGGCACCGACACGCTCCTCGCCTCGTTCCTCCCCAGCAACTCCGCGCGCGCCGGCGGTGTGGTCTTCCCCGTCGCCCGCTCACTCGCTGAGGCCTACGACTCACAACCGGGTCCTACCGCCCGACGACTCGGCGCCTACCTGCTCTTCACGGTCTACCAGTGCGACGTGATCGCCTGCGCCACCTTCCTCACCGGGCAGGTGTCCAACGTTCTCGCCGCCAAGTTCGCGCACGACACCGCACACGTGGATCTCTCCTACACCACCTGGCTCCTCGGCGCGTCTGTCCCCGCACTGCTCGCCTTGCTCGTCGTACCGCGGTTGCTCTTTGCCATCTATCCGCCCGAAATCACCAGCACCCCCGACGCCGCCCGCATGGCGAACGACGAGCTGCAGCGCATGGGCCCCATGTCGCGCAGCGAACGGGTCATGCTCGTTGTGTTCGGCATCGTCGCCATCACCTGGATGACCACCCCGTTCCATCACCTCGACTACACCGTCGTGGCCATGGGCGGCGTCAGCGCACTCTTCCTCGCCGGCGTGCTCACCTGGGACGACATCACCAGCGAACGCGGCGCGTGGGATGTCTTTCTCTGGTACGGCGGACTCGTCCGCATGGCCGGGGCGATCGGCGAAAGTGGACTCACCACACGCTTCGCACAGGCCGCCGCGGGCGTGACCACTGGCTGGACCTGGGGCGCCGCGCTCGCGGTGCTCGTACTCGTCTACTTCTTTGCGCACTACGGCTTCGCGAGCATCACCGCCCACATCACCGCGATGTTCACCCCGTTTCTCGTGGTGCTCCTCGCAGCAGGCGCACCGCCGCTGATCGCTGTGCTCTTCCTTGCCTACTTCTCCAACTTGGGCGCCGCACTCACACACTTCGGCACCACCACCTCGCCTATCTACTTCGGTGCTGGCTATGTGACCCAACGCGATTGGTGGCGACTCGGTCTCATCGTCGCACTCACCACCATCACCATCTTCACCGTGGTCGGACTCGGCTGGTGGAAGGTGCTCGGCTGGTGGTAACTACTACATAGATGTAGCCTTGCTTGCCTTCACATCAGGGCACAACACAGATACGGGACATGGCCTAAGGCTATGTCCCGTATGTACTTAACCCAGTTCTACGCAGGCAACGGAGAGCCTCGTGATAGTCGTCTTGTGCGTGAATCGCACCAACAAGACAGCAGTTTTACAAATTATTGCTTGAAATTAGAGAAATATGTGTTTAGATTTGCATGATGTGCAGAAGTTATTGCACACCGCATCCCCACACTGAATCCAGACCACACGCCATGTCGAGCAAGATCTCGCCCCGCGTTTCGGCAATGCACGCCATCAGCAATCGCGTGACCGCCGCCCCCGATGTTCCGGCCGCTGGTTCCAACGAACCGACCTCGTCGTACTTCGGCATCAATACCTTTGGCGCGCGTCAGATGCGCGACAAGCTGCCGAAGGACGTTTATCAGAAGCTCGTCGAGGCCGTGCGCCTCGGAAAGAAGCTCGATCTCGAGATCGCGCCGACCGTGGCGCAGGTCATCAAGGAATGGGCGGTCTCGCGTGGCGTCACTCACTTCTGCCACTGGTTCCAGCCGCAGACGGGGCTCACCGCCGAAAAGCATGATGCCTTCCTGGCCTTCGACGAGAACAAGTCGGCGATCGAGCAGTTCACCGGCGACCAGCTCATTCAGTCGGAGCCCGATGCGTCCTCCTTCCCGAGCGGCGGACTGCGCGCCACGTGGGAAGCCCGCGGCTACACGGCGTGGAACCCGGCCTCGCCGGTGTTCATAATGGAGAGCCCAGGCGCCAAGACGCTGTGCATTCCGTCGGTCTTCATCGGCTATCACGGCGAAGCGCTCGACGAGATGACCCCGCTCCTTCGCTCGAGCGACATCCTCTCCGAAAAAGCCAAGGAGCTCCTCGAGCTCATCGGCGACACGGGCGCGCTCCGCGTCTACACCACGATGGGCGCCGAGCAGGAGTACTTCCTCATCGACCGCACCCACTTCGCCATGCGCCCTGATCTCGTGATGGGTGGCCGCACGCTCGTCGGCGCGGCCCCGCCACGCGGTCAGCAGCTCGAAGACCACTACTTCGGTGGAATCCCCGAGCGCGTGCTCGCCTGCATCGCGGAAGTCGAGTTCGAGCTCGCCAAACTTGGCGTGCCGATTGTCACGCGCCACAACGAAGTCGCGCCCTGCCAGTTTGAGATGGCGCCGCAGTTCGAAGAAACCGACATCGCCGTAGATCACAACCAACTCGTGATGTCGGTGCTCAAAAAAGTCGCAATCCGTCACGGCCTCCAGGCGCTGCTCGCCGAGAAGCCGTTTGCTGGCATCAATGGCAGCGGCAAGCACTGCAACTGGTCGATGGCCATCACGTCCGACAACGAGCTCGACGGCGTGAACCTGCTCAAGCCGGGCAAGACGCCGCACCAGAACATCCGCTTCCTACTCTTCTTGGCCGCCGTCCTCAAGGCGGTGCACAAGCATGCCGGCCTGATCCGCGCGGGTATCGCCACGAGCGGCAACGAGCATCGCCTCGGTGCCAACGAAGCGCCGCCGGCCATCATCTCGGTGTTCATGGGTGACATGCTCACCCGCGTCATCGACGACATCGCCGCTGGCAAGACGGGCTCGCAGGGCGCGGCCCAAGCCATGATTCAGCTCGGCGTCGCGAAGCTCCCCGAAGTCGCCAAGGATAACACCGACCGGAACCGCACGTCGCCGTTCGCATTCACCGGCGCCAAGTTCGAGTTCCGCGCTGTGGGCTCAAGCCAGAGCATCGCATTCCCCGTGATGCTGCTCAACGCGACGGTCGCCGAAGCGGTGGTTGAGATGACGGCAGCACTGAAGCAGGAACTCAAGACCACCAAGGATCCCCACGACGCCGTGCTCAAGGTTGTGCGTCAAGCCTTCAAGCTCACCACGGCTGTGCGCTTCGAAGGCAACGGCTACAGCGACGAGTGGGTCAAGGAAGCGAAGAAGCGCGGCCTCCCCAATTATCGCCGCTCGCCCGAGGCATTGCTCCAGATCGTCTCCAAGCAGAGCATGCACCTCTTCACCTCACTCGGCATCCTGACCAAGGAAGAGGTGGACTCGCGGTATCACATCCGGCTCGAGCGCTACATCAAGGACATCATGATCGAGATGTACACGCTCGCCGAGATGGTCGATACACTCGTGCTGCCGGCATCGTACGCCTACCTCGGCACACTCGCCGATGCGTCGGCCAAGGCCAAGAGTGCGGGCATCAAGAGTGTGCCGCAGCGCGCCGCGGCCGAAGCGACCGGCAGGCAGGTCGTGGCGCTGCAGAAGGCGGCGGTCGCCCTGCATGCAGCCATCGCGAAGGCGGAGACGCTGCATCACGACCCCGCCAAGCAGGCGCAGCATTTGACGAGCGTCGGCGCTGGGGCGATGGAAGCCGTGCGCGCGGTGAGTGATGCCATCGAGCTCACCGTCGGCGACGATTTCTGGCCGTTGCCGCGATACCGCGAGATGCTCTTCCCAGTCTGATTCCGCTGTGGTGCAGTAAGAGGGCCCCATCGGCAATGCCGATGGGGCCCTCCGCGTTGCGTGGCGTTTCAGTGGCGGTGCGTAACCTAGCGCCCGTTGTTTAGATCACGTCCGCCTTGGCGTCGACGTGACGGATTGAACCACGGCTGCGTGGAGAATGTGATGATCCAACGATTCGACACGCTCCCGCGCATCCACACCGTCTTGGCAATGTCGAACCGGATTGGCGATTGTGAGGGCTGTCCCCAGACACGCCGAATACCAATGCCAAGCAAGACGACTTCCGGGTTCGTGGTGAGTGTGTCGTTGGTCGCCACATTGCGATGACGTTCCGTGTACTGAATGAACGGCACCGCATCGATCGCCCACTGCCTATTCTTTGTGTACGCATTGATCGAGCGTTCAAGCGTCACATTCAGCGCGCTCTCCGCGAGACGTGACCCCGGAATCAGCGCACGCAGCGTCGGGTCCACGGTCGAGAGCGCGAACACATCGGGGTCTGGGTTCAACACACGTTCCGCCGCCACGCGGAGCGCCCACGAGCCGCGCGGCGCACGACGATACGCCGCCGCCGCAATGCGAGCCACGCCGTCGGCGATCAAATCGTTTTCAACGTAGCCCGAGAGCCAGAGATCACCGGTCAGAATCGTGCTGGCGTTGGGTTGCGCCGTGTAACCACCCCAGCTGTCGAAATGCGTAATGGGGCCGTTCGTCATCAGATCGTGTCCCACTCCGATGACGAACTCGCCGTCGAATCCATTCGGGACTTCAGCATTCAGCTGTCCGGGCACGAGCCAGTCGATGGCCCCTACCTGCATTGATCGGCGCGCAAAGCCCGCCAGTGGCGCCGTGAATTCGCGGGCGACCGTGGGGCGCCCAAGGCGCGCATTGCGCTGGACGACATCTAAATCCGACTTCTCATGTTCCACGCCGAACACAAATGCCGTCACTCCCCCTTCGTCCTGCTGAATCCGACGCTGGAATGACAAGACATCCAGACGTCGTTCGATGATCAACGCCACCGGTTGCGTCACATCCAACTGCGCACGCATCAGCTGTGAACTCGTGAACGCCATGCGCCACAGATCGCGCGGCGAAAAATCTTTGGTGCGGATGTTCCAGCCCCACGACCGCCCGTCGGCATAGTTCCGCAACGCGAGGCCGCCGCGCAGCATCGACCCAAAGAGGTACGGATCTGAATAGGTGAGCGTGACGGCGGCGCGGTCGTCGACATTCTCCGCCACCGCAGAAATCGACCGCCCTGATCCGCCAACATTCATCTCGCTCACTGACACACGCGACGTCACCCGTCCGTAGCGTACATCACCGCGGAGACTCCACGAATCGCGCGTGGTGATTGTGATATCGGTCGGTCCGTCGCCGCAGCGCGTGCCCGCGAGGAGCACGTCATTGTAGACGCCGCTCCGTCGCAGGCGTCGCACAGACTCCTGAATCTCAAGCGAGTCCATCACCTGCCCCGCCGCAAAGGTCAGGTTCTTCAGCGGAACACTGAGTCGGGTGGTGAAATGCAGCGCGCGAACAAAACTCCCAATCACCCCGGGCGGCGCCTCAACGGTGCGCGCATCCACCGACACTTGGCCAATACGTGTGCCAAGCCAGCGCTGCGGAAATCCGACCGTGAGCGTATCGGTGGTGCACCCGGAGGCGGGAACCCCCTGCGCCTGGAGCGCACGCAGCGATGGCGCGCCGACAAGGCACGCCACCACAAGCGCTAGTACTTCGCGAGATACTGCTCTAACTCCCACGCGCTCACCTGCGAGATGTAATCACTCCACTCCTGCCGCTTCGCCGCAAGGAAGTTCGTCGTGATATGACGCCCAAGCGCGGCTTGTACGACATCGCTCTTCTCGAGTTCGTCGCACGCTTCGTTGAGGTCGTGTGGCAGATCATCAATGCGCAGCCGACGCTTCTCGCGATGCGACATCTCCCAAATATTCTCGTTCACCGGCTCGCGCGAGCTCGCCTTGGTATCGATGCCATCAAGCCCGGCGGCAAGCATCACCGCGAGCGCAAGATACGGATTCGCCGCCGGATCCGGCGAGCGCAACTCCACACGCGTCCCAGTCCCGCGGCGCGCCGGCACACGAATCAACGGCGACCGATTCCGCATGCTCCACGCCACATTCACAGGCGCTTCAAATCCCGGCACGAGCCGCTTGTACGAGTTCACCAGCGGATTCGTAATCGCACTCATGCCGCGCGCATGCGTGAGCAGGCCACCAATGTAGTGGTGCGCAATCGCCGAGAGCTCGTAGTCGCCCTTCGCGTCGTAAAATGCGTTCTTCCCGCTATGAAACAGCGACTGGTGTGTGTGCATCCCGCTGCCGTTCTGCCCGAAAATCGGCTTCGGCATGAACGACGCGTGCAACCCAAAGCGCTGCGCCACATCACGCACCACAAAGCGGAACGTGGCGAGATTGTCCGCCGTGGTCACCGCGTCAGCATAGCGGAAATCGATCTCATGCTGCCCATGCGCCACTTCGTGATGCGCAGCCTCAATCTCAAAGCCCATCTGTTCAAGTACATCCACCACCGCGCGACGCGCGGTCTCGCCAAGATCCACGGGTGCAAGATCGAAATACGATCCGGCATCGTGCGTCGTCGTGGTCGGCATGCCATCGGCCGACAACTTGAACATGAAGAACTCCGCTTCCATGCCGGCGTTCATCGTGTAGCCCATCTGCGCGGCACGGGCCACTTGGCGCTTGAGTGCGCCGCGCGGATCGCCATCGAACGGCGCCCCTTCCGGCGTCTGGATATCGCAAATCATGCGCGCCACGCGCCCTTGGTCGTCACCGCCAGGAAAGATCTTGAACGTCGTCAGGTCGGGCACGAGCAGCATGTCCGACTCCTCGATCCGCACGAACCCCTCAATCGACGACCCGTCAAACATGATGTCGCCGTCGAGCGCCTTCGCAAACTGCGACGCCGGGATCTCAACATTCTTGTTAATCCCAAGAATGTCCGTGAACATGAGCCGCAGGTACCGGACGCCATGCGCCTCGGCCAGCTCCAGAATGTCCTTCTTGGTGGCCCCGCCAAGATCGGCGAGGAGGGCACGCGACTTACCGGCCACGATGGTGATGCTCGCAGGAAGGGGGAGGTTCCGTCTTCTGAAATATCAGCCGCCGCACGCCACTCGGCAAACCGCCGAGCCCCCAATTCCGGCAGTGATTCCTGTATGTTTGTCCGATGACCAACTCCAGCCCGAACTGCCCAAGCTGCGGCGAGACCGCGACCGGACACTTCTGCGCCACCTGCGGCGCCCTCCTGAACCCCAAGGCCGTCTGTAGTGTGTGCGGCAAGCCGCTCGCCTCGGGAGCGCACTTCTGCCATCAGTGCGGCGTAGCGGTGAGCGAGAGCGGCACGGCGCGCCAGCAGGAGCAGCGTCGTGCCAAGGGCGGGTCGGCTGCGGGCCCGGCTACGGGGCCTGTTGCGGGGCCTGTTGCGGGGCCTGTTGCGGGGCCTGTTGCGACAGGCGCGCAGCCGGCCGCCGCCGGGACCTTCCAGTGGGGATGGCTCGTTCCTGGCATCGCCGTACTCATGCTCGTGGTGTTTCTCATTGCGCAGAAGCTCTCAGGAAACGCCGGCGGCGCGGCGTCGGAGGGCGAGAAGACACCACTCGGCAACGCTCCGATGGCGGGCCCGTTCAGTGGTGGAGCCGGTGGTGGAGCCGGTGGTGGAGCCGGTGGTAGAGCCGGTGCCGGTGGTAGAGCCGGTGCCGGTGGTGGAGCGGCGCCAGATATTTCGCAAATGACCCCCGAGCAGCGCGCCGACCGGCTGTTTGATCGGGTGATGCGCTACGGCTCCGAGGGGAAGCAGGACAGCGCTCGAATTTTCGCGCCCATGGCGATCCAGGCATATGAGATGATCGGGGCGCTCGACACGCATCGCCGCTATGACATCGGCATGATTGCCGTCATTGCCGGCGATGCCGCGGTCGCCAAGGCGCAGTCCGACACAATTCTCGCGGCGAACCCGACGCATCTGCTTGGGCTGGTGGTCGCGATGAAGGCCGCAGGACTCGCCAACAAGCCGACCGAGCGCGCGGCCTTTGAGAAACGTCTGGTGGCCGCAAAGGACGCGGAGTTGGCGAAGAAGCTCCCAGAATACGAGTCGCATCGTCCAGATATTGACGGAGCGCTCAAGTCGATGGTCAAGAAGTAGGCAAAAGCCACTACATTTCTGAATTATAAAGACACCATAGCGACATATACAAGCCAAAATAGAGCCATTATATCGATTCCGTTGACTTGAGAGTTTTTCTGTAGAGCTCGCGTTACCTCGTTGCGGCTAGATGCCGCGATCCGGCGCTGCAACTCTGCCCACCTGCCCCGCTTTTTCGGGGAGGCTGACCTCAGCGTCAGCGCTCCCTTAGGCGTACTTACTCTGATGATTTCACGCTCCGTACTTTCGCGCGTTAGCGCACTCGTCTGCGCGACCTGCTTGGCGCTCCCTGCCGCGCAGGGTCAGCGCGCAGATACTGCCCGCGTCGGCATTGCCGATGCGGTCAACTACATGCTGCGCAGTTCGGATGAGAACAAGCTCGCCTTGCTCTTGGTCGATAATGCCGACGCAGCGGTCATCACCGCGCGCGCCACAGGGCTGCCGCAGCTCCGCTTGAACAGCAGCTACAACCAAGTGCTCACCAATGCGCGCGCCGAGATCGTCGGTTCGGTGTTCGGACAAGCGTACACGTACAACAACACCTTCGCCCTTTCGCAAACGCTGTTTCAGGGCGGAAAGATTGTCGCGGCCACTCGTGCCGCCGACAATACGCGGCAAGCCGTGCGCTTCGACGCAGGCGAAACCCGCGCCCGGCTCGCGGTCGACATCCAGCGGAGCTATCTCAACGCGCTCTATCTCGCCCGACTCGCGGCCCTGCAGGACGAAAACCTCAAGCTGTCCAGCGACCGCCTCGCCCAAGTGGAGCAACTCTTTGCCGCGGGACGCTCCGCGCGCTTCGACGTGCTCCGCGCGCGCGTCGACCGTGCGAATATTGAACCGCTCGCTATCCAAGCGCACTCCGATCGCGACGTCTCACTCCTCGACGTCAAGCGACTCCTCGACATCGACGCCGACCGCCCGCTCGTCCTCACCACCGCGCTCGACACCACCATGGTGCGTCAGGTGGTCAACACCGTCGCCAATGACAAGCTCGCCGACGAAATCCGCGGCTCAGTGCGCTCGGCGGAACTCTCGCTGCGCTCCCGCCAACAAGCGGTGCGTGTCGCGCGTGGCGACTACCTGCCCAGCATTACCGCGACCTTCAACTGGGGCTATCTCGCGCTCCCGACGGTGAACGGCTTTCCGGATCGCCTTGGTGCCACCTCCGCCGCCTTCTGCCCGGCGGGCATCACGGGCAAAGTGTGCCAAAACAACGGCTTCTTTCCTGACCGTAGCTTCACCGTCGCGATGAGCTGGGCGGTCTTCGACGGGCTCCGCACGAAAGGAAACGTCGACCTCGCACGCGCGGCCGCCAAGATTTCCGAAACCGCGCTGCATCAAGTGCAAGAAGCCGCCTCGCTTGAAATCGCACGCGGGCGCGCGGAGTTCAGCCGAGCGCAGTTGGCATACAACGCCCGGACGGTGAATGCCGCGGAAGCCCAAGAGGCGTTTGAGCTTGCCACGTTGCGCTTCTCGCGTGGGCTATCGACGCAGGTCGAAGTGTCCGATGCACAGCTCGCGCTGCTCACAGCCAAGTCGACCGAAGCACGCTCCACGTACGACCTCTATCTCGCCGCCGCCGAACTGGCGCGCTTGCGTGGCCGACCGATTCCGCTCCCCACGGGCGGCACGGTGCCGGTCCGCTCCAACTCAGGATTGCCCAGTGCACCTTCGAATCGCTAATCCGGCGCGCACCCGCGCGCTGATGTCTCGTCGCTCCCACCCGCTCGCGCTTGAGCTCGCGCTCCTATTCGCGCTTGGGCTGTCGGTCGCGCCGTCGTTCTCTGGTGCGCAAGCGCCGCAGGGAGACGGCAAAAAAGCTGACGCAAGCACCGACTCCAAGACGGGGCGCGGAGCCAGCGGCGGTGACGCCAGGGGGGGCAGAGGGGGGCGTGGCGGCGGCGAACGCACCGCCTCGGTGATTCTCTCGGCGACCGATGTGTACAAAGTCGGACGCGGCAGCATCGAAGCCGGCCTACCCATCTCTGGCGATCTGCGCCCAATCGAAACGATCGCCGTCCGCACACGCAGCGACGGCATTCTCGAGTCGGTGCTCGTCCGCGAAGGGCAGACCGTGAAAGCCGGGCAGCTGCTCGCGAAGTTTGAATCGACCGAACAAGAAGCGGCGCTGGCGTCGGCCGAGGCGGACCGTCTCGCCACGCAAAGTGATTTCGAGACGCAGAAGTGGACCGCCGAACAGAATGCCGTGCTGTTCAAGGCCGGCGCGATTGCGGAACGCGACCTGCGCACCTCCCAGCAAACCGCCGAAGCCGCCAGAGCGCGCCTTGCCGCGTCGGAAGCTCGCCTGCGTACCGCCCAGAATCTTGTGCGCGATATGCGGGTCGTGGCGCCCGTCGCCGGCATCATCGGCACAAAGAGTGTGCAGAACGGCGAGCAGACAATGCGTGGGGCCGCCCTCTTTACCCTCGTGCGAAACGAAATTCTTGAACTCACGGCCGCCCTCCCCGCGAAACTCGCGAACGGCGTCCGCGAGGGGCAGCTCGCGCGCTTCGCCGCCGACGGCAAGCAGTTCACTGGCAAGGTGGCGCGCGTCAGCCCAACGATCGATCCGACGTCGCGGAACGTCACCGTCTACATCCAGATCCCGAATCCCCGGAATGCGCTCAAGGGCAACACCTTCTCGACAGGGCAGATTATTGCCCGCACCGTGACAAACGCCTTGGTCGTTCCGCAGTCGGCAGTCCGCATTAGCCCCGTCGACGGGAAGACGATGGTCTACAAGGTCGAGGGAGGCACGCTAAGCGCGTCCACCATCAAGACCGGCATTACAGACGATGCGCGCGGCGTCGTGGAGATTCTTGAGGGCGTGCAAGAGCGGGACCTCGTGGTCGTTGGAAATCCAGGAACGCTCGGACGTGGCATGAAGGCCACCGTCATCGGCACGGACACGAAAGCCGGTGGTGGGCGCGGCGGACGCGGTGGGCCTGGTGGGCCTGGTGGGCGCGAAGGCAAAAACGAGAGCACGGGCGCCATGGGTGACCGCGCCCCGAGCGACGCAGCCGACGGCGCAAAGAAGGGCGCCGCCAAAGGTGAATACCGGAAGAAGGGAGCGCCCTGATGTTCCTCTCCGACGTTTCTATCAAACGTCCCGTCTTCGCCACCATGATGATGTTGGCGTTGGTCGTTCTTGGCGTCGCGTCGTATAAGCGACTCGCCGTCGACGAATATCCTGACGTCACGTACCCAATCATTACCGTCAGCGTTTCGTATCCGGGCGCATCTCCCGAAGTGGTGGAACGCGAAGTCGCGCGCCCGATCGAAACGGCGTTGAACACCGTCGACGGCCTGTACGAGCTCTCCTCGACCTCGTCCGAAGGCAGTGCCAACGTTCGACTCCAGTTCAAGCTCGGCGTCGATCCCACACGCATGCAGCCAGAAGTCTCGGCCAAAGTGGGACGTATCCGCCGTCAGCTGCCGCGTGACATCGGCGAACCCTCGATCTCGCGCTACGATCCCAACGACTCGCCGATCCTCACCGTCGCCGTGATGAGCAAGGAGCGCTCGCTCCGTGAACTCACCGACCTCGGCGATCAGGTCATCCGACCGCGCCTTGAGAGTGTCAATGGTGTCGGCGGCGTCCAGCTGAGTGGGGCAGCCACCCGCGAGATTCACGTCGAGCTCGACCCGGCCGCGATGCGCGCCTACGGCTTGAGCCCCGACCAAGTGAGCACCGCGCTCGATCGCGAGAATCGCGAAGTGCCCGCGGGACGCATCAAGAAGGGCGACACCGAACGCGGCGTCCGCGTCACCGGCCGCCTCACCGACCCGCTCAACTTCCGCGATCTCGTCATCACGGTGCGCAATGGCACGCCGGTGCGCGTGCGTGACGTCGCAACCGTCCTCGACACGATTGGCGAACGGCGCTCCGCCTCACTCTACAAAGACACCGTCGCGCTCTCGCTCGAGGTGCTCAAGATCTCCGGCTCGAACACCGTCCAAGTTGCCGACAACATCAAGAGCGTGCTCGGTGAAATTGAACGGCAGCTGCCGGCCGACGTGCAGCTCCGCCTGACCAAGGACGACTCGCGGCGTATTCGTTCGTCGCTCGAAGATGTGCAGCTGACGATCGGCGTTGGGGCCGTGCTCACGATCCTGATCATCTACCTGTTCTTGAACTCGTGGCGCTCCACAGTCATTACGGGGCTCACCTTGCCCGTCTCGATCATCTCCGCATTCTTTGCCATGTGGGTGCTCGGGTTCACCATCAACACGATGACGCTGCTGGCGCTGTCACTCGCCATCGGCTTGCTCATTGACGACGCGATCGTCGTGCGCGAAAACATCGTGCGCCACGTGGCGATGGGAAAAGATCACTATCAAGCCGCCAAAGAAGGGACTGACGAAATTGGACTCGCCGTGTTCGCCACCACGATGGCGGTCGTGGCCGTGTTCATCCCCGTCGCATTCATGGGCGGGCAGATCGGCAAGATCTTCTTCCAGTTCGGCGTGACGGTGAGCTTTGCCGTCATCGTGTCGCTCTTCGTGTCGTTCACGCTCGACCCCATGCTCTCGTCGATTTGGTATGACCCCGAGACCATTCAACATGGCGAAGCGGCATGGGTGTCGCAGACGAAAGGTGCCAAGGATAAGCGTATTCGCGACTTCGTGGTCCCGAAGAACGCACAGATCAAGAGCGCCGGACCGATTCGGCGCGTGGCCTTACGTTTCGACTACTGGTTCGAGCGCATGGCGGATCACTACCCCAATGGCCTCCGATGGGCGATGAGCCATCGCCTCGCGGTACTCGGGGGTGCCTTCGCGTCGGTCGTGCTCGCCGGCGTGATCTACACGCAACTCGGCTTCACCTGGATGCCGGACTTCGACGGCGGCGAGTTCTCGGTGAGTTTCCGCACGGCGCCAGGCTCGAATCTGCAGTACACGCTCGGCAAAGCGCGCGCGCTCGATGGGTTCATCCGCAAAGAGTTTAAGGAAGATCTCGACTTCACCTCGCTGTCGACCGGCGGACGAGGGGGCGGCATCAACAACGGCAACATCAACCTGCGCCTCAAGCCGCGCAGCGAGCGGCCGCATTCGCAGTTTGAAATCCAAAGCAAGCTCCGCGGCTCACTGAGCAAGTTCCCGGGCATCAACGCCAGCATCGGACAGACCCAGACGATCTTCGGCGGGCGCGGCGCGCCGATCACTGTGAATGTGCAGGGGCCGGAGCCGCAGCGCCTCAAGCTCATCGCGAGCCAGGTGCTCGAAGCGATGAAAAAGGTGCCCGGCATGGCCGAGCCGCAGTCGAGCGATGAGGGGAACATTCCGCAGCTCAATGTGAGCGTCGACCGTCAGCAGGCGTGGGCGGCTGGACTCGGCATCAATGCGATCGCGAACACCCTGCAACCGCTGTTCAGTGGATTCCGCGCCTCCGTGTGGCAGGATCCCGCCGGCTATACGCACGATGTGGTGGTGATCTTCCCCGACTCGCTCCGCCGGAGTGAGAGCGATGTCGCCAATCTCATGATCAACGGAACTGGCATCGACAGCCGCACCGGACTGCCAGCGGGCGTCATGCTGAGCCAGGTGGCCGACATCAAAGCCGGTGTGGGTCCACAGCAGATTGAGCGCCGCGCACTCGAACGGCAGATCCGCATCAATGCGCAGGTGCTGCCCAACACGCCGATCGGTGACGTCGCGGACCGTGCCAAGGCCGCGATTGATTCGCTCGTGCTCCCGCCCGGCTACCGTACGGTCTTTACCGGCAGCGTGCAGGACCTGAACGACACCAAGCGGTACGTCGGCGAAGCGCTGATGCTCGCGGTGATCTTCATCTACCTGATTCTTGCGTCGCTGTTTGGCTCGTTCTTGCAGCCGCTCGCGATCATGCTCGCGCTGCCGCTTAGCTTCTTGGGCGTGATGCTCGCCCTGCTCGTCACCAAGGGTACGATCAACGTGATGAGTATGATCGGCATCATCATGCTGATGGGACTTGTGACGAAGAACGGCATCTTGCTCATCGACTTCGTGGACCAGCGGCGTGAGGAAGGCGCGGATCGCCTCCCAGCCATTCTCGAGTCAGGGCGCATCCGGCTTCGTCCAATCATCATGACCGCCGTGGCCATGATCTTCGGCATGCTCCCGCTCGCCTTCGCGATTGGTGAAGGCGCCGAACAGCGTGCCCCGATGGCGCATGCGGTGATCGGCGGTCTGATCACCAGCACCATGCTGACCCTGTTTGTGGTGCCGGTCGTGTACTCGCTGCTCGACGACTTCTCGGTGTGGTTCATGGCGCGCGGAAAGAGCGGTCGGCAGGTCGTCGCTGAGCCCACGCCCACGGATCACTAACTCCCCGCCCCACCCACCTTGTGCGGTGGGCGGGTGTCGTATACTCTGTGGCTCAACGGGCAGATTCAGTCTTTGATTCCTGGACGGCTGCGCGCGACTTATGTATTCAGCGGTGGACCACGTCGTCCATCTATTTATTGAACGTTGTGACAGGAGGCAGGACATGAGTTTCGGCGATGCAATGGCCCCTGGCGGCTACGGCGACGACGAGGGCGAGGAGCTCGGGGGATACAGCGGCGGCGGGATTCCCTACGACGACGATGAGGACGAGGACGGCGGCTGGGCCATCAATAAGGACCAGAGTGACTCGCTGTGGGACAGCACCGAGGAGTCGGATGACGACGACGAAGAGAGCGTCCCGGGCGAACTGGCACCGGACGCCGGCGTCGTCGAGGAAGAGGACGACTCGGATCTGTTCGGCGGTGGGTTGAGCGCCCCGCGGAAGCGCGGTCGCAAGCCCGGCTCCGAGACGGAGACAGCCGCGCCCGTTATCGCCGCCCCAGCGGTAGCAGCGGCCGCAGCGGCCGCGCCAGCCAAGGCCGCGCCAGCCAAGGCCGCGCCAGCCAAGGCCGTGCCGAAGGCTGCTGCCAAGGCCCCCGCCAAGAAGCCAGCAAAGGTCGCCGCGAAGAAGCCGGTCAAGGTCGCCAAGAAGGCCGTCAAGCCGGCGAAGCCGGCGAAGAAGGTCGCCAAAACCGCCAAAAAGCCGGTCAAGGCGGCTAAGAAGGTGGCCAAGCCGGCGAAATCCGCCAAAAAAGTCGTGAAAGTCGTGAAAAAAGCCCCAAAGGCTAAGAAATAACGCAAACTGTCTCCCGCGGCCCCTGGCCATACGGGAGAACGGGGGGTGCGCGAACCATCGCGCACCCCCCATTTCTACCTCCCGTTGTTACCTCCCGTTGTTACCCCCCGCTGCCCGCCCCACCCGCCCCGTTCTCGAAGTTTCGCTCCGCTGGAGTTATTGTATCGGCATGGCTGAGTCTTCTGTAGCACTTCTGCGCGCCCACGCGCGCCACGCTCCATGGAACGCACGCGGACTCGCCTCGCATGCCACGGCACTCGTTGACGCTGCTGGAATGCGGCCCACCAACGCATCAGCGCGCGCCACGCCAAGTGCGCGCGCGGTGCGTTTCTACGTCGCGGCCGGGCTCATCGATCATCCCGAAGGCAAGGGAACCGCGGCGACGTATCACTTTCGGCATCTCCTGCAGTTGCTCGCCATCAAGATTCGTCAGCGCGAAGGCCAAACGCTCGACGCCATCAAGACGGAGATGAAAGACGTCGGCGCTGATCAACTCGAACGGCGCGTCGCACTATCACTCGCCCCCGCACTCGGCGCCGGCAGCGATCGCGCCGTGTCGCACGACGACGACAAGCCCGTGAGCTGGCGCCGGCTTCCTGTCGCCGACGGTATCGAGCTAAACGTGCGCGACGATTCACCCGCCGCGCGCGACGCCGTGATCATCGCCATTCGCGAAGCCGTGCGTGCCGCACTCGGTCGCGAGGAACTGCGATGAGTGCGCGGCACCAGCAACGCCCCCGTCGCGCGCGGTCGCTGCGGCTCAGGTCCGGCTCGACCAACCGCGTCTAATGGCCACGCGCCGCAAGCAGCCTTCGCGCACCATCGTGCTCGACCGCTCCCTTGAGGCGCTCCCCATCTTTCGGCTCAGCGACTCGTCCGACGAAGCGTCCATCACCTGGTCACCGCCCGCCGGCGGACGCTGGCGCGTGCTCCCCGCCCCAGGGGAACGCCTGCCTGGCACCTTCGATCAAGATGTCTACGTCGAGGTGATGCGCCGCTATCACGAGGCGGGCGCGCCCGCCGACGGCACCGTCTCCTTCACACTCCACGCCTTCCTCCGTGCCATGGGACGGCGCGTGGACGGACGCACCTACGAGCAACTGCGCTCGGCGCTCACCCGTCTCGAACGTACCCTGCTCGAATCCACCGACTGCTATCGGGAAGGCTCCGCGGGCCCGCTCTTTTCGGGCCAGATGGCCGTGCTCGCACTCGTGCAGATCGACCGGCGGCGCATGACAGATCGCGACCAACTTGGGCTCTTTCCGCTGCTTACGAGCAACGAACCTGGCGACGCGCGTGTGACGATCGCCGCTCCACTCCGCGCGAACATCGCCGCGGGCTGGAGTGTCACCCTGTCGTCCTCGCAGTACTGGTCGCTCAACAGCCCAGTCGCGCGCCGGCTCTACCGACTGCTCGAGGTGGCGCGCGCCAACGGGCACGCCACCTGGCGCGTTCCCCTCGAGCAACTCGCCGAACAACTCCCCCTGGTGCAACGGTTCCCCTCCCACCTGCAGCGCGTGCTCCAACCCGCCCACGAGATGCTGGTGACCTCGGGCGCGGCCCGCGAGGCAGTAATCGAGCAGGATGGGAAGAACTGGGTGGTCAGCTATCGCCTAGGGCAAAAAGCGACCTAACGATCTATCCCGTTGTCCCGTATAGAGTTGGGCGAGTTAGGTAGAGTTACGGAGTGCCTGATGGCACGAAACTCGCCGTGGCGACAGACGTACCGACTAGGTATTCTCCCTCTTCCTCTCACGAGCGACTCGAATTTCGATGCGTAGACTCCCAAAGGCAGCCATGATCGGGCTCGCGTTCATTCCCCTCATTGCGGGCGCGTTCGTGTTCCAAGAACGCGGCGCGCAGAGTGGTGTGCGCCTGTTTGAACAGGTCATGGCTATCGTCAGCGATCGCTATGTCGACTCGGTCGACATTGGCTCGCTCTACGAGAAGGCCGCCCGCGGGCTCGTAGCAGAGCTCAAGGATCCCTACGCCGAGATCTATTCGCCCAAGCAGCTTGAGGCGTTCAATCAGACAACTGGTGGGTTCTACGCCGGCGTTGGCATGCAGATCGAGCAGCAGGAAGGCACGATCGTCATCGCCAAAGTTTTCCCGCATACACCGGCCGACGAAGCGGGCATTCGTGTCGGCGATCGAATTGTGAAGATCGACACCGCACGGATCACCGCCTCTTGGAAAATCGAGATGGTCTCCGGACGGTTGAAGGGTGAGCCGGGCACCAAGATCGGCGCAACCTTTGTGCGTCCTGGCACCACGGAACCGTTCGCGGTGACCTTCACCCGTCGCGTGATTCGCATTCCGGCCGTGCCGTATGGAATCATGCTCGACGGAAAGACCGCCTATATCCCCGTGCAGGGCTTCAGCGAGACGGCGGCAAAGGAAGTCACGGACAATCTCAAACGTCTCGTCGCCGAAGGCGCGACGAGTTTGGTGCTCGACCTGCGCGGGAATCCCGGTGGGTTCCTCGAGCAGGCCGACACGATGACCAACCTCTTCGTTGAGAAGGGGAAAGAGATTCTCAGCGTACGCGGGCGCGGCGAGCCGCCGCAGGTTCACCTGACGGACATGACCCCGATTGCGCCGAAGATTCCGCTCGTGATTCTCACCGACGGCTATTCGGCCTCTGCCTCTGAAATCGTCGCGGGCGCGTTGCAGGATCACGATCGCGCACTCGTCGTCGGAACCACATCCTTCGGCAAGGGACTCGTGCAGTCCATGTACCGACTCGACGGTGGTTTTGCGATCAAGCTCACAACTGCCAGGTGGTACACCCCGAGCGGTCGCAGCATCCAAAAAGAACGCAAGCTCACCGACGACGGTCAGCTCGTCGAAGTGAAGCCGGATTCGCTCGAGACCGAAGCGGTGCGCCAGAATCGCCCCAAGTACAAGAGCGACGGCGGCCGCGTGGTGTACGGTGGCGGCGCCATCACGCCGGACGTCATCGTGCCGTACGACACCTTTACGACCGCCGAGCAGAAGTTGGCGCGCTCAATGCTCTCCAAGCAGCAGGAGACCTACCTGGCGCTCTACGACTACTCGTTCGAGATGAGCAAGCAGGTGAAGCCCGATTTCGCGATTACACCGGCGATGCGTGATGAGTTCTACGCGCGTCTCGCCAAGCGTGGCGTGACCGTGGACCGCAAGGAGTTCGATGCGGGCATCAAGTACATCGACCGTCTGCTCGACGGCAAGATCGCCACACTCGCGTGGGGTGACAGCACGGCCAAGCGCCGTGACCTCCACGATGATCCCCAGTTGCAGAAGGCGTTGGATCTCTTGCGGCGCGGCAAGACCACGAAGGACCTCCTCGCCCTCGCCGGGCCCATCGCTGCAACGCCAGCTCCTGGCCGTCTCAAGCAACACTAGCCCTCTCTCATGTCTTCCGTGATTCACATTCGGACCACCGCGCTCCTGTTCGCGGTGGTTGCTTCAACGGCAGGGGCTCAAGGCCCCGCCGCCAAGGCCCCGCTCGAGAAAGCCCTGTCCACCACACCGGTTGAGCCGACCGCCGCGCCGACCAAGCCAGTCGCACGTCCCGCCGATCCGGGCGAGGACTCGCACCTGCGCAACATCCGTCAGCTCACCTTTGGCGGCAGCAACGCCGAGGCCTACTTCTCGCGCGACGGAAAGTGGGTCACGTACCAAGCGCAGATTCCTGGACAGGCGCATCAGTGCGACCTCCAGTATGTGATGAAAATCGATGGCACCGAGCGAAAACGTGTCTCGCCAAATGCCGGCAAGACGACCTGCGGCTGGTTCCTCCCCGACGGCAAGCGGCTCTTCTTCGGCTCGACGCACATGGCCGACAGCGCCTGCCCGCCTGTTCCAGATCCTTCCAAGGGCTACGTGTGGGGGATCGATCCCTACGACATGTACACCGTCAACCGTGACGGCTCGGGGCTGAAGCGCCTCACGAACTACGGCGTGTACACCGCCGAGGGCGTGCTGTCGCCAGACGGCAAACGGATTGTGTTTACGTCGCTCAAGGGTGGGGATCTCGACATCTACACCATGAACGTCGACGGCACCGACGTGAAGCAGCTCACCACGACGCCTGGCTACGACGGCGGTCCCTGGTGGTCGCCCGACGGCAAGCAGATTGTCTACCGCGCGTATCACCCGACCGACAGCACAGAGATCGCGCTGTACCGCGACCTGCTCAAGCAGAACATGATCCGTCCGAACAAGATGGATCTCTACGTCATGAACGCCGACGGCTCCAACCAACGGCAGATCACGCACCTCGGCGGCGCGAGCTTCGGTCCCTCGTGGACGAACGACGGCACACGTATCATTTTCTCGTCGAACTACACGAATCCTAAGAGCCGGAACTTCGACCTCTATCTTGTGAACCTCGACGGGTCGGGGCTCGAACAAGTCACCAAGAACATGGAGTTTGACGGCTTCCCTATTTTCAGCCCGGATGGTAAAAAGCTGATGTGGGCGTCAAATCGGTACGGCTCGCAGCCGCACGAGACTAATCTTTTCATGGCTGACTGGAAGCCGTGAGGTCAGCGTCGAGTCCGTAATCGCGGACTCGGCCCCGTTTCCCTCCTCCCGCCGCGCAACGATGCGCAGACAACTGTGGCCATCCTCGATATCCCATCGCTCGTCGAAGGCACACGCGTTCAGCACGAGCTGATGGTGCGCACGCGCGAGGACAAGCAGACCAAGAGCGGCGATCCCTACGTTGCGCTGCAGCTCGGCAATGCCAGCGGGACGATCGGCGCTAATATTTGGAAGGAGCAGGTCCCCGCGATGGCCGGCGTCAAAGCTGGCATGGTCGTGCAGGTGATCGGCACCGTCGAGTTCTATCTGGGGCGTCGCCAAATCAAGGTCGCGAGCTCGCCGCGCGTGGTGCCGAGCGCCGCCATTAATCTCGACGACTTTCTCCCGCGCATTCGCCAGTCCACGGAATCGCTCTGGACACAGGTCGATCAGTGGCGCGGCGAGATGACGTCCAAAACGTTACGGCGCGCGGTCGATCTCTTCTTTGCCGACGACGAGTTCCGTTCACGATTTGAGCGGACCCCAGGTGCCCCGCGCGGTCACCACGCGCTCGTCGGCGGGCTCCTGTTGCATGTGGTCGAAGTCGCCTCGATCGCACGCCACTCCACCGAGACGATGGGCGGCGACCGCGATCTCGTCACCGCCGGCGCGCTGTTGCACGACATCGGGAAGGTTGAGACGTACTCCATTGGTGCCGCCGGCTTTGACTACACGCAGGCCGGCTATCTGCTGCAGCATATCGTCCTCGGCTCGATCATGCTGGACCGTCGACTGCGCACGCTGCCGCCCGGCACGCTGACAGACGTGCAGGAACTCGAACTGCATCATTTTATTCAGTCGCATCACGGACTTCCCGAACATGGTGCGGCCGTTCGCCCCATGACGTTGGAGGCGGAGCTGTTGCACTGGGCTGATCAGTCGTCGGCGAACGGCAACAACTTTACCGATGCCGTTGCCGACACGGAGATGTTCCCGGGCGATGAAGAGTTTTCGGTGAAGCGATACTGGAGACTCGACCGGAAGGTGTGGCGCCGCACGGCAGGATGGACCTGACGCCGGTGCCGGACGATGGGCGCGCGACGCCGACCTTGAGCGTCGTGATTCCCACGTACCAACGCCCCGACACGCTGGCCCAGTGCCTCGATCGACTCGCACCCGGCATGCAATCGCTCGACGCCGCGCGTTACGAAGTCATCGTTTCTGACGACAGTACAGACGAGATCTCTCGCCGCATGGTAGCGGACCGCTACCCGTGGGCCCTGTGGACGGCGGGCCCACGGCGGGGCCCCGCCGCAAACCGAAATGCAGGCGCGCGGCTGGCGCGGGCGTCGTATCTCGTCTTTACTGACGACGACTGTCTTCCGGATCCCAACTGGCTGAGTGGCTTCCTCGTCGCGGTCGCGCGTGGCTGGGAGATCTCCCCAGGATGTACGGTCTGTCGCCAGCCATGGACATCGCCCCTACAGATCTCGCCAGTGAACGAAACGGGCGCGTGGATCTGGAGTTGCAACTTCCTGATTCGCCGCAGCGCCTTTGAACAGTTTGGCGGATTTGATGAACGTTTTCCGCACGCGCACATGGAAGATTTCGACCTGCAGCAGCGTGCACGTGACGGCGGACTCGTCGAAGGATTCTCCTCGGAGGCCATTGTAGACCACCCGCCGCGGCGACTCGCGTGGGGGGGAGCGCTCGCGCGGCAGCATTATTCAGCGGTGCTCTACGCGGCCATTCACCGCGAAGCCCTCCCGCTCATACTACTGCTGCGACGCGTGGTGCTCACACGGCTCCGCGCGATACGTGAACGTCCAGTACTCGTCGACGGCTGCAGCGCGCTCGTGTCGCTTGTAGCCGAAGCGTGGCACATCCTCTGGCACTTCCGCGCGTGGCAGGAGCAGGCGCATCGCGTCGTGCGCGGATGACTGATGCACGCCGCGCCTATGACGCATGGCATCGCGCGCTCGAGGTCGAGCAGCCCGACGACGCACTCTCGCCATGGCACGAGGCCGCGATTCCCTGTGTGGGCGATCTCACCGGCAGCGTGGTACTCGAGATCGCCTGCGGCCGCGGCGCCTTTGCCCGATGGCTCGCGGGCCGCGGCGCCCGCTGCATTGCCTTCGCGGACTATTCGACGGCCGCCGTCGCGATCGCCAAACGCGACGTTGCGCCACTGGCACCCGAGGGCGGATTCCTCGCCGGCGATATCGAGCGTCTTCCCTTTGCGGACGCGACCTTCGACCTCATCTGTAGTTTTGAGACGCTCGAGCACGTGCCGTCGCCATCCGCAGGACTCGCCGAGCTCGTGCGCGTCACGAAGCCTGGCGGACGGCTCATCATCACAACGCCGAACTACATTGGGCTGCTCGGATTGTATCGCGCGTTCCGGAATCTCACCGGGCGCCCGTACGCCGAAACGGGACAGCCCATCAACCAGCCAGTGACACTCATCGGACGCGTGCGAGCCCTGCGTGCGCTCGGGTGCCAGGTCGACGTGATTGACGGGTTCGGGCACTATCTGTACCTGCCTGGTCGCCGTCCCAGGCGGATGTTTGCGCTCGATCAGGTGCGCCCGATAACCCGCTGGTTCGGCGCTCATTCGCTGACCGTCGCTACCCGCGGAGCAAGCGGAGCGCGCCGTACGTGAGCGCGCCGCGTGTGCTGTTCGTGGTGCATCATGCGCTCGACCCGAACGCGGGGGTGAGCGGTGCCACGATGCAGTTGGCAGCCGCCATGCGCGCGCGCGGAGCGACCACGGAGTTCTTTACCTTCGACGATGCCTTCGACACACCGGCCGGCTCGTCGACAGCCCGCGTGCGACAGATGTTGGCCTTCCCGTGGCACGTGGCAAAGTTTCTCTCCGCCAACGCGTCGCGCTTCGACGTCGTCGATGCCTCCACTGGCGACCTCTGGCGCTGGCTCTCGGTGCGACCTTCCGGGAGTCGCGCGGGCGCTCCACTCACAGTCACGCGCGCGCATGGCCTAGAACACTGGGCACATAAAGTCCGCGTGGAACGTGCCCAGCGCGGCGAACTCACGCTCTCGTGGAAATACCGCCTATACCACGGCGGCTGGCGGCTGCGCGAAGTGGCGCGCACGCTGCGTGCGTCCGACGGGGCGGTGTTTCTCAACCAGCGCAACCGCGACTGGGCCCACAGGAACCTCCAACTGGACGCCCGCCGCACGACCGTCATCCCGAACGCGCTCCCGGCGACCTTACTGGGACGTCCGGCCCCGCGTCCACACCCGAGCGGCGCACCACTGGGCATCGCCGTCCTCGGCGCCTGGACCATCAACAAGGGGCGTCAGGTCATCCTCGATGCCGCGCGGTTGCTCGAAGCGCGCGCGATACCTGTGCAGTCGCATCTCCTGGGGACGCATATCGGCCGCGAAACACTCGCCCCGCTCTTCCCAACGAGCGCGGCAGAACGGCTCGTCGTGCACCCGCGCTACGACAGGGACGCGTTGCCGACGCTTCTCGCGGAGCAGCAACTGTTCGTGTCAGCGAGCTGGAGCGAGGGGTTCAACATGTCACTCGTCGAGACGATGGCGTGTGGACTCACCCCAGTCGTCTCGAACGTCGGCGCAGCCGACACACTGGTCACACCGGAACTGGGAACGCTGCTCCCCGAGTACACGACTGGCGCTCAGATGGCGGATGCCATCGCGCACATGGCGCAATCGGCGCACCTTAACGAGATGCGCGCCGCAGCCCAGCGCTCCGTCCAATCGCTCACCTGGGATCGCGTCGCCTCTGATACACTGGACTTCTATGCGTCGCTCCGTGTGCGCTGACGTGACCAGCTCACCATCCATGCCTAGCGATCGCGCGCCTGATCGTGCGCCTGATCGCTGGCGCATGCTCGCCTTGCTGGCGACCGCCGAGTTGCTCGGCATGTCACTTTGGTTCGCCGGTAGCGCGGTCGCACCGCAGCTGCAAGCGCGCTTCGACCTGACGGGCGGCCAAGTCGCGATGCTCACCGTCGCAGTGCAGCTCGGATTCGTGATTGGCACCGCGCTCTCGGCGTTGCTTAACCTCGCTGATGTGATTCCGGCGCGACTGCTCTTTGCCACAGCGGCGACACTCGGCGCGTTGGCGAGTGCGCCAATGGCAGTTGCTGGATCATTCGCGGTGATTATCGCGAGTCGGTTTTTCTCCGGGGTCTGTCTTGCCGGTGTGTATCCACCGGCGATGAAGATGGCGAGCACCTGGTTCCGCGAGCGGCGCGGACTCGCCGTGGGCACCGTGGTCGGAGCGCTCACGATCGGGAAAGCCGTGCCCTATCTCGTTCACGCAATACCGAACGCCACGGTGATTGGCGTAACGGTGGTCTGTTGCAGCGGTGCACTTCTGGCTGCGGTGCTTGTCTTCAGTTTTTATCGTGACGGCCCACACGCCTTCCCGCCACGCCCGTTCTCCTGGTCGTTGGCCGCCGACGTGGTACGCTCGCGCCGCTGGCGGCTCGCCACGGGTGGCTACCTCGGGCACATGGCCGAGCTGTATTCGTACTGGACCTGGATCCCCGCCTTCCTCGCCGCAAGTGTGGCCGGCGATGCGCACGCACTCACCGCACCCTCGTCGCCCGCGATCGCCGTGCTGTCGTTCGCCGTGATCGCAGTGGGGGGTATTGGCTGTGTGTGGGGCGGCTGGGTCGCCGACCGGATCGGGCGCGTACCACTCGTGATTCGCGCGCTCGTCATCAGCGGCACCTGTTGCGCGCTCATCGGACTGAGCTTCGGACGCTCACTCTGGATTCTTGCTCCCGTCACCATCATCTGGGGGTTCTTCATTATCGCCGACAGTGCGCAGTTCAGTGTGCTCGTCACGGAGTCGGTGGAGCCGCACGCCGTGGGCACCGCGCTCACTCTCCAGACATCCCTCGGCTTCCTGCTCACCACCATCACCATCCAAATGATTCCGCCAATCGTCCGTGGCGCGGGCTGGCCGTGGGCCTTTGCCGCGTTAGCGGTCGGGCCGGTGCTTGGGGTGAGCTCAATCCGGCGGCTACAGCGCTAACGGGAACGGGAGCGGGAGCACCGCGGCGGCGGATGTCACCACCACCGCGAACGCTGGCTAGATTCCACCATTGGACCCTTGAGCCACGACCATGACCGTCATCGCACAGTCCGACTTCATCCAGTCCATTCAGGACGCCCTCCAGCACATCTCGTATTTCCACCCCGTGGACTACATCACGGCGCTTGGTGATGCCTACGAGAACGAGCAGTCGCCGGCGGCCAAAGATGCGATTGCCCAGATCCTCACCAACTCGCGCATGTGCGCCGAGGGACACCGTCCCATTTGCCAGGACACCGGCATTGTGGTGGTGTTCCTCAAGGTCGGGATGAATGTGCGCTGGGACGCCACGATGTCGGTGACCGATATGGTGAACGAGGGCGTACGGCGCGCGTATCTGCAGCCCGACAATGTGCTCCGAGCCTCGATTGTTTCCGACCCAGCCTTTGGTCGCACGAATACCCGCGACAACACGCCGGCCGTGGTCCACTATGAGATCGTCCCGGGCGACACCGTCGAGGTACAACTCGCGGCCAAGGGGGGCGGCTCTGAGAACAAGTCAAAGTTCGTGATGCTCAATCCCAGTGACAGCATCGTCGACTGGGTGCTGAAGACGGTCCCGACGATGGGCGCCGGCTGGTGCCCGCCAGGCATGCTCGGCATCGGCATCGGCGGCACGGCGGAGAAGGCGATGCTGCTCGCCAAAGAGTCGCTCATGGGAGATATCGACATGACGCAGCTCAAAGCGCGCGGCCCGCAAAACAAGATCGAAGAGCTCCGCATCGAACTGTTCGACAAGGTCAACGCACTCGGGATCGGCGCGCAGGGTCTGGGCGGGCTCTCGACGGTGCTCGACGTAAAGATCCTCGATTACCCCACGCACGCGGCCAGCAAGCCGGTGGCAATAATTCCAAACTGCGCCGCCACGCGCCACGCGCACTTCACGCTCGATGGTTCGGGTATCGCGCAGCTCCCCACGCCAAAGCTCAGCGACTGGCCAAAGGTCACCTGGCACCCCGACCGGAACGCGAAGCACGTGAACCTCGACGCCCTGACACCGGCCGAGGTGCAGAGCTGGAAAGCCGGGGATCGCCTATTGCTCAACGGCAAGCTGCTCACGGGACGCGATGCCGCACACAAGCGGATCGCCGATCTCTACGCGAGCGGTGAGGGACTGCCGCCGGGTGTCGACTTCACGAACCGGATGATCTACTACGTGGGCCCCGTGGACCCCGTGCGTGATGAAGTCGTCGGACCCGCGGGTCCGACTACCGCCACACGAATGGACAAGTTCACCGAGATGATGCTGGCCAAGACCGGATTGATTGCGATGATCGGGAAGGCCGAACGCGGGCCGGTGGGGCTCGAAGCCATCCGGAAGCACAAGGCCGCATACCTAATGGCGATCGGCGGGGCCGCGTACCTCGTGTCCAAAGCGATTCGCAGCTCACGGTTGGTGGCATTTGAAGAGCTCGGAATGGAGGCGATCTACGAGTTTGAGGTCGCCGACATGCCGGTAACCGTTGCCGTGGATGCCGAAGGGCACAACGTGCACGAGTCCGGACCGGCTGAATGGGCCAAGAAAATCCGTGAACTTCCAGTACTGACCGGGTGAAACCGGTTTCGACGCGTATTTATAGTTGGAAATAGACGAACAAACACCGAAACACAGAGTCTCACCACTACGATTTTGGGCTCGGACTGATTAGGTTACAGTCATGCCAGACCGGTGCCGTATGGGCCCGGGTTATCCAGTGGAGACTGTATGCGTAAGCCTCGTCCGGCCTCGTTCAACCCGGCGCAAGCCCTAAATCTGATCGCCAACGATCGTAACGGATCGCCCCTCTCCTGCCCAAGCTGCTCGGGCTCGATCGAGCGGGATCCAGGCGACGTTCCGCCGCCGCCACGGTGCCAGGTGACGCTGAAGTGCACGAACTGCGGCCGCTTCGCCCGCTACATCGCCGGCGCTGCCTGATTTCCACTGCCCCCTGTGAACTTCTCCGGGGGGTCATGACGTACAATATGCGCACCACGTGCGTCGCAATCGCCATGCTCGCCCTCGCGAGTCCGCTTGATGCGCAGGCGGGAACGTCGCCTGTGATCGCCGTCGCGCCGACTCCGATCGCGCTAAGCGCGGTGCCGACGCCCCCTCGATCAGTCGCCGCGGCGTTGCTTCCGTACATCGGTGAATACACCTTCGCCGCAGACACGCAGATCGTGGCCGAGGTTAACGGCGCACTCGTGGCATTCACCAGCCACGGGAACCGCACGGTTGTCCCAGCACGTGACTTCACGCGCGTGAACGGGGAACTTCGACTTACAGTCGCAACGGGACAGCCGCTCGTGCGGTTCGCCGTTGGCACCGAAGAGGGGGTCACCTTTCGGGTGAAGCCCCTGCGCCCGATCACAGAGCTCCGTCGCAATGCGCTTGCCGCCACGGTCCCAGCAGAGACAGGGAAACGCGCGCCGGAACTCGTGGAGCTCGTCACGCTCGACTCCACGATCCGTCTCGACATTCGCTACGCTACGGACAACAACTTCATGGGCGCGGCCATGTATTCGCAGGGGCGCGCCTTCATGCAGCGCCCAGCCGCCGAGGCCGTGGTGCGCGCGAATCGCACGTTGAAGGCGTTTGGGTTCGGGCTCCTGATTCACGATGCCTACCGCCCCTGGTACGTGACCAAGATGTTCTGGGACGCGACCACCGGCGCCGACCACGAGTTTGTCGCCAACCCCGCCACGGGGTCGAAACACAATCGCGGGGCGGCCGTTGATCTCACGCTGTATACGCTGGCCGACGGAAAGCCGGTGCGGATGCCCGGCGGCTATGACGAGTTCTCGCACCGTTCGTACCCCAGCTATCCGGGCGGGACGTCGCTGGAACGCTGGCGCCGCGATCTGCTCCGCGCCGTCATGGAGAGCGAGGGGTTCTCGGTGAACCCCTCCGAGTGGTGGCACTTTGACCTCACCGGCTGGGCCGAGTGGCCTATCGGGAACATCCCCTTCGAGCAGGTGGGACGGCGTCCGTAACGGACGCGTCGTTGCCACCCGCGCGGGCTGCTCTTGTCGCTCGTGCGCGCGTACCACAGTTTGAACGGATGATTTTCCCGTCCTGCACGTTCCGCCACCGGGAGCGCTAGCATCACACCGCGCCCTGTGTGGGTTCTCGTCCCAACGGTCGAGACCACCGATCCGAATCTCGCCTACTACAACGACTTCTCGCAGGGAGAAGCCGAGTATGCGCGCGCGTTCGCGGCGCTTGGCACACACTGGCAGTGGACCCCCGTGACAATGGCGGGCGCGCGCGCCACGCTCGAGGCCGCGCTTAAGGGCGCGCTTGAGGGCGCGCGGGAAACAGCGCGCACGAGCAGCGCCGGCGCGCCGATCATGTTCAATCTCTGCGACGGCGACGAAATCAATGGATCACCGGGCCTCTCCGTGATCCACCTGCTCAACGAACTCGGACTCGACTACACAGGCGCCGACGTCCACTTCTTCGACATCACCACCTCGAAGATCGTGATGAAGCGCGCGTTCGAACGCGCCAACGTTCCGACCTCGCCGTGGGAAGTCATCCCGCCGGACGGCAGCAACATCCCCGGCATCTTCGACCGACTCGGCGCGCCCCTCATCCTCAAGCCCGCCATCTCGGCGGGAAGTTTGGGAATCGGTACCAAGAATGTCGTGAGCGATGAGGCCGCACTCCGCGAGCAGTTCGCGACCATGCAGAGCGGCTATCGCGGCTGGGAGCTCGCCGATGGGGGGATCTTCGTCGAGCGGTTTGTGCAGGGACCCGAATACACGACCTTCATTATTGGCTCGCACGATGCGCCCGAACGACGGGTGATCTACGCGCCGGTCGAACGACTCTTTCACGAAGACCTCCCCGAGAACGAAAAATTCCTCTCCTTCGATCGGCTCTGGGAGATCTATGAACAAGAAACGCCGATCGGGAACGATGAGTATCTCTGGAACTACAAGCCGGTCAGCGGCGCCCTCGCCGACGAGATCATGCGCATCAGCTGGGACGCCTACGCCGCACTCGGCGGGCGCGGTTACGGGCGCGTGGATTTGCGGCAAGATCGCGCCACCGGTGCGCTTCAGGTGCTCGAAGTGAACGCGCAGTGCGGACTGTCGGAGGACGAGAATCACACCTCGATCGGCGCGATTCTCCGGTTCGCCGCCACACCATTCAGCACGGCGGTACGCCAGATTCTTGACGAAGCGCTGGAGCGTCGTCCCACCGACGGAGCGAAGGTCGCATGAAGATCTGTGTTCTCCAACCCGACTATTCGCGCTCTGAGGTCGATTACAAGCACTACGATCCGCCGCGCGACCTCGCACGGTTGTTGCCCGAACACGAGGTGCACCATGTGGCACTCAACAAGCTCAGCACCTACCGACAGCTGAAAGAGCTGTCGCGCGGGGGGTACGACATCTTCGTGAATCTCTGCGAAGGGTACCTCGAGTGGGATATTCCGTCGATCGATGTGATCCACACGCTTGAGCTGTTGAACCTGCCCTACACCGGCGCCACGCCGACGATCTATAATCCGACCAAGCCGCTCATGAAGTACGTGGCGCACACGGTCGGCGTGACGTCGCCGGCACACGTGCTGGTACGCGCAGATGCGGATGTCGAGCACGCGATTGCCGCGCTGCGCTTCCCGTTGTTTGTGAAACCGTCGGAGGCGGGGGACAGCCTAGGGATTGATGCACAGGCGATGGTCGCCGATGTGGCCGCGCTCCGTGCACAGGTGAGCAAGCTCCTGCCGGAATATCCCGAGCTGCTTGTTGAGGAATACATCGACGGCCGTGAGTTCACCGTGCTAGTGGTGGCGGAGCCCGACGGCGGCTGTTCCGCGTTCCGGCCGGTGGAATATCTCTTTCCGTCTGAGACGCAGTTCAAGACCTACGCGCACAAGACGTCGGAGCTCCATCCCGAGGCCAATGTCGCAGTCACCGACGACGCGCTCGCCGAACGGTTGAAGGCCGCGGCGTGCGGCGTGTTTACCGGGTTCAATGCCGTCGGTTATGCGCGCATGGATTTCCGCATGAACGCCGCTGGCGAACTGTTTTTCCTCGAAGTGAACTTCGCCTGTTCCCTGTTCTACGCCGACGGTTACGAAGGCTCGGCGGATTACATCGTGAAGCACGACGGGGTTGGGCAGCGCGGGTTTGCGTTACGCATTATTGCTGAGGGCATCGCGCGTCACGTGCGTCGGCAGAAGTGTTACGAAATGCGCGGCAGTGCGATTAGCGGCTACGGGATCTACGCCCTGCGGGCAATCGCTGCGGGCGAGACGATTTTCCGCGGCGAGGGGCGCAGCCAGCGGATTATCACGCGACCGTATGTGCGTGCGCACTGGAGCGAGGCGCAGCGGGAGCTCTTCAAGCACTATGCGTACCCGCTGAGCGACGAGGTCTATGTGCTCTGGAGCGATGACCCCACGGATTGGGCGCCGCAAAACCATTGCTGCGCTCCGAACACGGGGTTCCGCGGTCTTGATGTCGTCGCCCTACACGACATCGCCGCCGACACCGAGCTAACGATCGATTTCGCTGAGTTGCTCAACGAGGAGGCCGCCACGTTCCCCTGTGGCTGTGGCGCGGCGGCCTGTCGCGGCACGATTCGCGGCACGCCCGGAAACTCGCTGACGGCGCGATTGCCGGGAAAGCTCGGGCGCGCGTAGCGGCTGCGGCTGCGGGCGGTATTCGATCGGATCGTCGCCGTCTGCGCGCCCGTTGAGGAGCTGCGCGGTCTGGTGCTGGAGCTGCAGGAGGCGGAGTGGCGCGCCGAGCGCTGCCGTGGCGCGTGAAGTCCCGTCGAGCATTGCCGCCAATCGCGCGCTCACCTCGTTCCGTGCTGCTCGGGGGAGGACGCGCGCCATGGGGTCGGCGAGCAATCGCGTCATTGCGTCTGCATCGCGCACGGCGATGGCAGCAATCAGGGCGTCTAGGTACGCAAGCATCGGACCCGTATTCCTTTTGGCGTTATATACACATTGCAACTAATTAGGGCATCCGTCAAGGGCTGGCTGTCGCCTGTGACGTACTGGTTACCCGCCCAGTAGGTCGAAGCGCACGGCGCGGCGCGCCACCTGATGCGACCGCCGCTTCCGCGGTGCGAACTTGAAAAGCTGGGCTGGCCGGCCGCGCCCTTCGCTCCGCCATTCGTCGGTGGGCTCCACGAGATACGCCGCCTGGAGGGCACGCCGGAAGCTCGCCTTGTGCAGGCGGCGGCCGAGGAGGATCTCGTAGACCTCCTGCAGTTCGGAGAGCGTGAAGGTGCGCGGAAGCAAGTGGAAGGCGACCGGCGTCACATCCATGCGGTCGCGCAGTGCGGCGAGCCCCAGATCGAGCAGCGCTTTCTGGCGCGGAGCCAGCGCTGGGAGCTCGGAGACTGGGAACCACTGCCCCATCGCCGGCGGCACCGCTCGCGACGGCGCGACCCCGATAAACCCCACCGATAGCGCGGCACCACCCGGATGGCGTCGTGTATCGGTGATTGTCCCGCACTGTGCGAGCCACGCAGCGGGCGCGCCCGAGGCCGAGGCCGCGAGGCGCACCGCCGAGGGCTCCAGCGCCGCGCCCGTCGTGATACCGGCCCAAGGCAAGGTCCATCCCTCACGCGCCGAACCCCGCACGAGCAGCACCGCAAGGGCGCGGCCGTGCGTCGTGCACAGGACGAGATCGAGTGAGCTGGTGGCGCTCCCTAACGTGGGGCGCACCTTGGACCGTGACGGGACGTGATCTGGCATCGCGCTAATTATTCACAAACCGCGAATAATGTCAAGCGCACGACACGATCAGTGCGCGATCGTCCCCTGCTTGCTCGTGTCGACGGCGTCGCCCGAGCCGGTCTTGAACAGGAACGCATCCATGTTGCGCGTCAGGAACTGCCGCGCCTGCGGATCCATCACGTTCAACCCGTAGTGGTTGATCAGCATCGTCTGCTGCTTCAGCCAGTCGCCCCAGCAGTCGCGACAGGTGCCCTCGAGGACGCGCGCGCCAATCGCTCCGGGGAATGGAGCCTTCTCGAATGCGTCCTTCTCTTTGCCGCAGCGGGCACAGCTGATCGTCGCCATACAGGGAATCTAGCCGCAGGTTCTTCCGCTAGGTATTGTCCCCCAATGCCGCCCCGTCCATCGCACCACACCCCACAGGAGCGGTTCCAGAACCCCTGGCCTGGGTCCCGTGAGCACCGCGCCACAGGGCTGTGGCAATGGGCCTGGGACCGGGCACGCCAGGGACGGCTCTTTGCTGCACCGCGCGGCACCCCTCCTGCCTCGGCAACAGCGGCCATTACCTACCCACGGAGCGCACCGGACTCCTGCCGCATCACCTGGATTGGGCACTCCTCCTTCCTGCTCCAAATCGACGGCCTTAACATCCTGACCGACCCGGTCTTTGGTGAACGCGCCTCGCCGCTCTCCTTTATGGGGCCCAAGCGACTCGTTCCCCCGGGCATCGCCCTCGACGCCCTCCCGCCGATTGACATCGTTTTACAGTCACACGATCACTACGATCATCTCTGCGACGCCACCGTTCGAGCAATCGCCATTCACTCCCCCGACGCCACCTGGTGCTGCCCGCTGGGCGTCGGTCGCCAGCTCCGCGCGCGCGGCGTCCTGCACCTCGTGGAACTCGACTGGCATCAGTCTGCCCCCACCGGCAGCTCGCACGGCGGCTCGCACGGCAGCTCGCACGGCGGCTCACAGGTCTGCTGTGTCCCCGCACGGCATTTCGCCGGACGGACTATGACCGGACGCAACGCCACGCTCTGGTGCGGCTGGGTGCTCGAAACCGCCCATCACCGCATCTACTTCGTGGGCGATACTGGCGATCACCCCGATTTCGGTGAGATCGCAAAGCACCACGGCCCCTTCGACGCTGTGCTGATGCCAATCGGCGCGTACGATCCCCGCTGGTTCATGGCGCCGATACATGTAAACCCCGAAGAGGCCGTTGCCGCCCACACAGCAATCGCCGCCCAGCAAGCATTTTTGCCGGTGATGGTTGGGATGCACTGGGGCACATTCGTACTCACCGACGAACCCGTGGATGAGCCGCCCACGCGCACTCGTGCAGCATGGCAGGCTACCGGATTCCCCGAGCAGAACCTCTGGATCATGCAGCCAGGGGAGACGCGCGACCTCGGCCGCTAGCCGGACAAACCGGAGCGTGCACTAGCCGCGCTACGGCCGCGCTACGGCAGGCGCGTCTCCAGCCAATCGGCGGCGGCGGCTCCAATATGCTCGTAGCCGTAGTCCACCGTGACCACGTGCCCACTCCCGCTGCTCCACTGCAGCGTTTTGTCTGCCGATCCGATGCGAGCAAACCCCTCGGTTGCTGACGCCATCGGAATCCGGTTGTCCTCACGCGACTGCAGCACCAGCACGGGCTGATGCACAGCGCCGAGTTCGGCACGGGCACGATGCACGACATCGGCAAGCTGAACCATGAGACGTGACGTCGACCGGCGATACGCAATCATCCCCGCCGCCGCGACGGGATCGCGTACCGAACGGCCACCGCCCCCCGACACCCAGCGCGCGCGGAGTGACGCGAGCGGTGCGATGGCCTTAAACAAGTGCCATGGGACCGCCGCGTGCAGATAGGGGGCAAATGCCACCACCGCCCGCACCGAGGGATTCTCCGCGGCAAGCATAAAGGCAATCGCGCCACCCATCGAGAGCCCGCCCACCGCGATGTCGGGATGCGTTCGCTGCAGGGCGCGGAGTTCCGCGCGCGCAGTCGCAATCCACTGGTCCGCGCCCGATGCCGCGAACGCCTGGAGTGTGCGCCCATGTCCCGGGAATGCGGGCACGTGCACGGTCCACCCTCGCGCGTTGATAAGCTGCGCCATCGACCGCACGGACTGCGGCGAATCGTTGTACCCATGCAACAGCAGTACAGCCCCCGAGCGCGTCCCGGGGAACATGTACGGCGCCGCACCGACGATGAATCCGTCGGCGCCACGCGGATTCTCCTCCATAAAGCACTGCTCGACACGCGCGGCAATCCGCGCACGGATCGGCCACCACACTGCCAACACCACACCAACAGCCACGAGTCCCGCCCACACCATCCTCAGTACCTCGGCGTCGTTGGATCTATCTCAAGACTCCAGCGGTCGATTCCGCCAGCGAGACTCCGTGCGCCGGCAACTCCCCGCGACCGCAGATACTCCGCGGCGCGCGCACTGCGCACCCCGTGATGACAATACACAATCAGTTCCCCGTCGCGCGGAATCCCTCGCTCCGCGTTCACAAGCGTGCTCAACGGGACGAGCGTGGCGCCCGCAAGATGCGCAATCGCGTATTCCCATTCCTCGCGCACATCAACCACCGTCAGCGCTTCTCCTACCGCACGACGTGCGGCGAGTTCACGCGGTGAAATCTCAAACGCAACGTCCACCGGCGTTTGTGGTGTGCATCCGGCCAGGTAGTGCTGGGCGAGTGGTGGATCAGCCACGATGACATCGCCCTCGATGCGGATCCGTGGAGTGCTGCCGCACGCGGGACAATCTGGATTCCGCGTCAGCACGACGGTTCGACTCTGCATGGATCCAACGTTGAGCAGAAAGAGCCGTCCCACGAGTGGCTCTCCAATTCCCGCGATCACTTTGATTGCTTCTGCAGCCTGCGCAGTCCCGAGGATTCCCGGTACAACGCCAAGCACCCCGCCTTCGGCGCAGTTCGGCACGGTACCGTCCGCGGGCGGTTCCGGATACAGGCAGCGGTAGCACGGACCGTTGTGCGTGGCAAACACCGAGAGCTGCCCTTCGAAGCGATGCACACTCGCATACACATTCGGACGCGCCACAAGCACACACGCGTCGTTCACCACATACCGCGTCCCAAAATTATCAGTGGCATCGAGAATCACGTCGTACTGGCGCACGAGTCGCACGGCGTTGGCCGCCGTGAACTGCTCCTGGTGCAGCTCCAGCTTTACATGCGGATTCAGCTCGGTAAGCCGAGTGCCGGCGGAGTCGGTTTTGGCGAGCCCCACCTGCGGGGTGCCGTGCACGATCTGTCGATGCAGATTCGTGTCGTCCACGACATCTGCATCAACGAGTCCGATGCGGCCAATCCCGGCGGCCGCGAGATACAGGGCCGCCGGTGAGCCTAATCCACCAAGCCCCACAATGAGTACCGACGACGCGCGCAGTCGTTCCTGCCCGTCGGTACCGAACCCGGGAAGTACGATCTGCCGCGCGTAGCGACGTAACTCAGGGCCCGACAGCGTCATCGCGTCGACCGCACTACGGCTTGAGCGCGGAACGTGCCGCGTCGACCGCAGCGGTCGCGGCATCGAAACGCTTAGCGAGATCAAGAATCTCGCGCTGCGTCAGCGCTTGATCGCCAGAGCGGATGGCTTCGTTTACCGAGGGGAATACCATGTTCGCGTAGCCGTTGTTCTCATCGGCCACGTAAATAAGGTTACGGAACCACGGGCGCGTCTTGAGTCCTTCAGGGCGCGTCAACGCGCGCTCAACCTTGAGCAACGCATCGTTCGTGTTTTTTGCCGCGGTGGCACTCAGCCCCGCCGCGAGTGCGTTATCGCGTGCGGTATTGTAGGCCAATGCGGCCTGCTCCATGCGACCCACCGCCTCGGCAATCGGCGACGCGCTGAGTGTTTTCCAGCCGGCGGCCCCAAGGGCCATCTGTACAGCGGGAACATACGTCTGCATCGTGCGCGCGAACTCCACATAGTCGTACGGGAGCACGTCGGCGTTGGCCATACGCATCATCAGTGCCGCTGCCATACGCGCCGACGTGGCGTGGAAGTTGAAGCCCGGGTCGCCGAACGTCGACATCCACGCGTACGAGTCATATAGCGAGTGGTACACGCCGCCACCGCCACCAAATCCCCACTCCGCAATCGGAATGCCGAGGTGGTTGTAGAAGGGGGCGAAGTCGGATCCGCCACCTGGATCGCCCATCGAGGGCTCTTGTCCATCCGGCGTGTGCGACATTGTGCGCCACATCGCGTAGACGCTCGTTCCGGGCTTGCCGGGATACGGCACCGTGCGCGCCACATCGCGGAGCAGTGGGCGCAACGACGGCGATCCGCCGCCACCAAACGATCCGCCCTGCGCCGATACGTCCTGATTGAAATACGCCACGGCGCCTTTGGCGAGCCGCAGGGTATCGTCCTCCACGTACTCCGTGGAACCAATCACTCCCCACTCCTCCGCGTCCCACGTCGCAAACACCAACGTGCGCTTCGGCTTCCACCCCGCCTTCACCTGTTCGGCGACCGCACGCGCCGCCTCAAGGATGCTCACCGTTCCGCTAACGTTGTCTGCGGCGCCAGGGCCCCACGCATCACGATGCCCACCGACAATCACAAGCTCGTCGGGCAGTTCGGTGCCTCGGATCGTCCCAAAGGTATCCCAGATCGGCTTGATGGCTTTGGTCGCGGTGTCGGTCACGACTTTCACACGCGCGGTCACCGATCCGGGGCCCACGTGATAGCGGAACGGAAGGCCGCCCTGCCAGCCGCGCGGTAGCACGCCACCGCGCACGTCGCGCAGGAGTTCTCCCGCATTGCCATACGAAATCGGAACGACCGGGATATGCGGCACATCCATTTTGTCGAGCGCCAGACGCGGTGCGCCCTTCACGCTTGCATAGCCTGGGGTGCTCGGATCGCCGTCGCCATTCATCACGCTGCCGCGCTGGATGCCATGCGACGGACGATATGCCCCCTCGGGGTACACATCGCCAACCCCATAGCCGTCATCCTGCGGATCAGAATAGATCAGCAGCGCCTTGGCTCCATGCTTCTCCGCTTCGCGCGCTTTGATACCGCGGTAGCTGCGACCATAGCGTGCCATCACAATCTTTCCCGTGACGCTAATGCCGAGGGAATCGAGGGTCGCGTAGTCCTCAATGAGGCCATAGTTCACATAGATGATCTCAGCCGTTACATCACCGGAACCACTGTACCCATTGATAGGGAGCGTCTCCGGATATTTGCTCGACGTTGGATCCGACGCGACCGGCCCTTCCTTGAGATTCAGCGCCTTGGGCGTTTTGCCCATGCGCCACACTTGCACAGAAGTTGGGTGCGGCATCCAGATGTCATACTGCTTGACATCTGTTTCGATGCCCATCGCCTTCATCTGCGCGATCACATAGTCGCGGGTGCGCGCCTGTCCAGCAGTTCCGGCGACGTGTGGGCCGTCCGACAGTGCCTTGGACATCACCGAGGCGCGCGACGGATCCGGCCGAGCGATGGCGGCCTGTTCGGCCGCCTTCTGCCGGTCGGCGTTGGCGGGCGTGTACCCGACTACACTCTGCGCGACGAGCGGCATGGTGAGCGGAGCGCCGATGAAGGCGAGAAGGAGAGCGAAGCGACGCATCATAAAGACCGGATGGTGTGAGAAACATTCACGATCGACGGGCCACGCGACGAAAGCGCGAGCCATCACTTGAGAAATCCGTGTGCCGCCTGCCCTAACGGACTGTCGAACTCTTGGGTGCTTTTATAGCGCTCAAACCGACCATCACCAGCGATCGGCTTGCTCTTTTGGCGCAGCAGATCCATCTCCCCAGCGTGATACGGCTTGTACGTCGCCGCCAGTTTGAGGTTCTTCTTGAGCGTCGCACGGTCGTCTGCGGCACACTGAACAGAGCTCACCGGGAGCGAGAAACAGTACCGCAGCGCCTCATCGGGCTTCACAATTTTGGCGTGCGCAATCGCGCCCCCGGCAATCGGCTTCGTCGAGATAACCGCGATGCCGCGCCTGACGGCCTCCGGCAGCACTTGCTTCTCAAACGAGCGGTAGGTCGCGTCGAGTGGATTCAGCGGCATCTGCACCACATCCCACGCGAAGCCGCGTTGCAACAACTTGAGATGGATATGCGGAGACTTATGCCCACTGAACCCAATGCCGCTGATCCGTCGCTGATCGCGCGCTTCCTGCGCGGCGTCGAGGCCGCCATGATCGTCGAGCCAGTCAGGGTCATTGTCGTAAATCATTTCACCAAACGACCAGATATCGAAGCGGTCCGTGCCCACGCGCCGCAACGATTCATCGAACTGCTGCATGGCGGTCTTGTAGTCACGACGGTACGCACCGCACTGCCACACCAGCATCACTTTGTCACGATACCCATCCTTAAGCGCGAGGCCGAGCCACCGCTCCACCTTCCCATCACCATAGGCCCATCCGGTCTCGATCACATTGACGCCGTGATCGATGGCCTCACGAATGAGTGTGATCGCGTCCTGCTGTCCGAGGGCGGCGAGCCGTGAAGTGCCGAGCGTCACAATCGACGCGGTTCTTCCGGATCGCCCGAGGCGGCGCTGCTCCATCAGTGGAGGTGCTTTCGTCACGGGCGTCGAGGTGTCGGGGGAGCTCGCCTCGGCGCGATGCACCGAAGCGAGTGGTGGAGTCACTCAGCGTCGTCGTAGGCTTCCAATGCGGCCGCAATTATCTCGCGGAGTCGAACTTCACGATCCGGCGCGTCGGCGGGGATTGCCGCCGAGAGCACCGAGAACTGGCGTTGGAACTCATCCGTCATAAAGCGCTCCGAACGAGGCGCACCCAAGGCGTCGAGCGCGCGCGCGGAAAGTGTACGGAGCAAGGTCACGGTCTGAAGTTCGAGTCCGCGCACTTCGGTTAGCCGCACAGATGGTGCGCATTCGGAATCGCGTGTGCGCTTCCCCGCTTCGAACAGTGCGGCCGTCTGTTCGAGTGTTACAACATACGATCCGGGCGTGTGTTCCTGCACGTCAGCCACAACCCGTTTCCGTTTGAGTTGCGTGAGTGCTTTGCGCACGGCAACACGCACCACGGCCACCCCGCCCGGACTCCCATTGCCTCGTCCAGTGATCACCAGCACATCGCCAGCCTTCTCCACCTGCTTCTGCCGCATCCACGGATCGAGTCGCTGCACGGCCTGCTCCGCGGTCGGCATCGAGGTGCGCAAATCGAGCGTCCGCGCCGAACCAAAGCGCATCGCATCGAAGGCTTGGGTCAGGGGTGAGACCGCAACCGCCGCGGGCGTGGTTCGCTTCACCGGCTACCGAATCACCTGGCGCAGCACAACACCATCGAGTTTCTCGAGCGGAGTGACTTTGAGCAGCGCGGCGAGCGTCGGCGCCATGTCGACCACGCGTACAGATTCAGGATGCATCCCCGGCTTAATCCCGGCGCCCCAAAACAGGATGGGGACGTTCGCATCACTGTCGTGCGGAGACGCGTGCGTCGCGTAGTTCGTGGCGTACCAATAGCTGTATGGCGTGAGGGTAATAACCACGCGCATTGGTCCCGCGGGAGAGAACATGTGCAGCCAACGACGCGCGAGGGTGTCGTGGACGGTGTCTGCCTTGGCGAGGGTGCTGAGCAGATCCGCGCGCAGGATCCCTTGCACCTGCGAGATGTCGCGTGCAAAGCTGGTCAGCGTCTGCTCGGCGTTCACCCCTGCGTTGGTAAACGCCTCAGGCTTGACCACCGAGAGGACGCCGTCCTCGAAATCCACCGCTGATGCGTCGACTCCGGCGTCGCCGAGTCGCGTCCGCAACGCGAGCATTGCGTTTTCGATCGACACGCGCTTGGCATCCTGATTCGGATAGATCTTCGACCGGAGCATTGGGAACGGGGTCACGCCGTGATCGGCCGTCAACGCGATGAGGACATTCTTCTCGCCGCGCAACGTGAACAGTGAATCGAGAAACACCCCCAGCGCGCGATCAAGGCGGAGAATCTGATCGTGCAGTTCGCGCGAGTCGGGGCCGAACCGATGCCCAATCGCATCGGTGGTCGACAACGAAATTGCCAGGATGTCCGTGCGATCCGGCGTGGCGCCGAGTTGCAGCTTTGAGAGGCCGTCGAGCGCAAACGCGAGCGTGAGGTCATCCATCCACGGAAACCCCGCTATGTTTTGGGCGGCGTAACTCGCATCGTTGTGCATCTCGTGTGGGAAGGCGTAATCAATCCCAAGACTCTCGATGCTCACGCTATCTGGTTCAGGATATGCGCTCGCGGGAAGCAAGAGATTCCACGTCTTCCCCGCGTACGACTGCGCGATCTTTCGTGCATTGAACGCATTTACCCACGACGGGAGCGAGTCCGCGTAGTATGTGCTCGTGGTGAAGGTCCCATTCCCTGACCACCAGTATACGGGGCTCTTGCTCCGACCAATCGGCAGAATCGCGCTGCGATCCTTGCGTGACACCGACAGGACACGCGTTTGCGGGTTCACCGCGCGCAGCCAGTCGGTCAGTGTCGTGCCTTGGAAGCGGAACGGGGACGCGCCAAGCTCCGGTGCTTTGATCAGCGGCGCCGTCGGCGTGTTCACGCCTTTGGTGTTCATCACAATTCCCGTATGCACGGGGAATCGTCCCGACATCGTGGCCGCGTGACCCGGCGCCGTCTCCGTGATGGCGTGGTCTTGAAAGCCCTGCGGGAAGAACGCCCCCTCGTCGTGCAGGCGCTTGAGTCCGCCCGTGAGCTGCGACTTGAAGCGATCGAAATAGTCGGCCCGCATCTGGTCAATCGTGATAAAAACGACCAGCGTAGGGCGCGCAGCGGGATTAGGCGCCGCCGCCTGCTGCGCGGTAATCGGAGAGACCAGAACAGTCGACAGCACAGCGGCCGCAATTGCACGACGAAACATGCACCAATCCTGAGGCAGTACGAAGGAGCCGCCCCGCGACGGAGTCGGCGTACAGTCATTTAGTAGCTAGTAGGATGCCCCGCGGTCGCGAGGTGCGCCAGTGGGGAACTCGTTCTGATCCACGAGCCGAGTCCCCGGACAACCGCCCCTTCGCTCCCCGGCCCTGGTGGCATAGCCCCCTCGCCGGTTGCCGTCTAACTTCCCGACGTACAACTTTGCGACAGGCTTTCGCATGATTCAGAATCCTCGAGACCATCTCAACTGCCCTCTGCACGTTACCGGTCCACACTTTGTACGCTTGGAGCTGAAATGACCAGAACCCGCACCCTATTCAGCAGCATCACCGGCATCACCAGCATCACCGGCATCACGCGCGCGTTTTTTGCCTTGTGCGCGATAGCGTCCCTCGCCGCCGCCACGCGTGCGGATGCCCAGGAGAAGCTCTTCAAGGGCGATTCCGTGGTGAACATCACTATCACCACCGAGTTGACGGCCCTTATCCGCCAGCGCGACAGCTTGGCGCTGAATAAGCACAACGGGATGCTCAGCTACGCGGGTGCCGGCGGCAAGCAGGTCAGCTTCCCCGTCACCCTCCGCGCGCGCGGGCACTTCCGTCGCCAAGCGCGCAACTGTGAGTTCCCGCCACTCTGGCTCAACTGGAAGGGGAAAGACGCAAAAGAGTCGATCTTCAACGGGCTCGCAAAGGTGAAAATCACCACGAACTGCCGCCCAGGGAACAGCGACTATGAGCAGTACATCCTTCAGGAGTACGCGCTCTACAAGATGTACAACGAACTTTCGAAAGAGAGCTTCCGCGTCCGTCTCGCGCGCATCACCTACAAGGATTCCCTTGGCAAAGAAAAGCCCATCACCAGCTGGGCCTTCTTCGTCGAAGACATCAGCGATGTGGGTCAGCACCTCAACATGAAGCCGGACACCACACAGGGCGCCCTGTTCGACGATGTGGACGCTGCGGCACTCGCCCGCGTCAGTGTGTGGGAGTACTTCATCGGCAACACCGACTGGTCGCTCTCCGCCCTGCACAACATTGTGATGCTGCGGGATTCCGCGACGGCAAAGCTCGATCCCGTCGCCTATGACTTCGATTGGTCGGGCGCGGTCAACACGCGCTACTCGGCGCCAGACTCCCGCCTCAAGATTCGCAACGTCACGGATCGCCTCTACCGCGGCCCCTGCCTCAACGCCGCGCAGCTCAAGCCGACACTCGATGCGTTCCTCGCGAAGAAGGACGTCATCGACGGGTGGCTCTCCAAGGTCCCCTCGCTCGCCCCCGATAAGAGCAAGTCGATGCTCAAGTGGAACGCGGAATTCTGGAAGATCGCCGCGAATCCGAAGGCAGCCGAGAAAGAATTCCGCTACGGCTGCCAGAAGCCCGGCAACTAGTCAGTCCGGAAGTCGCGAGGGGGAGCGCCGACACAGTCGGCGCTCCCCCTCGTTGCATCGGTAGTCCCGGTTCTGGTGTCGCGATCAGCCGATCGCTAACTCCAGCAGCTGGAGACCGCGCGCAAGCTCGTCACGCGACATCACGAGCGGCGGAAGTAAGCGAAGCGTGTGCTCCCCTGCGGAACACACCAGCAGTCCCGCTTCCATGCAACGCCCGATGATGTCCTTGGCGGGGTCCACAACATCGATCCCCCACATGAATCCCATTCCACGTACCGCACGAATCTTCGCCGATTTCTGCGCGATTACCTGCAACGTGGCGCCAATAAACTTCCCCTGCTCCGTCACATGCGCGAGCAGTGCTGGGTCGGACAAGCGATCAAACACGTGATTGCCCACCGCCGCCACAAAAGGCCCGCCACCGAACGTGGTGCCGTGATCGCCAGGCTGCATTGGCTCGGCGATTGCCTTGGTGGTGAGAACCGCGCCCATCGGCAATCCAGCGGCCATCGGCTTTGCGACGGTGAGAATGTCCGGCGTGATGCCCCAATGCTCATGCGCCATAAACGTGCCCGTGCGCCCGTAGCCGCACTGAATCTCGTCGAGAATCAACGCGATGTTCCGCTCCTGCGTGAGCGCGCGGAGTCCCTGCAAGAATGCCGTGTCGAGCACGCGCACACCGCCCTCACCCTGGATCGGCTCAGCGATCACCGCCGCCACCGTCTCTGAATGGAGGTTGACCGCGAGCTCGTCGAGATCGCGTTCCATAATGGAAATACCACCGGCGAGCGGCCGGAAGGGGGCGCGATACGACGGGCGATCCGTCGCCGCGAGCGTGCCCATCAAGCGACCATGGAAGGCACCGCGCAACGACACGATCTCATGCTTGGCAGTCCCACCAACCGACCGACCCCAGCGACGCGCAATTTTAAACGCCCCTTCGTTTGCCTCTGCGCCAGAGTTCGAAAAGAATACGCGATCAGCGAAGGTGTGTGCCACGAGCTTGTCGGCCAGCTGCTCGCCCGGCGACGTGCGATACAAGTTCGACGTGTGCAGAATCCCGGTCGCCATCGCCTCGCGCATCGTGGCGTCTACGCCGGCATCGCCGTAGCCGAGTGCATTCACCGCGATACCGGCGACAAAGTCGAGATAGCTCTTGCCATCGGCGTCATACAGGTGCACGCCAGCGCCGCGCACAAACTCCATGGGCGGCTTTTTGTAGACGCCGAGCAGCGAGTCGGTCTGTGGGGTGGAAGTCGTGTGCGTCGCCATGATGTCTCTTACGCCTGAGGGGAGGAAAGCACGATGCGCGTCCCCGCGCTGCTGTCACTAATACCGTCGAGTCCTGAAATACGCACCACTTTTGTACCACCGCGCAGTGCGGTGAGTGCGGCGTCGAGCTTGGCGGCCATTCCACCGGCGGCCACACCACTGCTGATCAAGCGCTGCGCCATTGATTCGTCAATCGTTGGGATAACGGCTCCCGCTTCGAGCACGCCTGGCACATCAGCCACGAGTACCAACTCGTCGGCGGCAAGCGCGGCAGCGAGCGCAGCGGCGGCATCGTCGCCATTCACATTGAGTCCTGCGCCCGCGCGATCTTCCGCATCACGCGCGAGCGGAGAAATCACCGGCACGAACCCGCCCTGCACCAAGTGCTGAATGAGGGCTGCGTTGACCGTGACGTGTCCACCCACTCGCCCCATCGCTGGATCCGTGATCCGCGCCGTAAACAACGACGCATCTTCACCCGAGATGCCCACCGCGTTCACGCCCTGCGAAATCAACTGCGCCACAATTCGTTTGTTCGAAGCGCCCGACAACACCATCCGCACAATTTCCAAATCCTCGACGCTCGTCACCCGACGCCCGCCAATGAACGCCGAATGCAGCCCAAGCCGCTGCTGGAGATTGGTGACTTCGTCGCCGCCGCCGTGCACAACGCACAGAAACCCGCCGGTCGGCGGCGTGGCAGCTGCAGCAAGTGCGGCAGCAAGTGCCGCGGGGAGACGCGAGTCGCCCTGCGCACGCCCACCAATCTTTACCACCCGCTTCATACCGGGAGTCCCGCCGTTTCTTCGAGGCCAAGCATCAGGTTGGCATTCTGCAACGCCTGGCCAGCGGCCCCCTTCACGAGGTTGTCGATCGCCGAGAGAACGAGGAGCGTCGGCTGCTTGAGATGCGCCAACGGCTGCGCGAAAATCCGCACCGTGTTGCGCCCCGTGACATGCCGCAACTCCGGCGGCGCGCTCGCAAGTTCAATGAACGGCTCGGTGCCGTAGCGCGAACGAAACGGCGCCATCGCGTCGTCCAGGTTCCCGCGGAGCGGCACCGTGATGCTCGACAAAATCCCGCGTGCGATCGGCAGCAAATGCGGCGTAAACACCAACTCGGCGTCGGACTTCAACGTGCTGAGCAGCGCGCGCATCTCGTTGAGATGACGGTGCGTGTTGCCGGTGCCGTAGGCGCGATAGTTCTCGGTGATCTCGCCAAAGAGCAGATCAGTGCGCGCCGTGAAGCCCGCTCCCGTGACACCGCTGGCGGAGTTGGCAATGATGGTCGCGTTGTGCGCGATCAGCCCCTGCTCAATCAGCGGAAGGAGCGCGAGAGAAATCGAGGTCGGATAGCACCCCGGATTCGCGACAACATCGGCGCCACGAATTTGATCGCGGTAGAGCTCGGTCAAGCCGTAGACAACGCCGTCCACACCGTTGCCGATGCGCAGGTCGTGCGAGAGGTCGACCACCTTGGCACCCGCGGCGCGCGCTTTCTCGACCCACGCCTTGGAGGCCCCATGCGGCAGCGAGCTAAAGATCAGCTGCGCATCAGCCAGCGGCGCCTGCTCCGTTGCGACAAAGGTGACCTCGCCGCCGCCAGGAAGCTCGACCGTGCGCCCCGCCTGTTCATTGGCTGTGGCAAAGGCCAAGCGGAGATTGGGGTGTTTCCGAACGAGGGCACAGAGCTCTCGTCCGGCGTACCCACTTGCGCCGAGGACGCCAATTGGTATTCTATGCATTGTATAATGCATAAGTAAGCAAGCGTCGACTGTCAACCCTTCTTACGCGACGCCGCTTTATACGCTACCCTACGAATGCACCTCAACTCCCGCCACACATGACCAAGCGCGAACGCCAGACGGTGATCCGAGAGATCATCGCGACTCGCCCGGTTGGCAGCCAAGAAGAGCTCCGTCAGCTCCTGGCCGAACGCGGGTGGGACGTCACCCAGTCCACCCTCTCGCGCGATATGCGCGACCTGCGCATCGCGCGGATTCCTACCCCAACGGGCATCCGCTACACAGTCCCCGAAGCGGCCTCCTCCTCGGAAGACGGACGCGCCACCCTCGCGTCAATCTTCCCGCAGCTCTTCGCCCGACTGGACGTTACCGGCGAACTCATCGTCGTCCGCACGGTCGTCGCCGGCGCACAGCCAATCGCCGAAGCAATCGACAACGAAGGGAACCCGGACGTCCTCGGCACCATCGCCGGCGAAAACACGATCCTCATCATCTGTCGCTCCGACTCCGCGCGCGAACGCGTCGCAAAACGCCTCCTCTCCCTCGCCAAGAAAGGCTGATCTCCTCCGGAACATGCATGCTCCGGTTACATATTCGCATATTTATGTTCACAATATGCAATTTCAAGGAATCCGATGACCCCCAAGAAGGCCCAAGCCAGCTCCACCCACGGCGGAACCCACAAACTCTGGGGCGGCCGCTTTGCCGGCGGTCCCCATCCGGCCCTCGAAGCAGTCAACCGCTCCATCACGGTCGACTTTCGCCTCTGGCCCTTCGATATCCAGCTCTCCAAAAGCTGGGCGCGCGCGCTCGCCAAGGCTGGGGTCTTTACCGGCGCCGAATGCGAAGCGGTTCGCGCCGGGCTCGACACGGTGGCCGCCCGCTTGGCCGGCGGTGAGCAGCCGATTCCCTCCGACGAAGACGTCCACACGATCATCGACCGCCTCCTCCACGAAGCCGCAGGCGATCCCGCCTCGCGCCTCCACACCGGACGCAGCCGCAACGATCAAGTCGCGACCGCCACTCGCCTCTGGACCCGCGACGCCATCGCGCGCGTCGACGAACACATCACGGCCCTGCAGCGTGCCATCATCGCGCAGGCCGAACATCTCCAAGACGCCATCATGCCGGCGTACACCCACATGCAGCGCGCACAACCGGTGAGCGGCGCGCACTGGATGCTCAATCACTTCTGGCCACTGGTGCGCGATCGCGAGCGGCTCGCCGCCGCCCATCGTTCTGCGGGGGTGATGCCCTTAGGCTCCGGCGCGATCGCCGGCTCAGCATTCCCGATCGACCGCGAACTGCTCCGCACGGAGCTCGGCTTCGAGCGTATCTCCGCCAACTCCATCGACGCTGTTGGCGATCGCGACTTCATTGCCGACACGCTCTATGCCATCACGATGCTGGGCATGCACCTCTCGCGCATCGCCGAAGATCTGATTTTGTACGGCTCGAGTGAGTTCGGCTTTGTTCGCTACGGCGACAGCTTCAGCACCGGATCCAGCATGATGCCGCAGAAACGGAACCCCGACGCGCTCGAACTCGCTCGCGGCTCCGGCGCGCGCATGCTCGGCGATCTCGTCGGCTTGCTCGCCACGATCAAGGGACTGCCGAGCGGCTACAACAAAGATCTGCAGGAGGACAAGCGCTCCCTCTTTGATGCCGTCGACGGCATGCTCCTGCTTCTCCCCGCCGTGGCCGGTTCACTCGAGACGCTCACCTTTAACCGCGACAAGATGGCCGCGGCCTGTACGTCATCGATGATGGCCACCGACCTCGCCGATTATCTCGTGCGCAAGCACGTGAGCTTCCGCGAAGCCCATGGCGCCGTGGGCGCGCTGGTGCGCGAAGCCGAAGAAAAGGGGATCGAGATGACAGAACTCCCGAGCGAGAGTTTCGTGAACGCGCATCACGCGTTTGAGTCGGATGTCATGCACGAACTCCGCCCACGTACCTCACTCTCGCATCGCGACATCGCCGGCGGCACCGGCACCAAAGCGGTCGCCGCGCAGATTCAGCAGGCGAAAGCCGCCGTCGGGTAAGCGCCGGAAACCGATCGGGCGCTGGACCGTTCAGTGCCCGATCGGTCCCAGGCTGTAGCGCGCACCGACAAAGAAACTCGGCACAACACTCGATCCGGCAGCGATGGTGTGCCCAGACAGATCGAGGCCGACCATCACGGTCGTGTACGCGCCGCCCCAGTTGCTCACGACGCGCGCGCGATAGCCGAGCAGCGATGTCCCGCTGTTCGCAAATGCATGGACGCATGCAACTGAGACTCCCGATGACTTGGTATCCGATCCATCGGTCGCGCAGCCGAGGCTCCGGCTCAGCACGAGTCCGAGCCCCGCATCGAGGTGCCAGGACGATTGCGCCATCGTGACCACGTCGGCAATCGCCCCGAACTCGAAGGAGTTTTCGCGTACCGCGTAGTTCCCTGCTGACGTATTCATCTGCGCGAACGCGGCACTGACTTCGGCAACGCTCAGTGCGCCGACTTGTGCTTGCGGATGCAGGAGCGCGACGCCAGCCATGATGCGACTTCCATTTTCCTTTTTCCCCGACGCTGATCGCTGTACCCCGCCAGCAAAGCCGGAGACCCCGTACGAATACGCGGCAGTGGGTTGCGGCGCCTGAGCCGCCAACGCGACAGGAGCAGCAAACAGCAGAACGGCACGACGAAGGAATGAGGGCATGGGAGGAATCTAGCGGCGTCCTACCTCGTCTGCGGCGGCTTAGCCATCAGACGCGTGAGCAACCCCTGCGCCTGCTGGTTGGTCGGCTGTAGTTCAATCGCCTTCTTGAGCGCGGTGATCGCCGAGGCGGTGTCGTTGCCGGCAAGACTCGTATTGGCGATCGCCGAATACGTAGCGGCCGACTTGTCGTAGAACTCTAGGTTGAGCTTGAGCAGCGCGAGCGCGACGGGGTTCTTGTTGGCGCGGCTCGCATCCGTTGCGGCAGCCACCAGCGAGTTCTCGCTGAAGTCGTAGGCGGCAGCCCCGAAGTAGCGGGTGCGCAGTTCACGATACAGCGCCACGGCCGAATCGGCACCCTTGGCGTCGATCGCACCGCCGAGTGCGTTGCGGAGCGTCTTGGGCTTGGCGAGCCCGCGGTGGCAGGTCTCGCAGGTCACGCTGTTGCGCGCGTCCATGGTGAGTCCGGCACCCGTCAGATACTTGCCGTTGATGTCGGCGACCATCTTGAGCATCTCACGGGCGACTTTCTTCTGGGCCTTGTCGTCGAGCGAGTAGTCAAGCGGCGGGCCGCCGCGACCACCGCCAGCCGGCGCCGCGGGCGCTGCACCCGCAGGCGCTGCTGCTGCCGCGTGGCAATACGCACAGTTCACGCCGAGGGCGGCTGTGAAGTTGTTCATGATCGCCGTGACCTGCTGACGGGGCATGTCCTTGGGGAGGACCTGGAGATTCTTCGGGGGTTCCTGCGCACCACCGCGACCCTGGGCGGCGAGCACGGCGGGGAGGGCAGCGACGAAGACGCTGGCCAGCATCAGAGGGCGACGGAAGTTCATCGGCAGGCGGGAAAAATGGTGGGATTGTCTAGCATACAACACGACCAGGGACTTTCCTTCGTCAGACAGCGTTTCACCGAGCGAGAACATACGTGAAGTGGCGCTTAGTGGTTAGATATATACACAACACAGCCGCCGCTGCCAACGGATCGATCCCTTCGTCACCTGACTCGGCAGAAGCGCGAACGTAGCTTTCTTCCTGACTCTCAACTGGTTGTGATTCTCGCCATGCGCACTCTCACGAAGACCTCCGCCGTCGCGCTGCTACTCCTCGCGTTCGCAACTCGCGCGCACGCGCAAAACGCGGACTGGCCCGTGTACGGTGGCAACACCGACCACACACACTACACCACGCTGAGCCAAATCTCGCCGGCGAACGTTAAACAGCTGAAAGTCGCGTGGAGCTACGCCACGAACGACGAGTGGCAAGGCTCCGAGATGCAGAACAATCCCATCGTGCTCGATGGCGTCCTGTACGGAACGACTCCGAAACTTCAGCTCTTCGCGCTCAACGCAGCCACGGGCAAGGAACTCTGGAAGTTCGATCCGAATCCCGGCAAGCCCGCTCCGCAGCGCTTCCGGCATCGCGGCGTCGTGGTGACCGGCGATCGTGTGCTCTACACCTATCGTAATCGTCTCTACGCCATCGATCGCAAACTCGGCACGCCTATCAAAACGTTTGGCGACAGCGGATGGATTGATCTGCGCGCCGGACTCGATCGCCCGATCCAAGGACTCTCGGTGAGTGCGAGCACTCCGGGTGTGGTCTTTGAAGATCTCTACATCATTGGGAGCACGGTGCCCGAGGCGCTCCCGAGCGCACCGGGCGACATCCGCGCCTACGACGTCAACACCGGCGCGTTGCGCTGGAGCTTTCACACGATTCCGCATCCCGGCGAGTTCGGCTACGACACCTGGCCAGCCGATGCCTGGAAAATCGCCGGCGGTGCGAATGCGTGGAGTGGAGTGACGCTCGACCCCAAGCGCGCGATGGTCTTTGCGGCTACGGGCTCCGCATCCTTCGATTTCTACGGCGCTAATCGTATCGGCAACGATCTGTTCGCCAACACCGTGCTCGCACTCGACGCGCGCACAGGGAAGCGCATCTGGCATTTCCAGGGACTTCACCATGATCTCTGGGATCGAGACTTTCCTGCGGCGCCATCACTGGTAACGGTGACGCGCGACGGAAAGAAGGTCGATGCCGTTGCGCAGATCACCAAGACGGGCCACGTGTATCTCTTTGAACGCGAGAAGGGGACGCCGCTCTTCCCAATCGAAGAGCGCGCGATGCCGACCACGCCGGGGCTCGATGGCGAACAGCCCTCCAAGACGCAGCCCTTCCCGATTCTTCCGCCACCTTTCGCACGACAGGAACTCACCGAGAAGGATCTCACAACGCGCACCAAGAAGGCGCACGAAACTGCGCTCAAGATTTTCCGCGAGTACAAGACCACCAACGCGTGGGATCCGCCAAACACCAAGGGGACGATTCTCTTTCCCGGTGTGGACGGTGGTGGCGAATGGGGCGGCCCAGCCTTCGACCCGGAAAGCGGTCTGCTCTACGTGAACAGCAACGAGATGGCCTGGCTCCTCAAGATGGTGCCGCGCAGCGATGCCTCGCTCTATGACGCCACCTGCGCCAACTGCCACGGCGACAAACGCCAAGGCACCGCGGCGGGCCCGACGCTCATTGATATTGGCAAGAAGAAAACCAACGCCGAGATCGCGCAGATCATTCGCGAGGGGACGGGACGGATGTCCGCCTTTGGCGGCATGCTCGACGGCGCCACCATCAACGACATGGTGGCCTACCTCACGACCGGCAAAGACATCGCCGCAACTTCGGGCGTGAATCCGAACTATCTCAAGTACCGCAGTGTTGGCTTTGATATTTTCTTCGACAACGATTCCTTCCCCGCGATCAAGCCACCCTGGGGCACGCTCAACGCGATCGATCTGAACAAGGGGACGATTGCCTGGAAGATTCCATTTGGTGAGTACCCGAAGCTTGTGAAGCAGGGGCTAAAGAACACCGGCTCCGATAACTACGGCGGCGCCATCGTCACGCAGAACGGCCTGCTGATTATTGCGGCCACCACCTACGACAACAAAATCCGCGCCTTCGACAAATCGAATGGCAAACTGCTCTGGACCGCAGCACTCCCCGCGGCCGGCAACGCGCAGCCATCCACCTACATGATCGACGGCAAGCAATATCTCGTGATCGCCTGTGGTGGTGGAAAGAACGGGGCCAAGAGCGGCGGAACCTATGTGGCGTTCGCGCTGCCGAGCGTCCCGACCAAGTGACGCACGCACCGATGCGCATTCGTCCGCTGATCGCGGCCGTGCTGGGCGTCGCGCTGCTTGCGCTCGCGATCTGGATTCTGATTCCGGGCCCGACCTACTTCATGCTGACCTTCAGCGTGGGCGGGCCGGAGATCAGTCTCTTCTATATGATGGCAGCGGTGTTCATCATTGCGATTGCACTGCCAACGTTCCGGACCCACCGCCTCTCGCGTGTTGGCGCGGGTGCCGCCGCGCTCGCGTTCGTGATTGCGCTCACACCGTATGCTCGTGTGCCAGGCGCGATCCGCGATTTTGATCGCACCTTTGCCAGCACGCTTGGAGACAGTACCGCACACGCGACACTCTCGCTCCGCACACTGCTCTTTGGTGTTCCGCTTGGCGACGCAAAGATCACGCGCGGCATTCCTGTCGCTGCGCCTGATGGTGTCCCGCTCACGATGAACGTCTACCAACCCGTTGCGCGCGGGCACTATCCGATTCTCGTACAGATTTATGGTGGCGCCTGGATGCGTGGCACGCCAGACTCATTCAAGAACTTTGCGCAGTGGTTGGCGTCGCGTGGCTTTGTGGTTTTCGCGATCGATTACCGTCACGCCCCCGCCGCACACTGGCCGGCGCAGCTCGACGACACGCGACTCATGCTCGCCTGGATTCGCGATCACGCCCTCGACTATGACGGCGACACCGCGCGCGTGGCATACATGGGACGTTCGGCCGGCGCGCATCTCGCCACAATCGCCGCCTGGAGCGATGTCCCGCCTCCGCTACCGCCTAAGGCAATCGTGAGCTACTACGGGCCCGTAAATCTCACGGAGTCGTACAAGCATCCGCCGGTCCCGGATCCTATCAAAGTGCGCGAGACCGACGAAGCGCTCATTGGCGGCACGTTAGACCAGTTCCCCGCAGCCTTCGCAGATGCCTCGCCAATCACCCATGTGGCCAAGGCGACGGTCCCAACGCTGCTGATCTACGGGCGGCGCGACCATATCGTACAGCCCGAGGCCGGACATTTGATTCGCGATGGACTCAACGCTGCTGGTGTGAAGACGGTATATCTGGAGATCCCCTGGGCCGATCACGGCTTTGACGAAGTCTTTCAGGGACCCAGCAACCAGTTGGCGCTGTATTACACTGAGCGATTCTTACGAAACGTCTTGCGGCCGTAATGATTCGCTCGTCGCGCCCTGTGTGGCTGCTGGCTCTTCTGCTGCTGGTATTCCCGCAGTTTGGAGTAGCGCAGGGAGGCGCGGCGCAGGGAGGCGCGGCGCAGGGCGCTGGTGTCTCCGGAGCGTCTGGCACGGCCGGCACGGCCGGCACGGTCATCGGCGATGTGGTCATGCTCGGCACTGGCACGCCGCTCGACCACGCGATGGTCAGCTTGGTCGGCGGCGGTCGGCAAACCTTCACGAACGATCGCGGCGTGTTCGCCTTCACACAGCTCGCCCCAGGCACCTACCACCTACGCGTCGTACACCTCGGCTTCACACCCACCTTAGTGGATTTCGTGATGCCGGCCACCGGTGCAGCGCCTCGAGTGCGCGTGGAGCTCGCGCGAGTTTCCGTACGACTCGCTGCAGTGAAAATCTCCGGCAAGCCGACCTGTTCCAATCCCGGGCGTCCTGACCCTGCGCTCAACCACGATCTGTTCGAAGTGGTGCAGCAGGTGCGGTTCAATGCCGAACAGTTTCAGGTGGTGTCAGATTCTTTCCCGTTCGCGTACAGCGTGCAGCGCGCGCGCCGTGAAGTGCGAGCCGACGACGCGCGTGGCCCGTCGGTGTACGACACGCTGCACATGCGCAGCGACGCCCACGGATGGGAATACAAGATGGGCAATGTGGTGGAGCGCGAGCGCAACGGGCATTATGTGATGCACTTACCGACATTGCGCGACTTTGCCGGAATCGAGTTCCTCAACAATCATTGCTTCCAGTACGCGGGGCTCGATTCCACAAAGGAAGGGATGTTGTTACGCATCGACTTCCGCGCCGACGACCAGATCCGCACGCCGGATGTGAATGGGACGATCTACTTGGACCCGAAGACGTATCAGATCCGACTCGCCGACCTCCAACTCTCGAAGTTAGTCGCCGAGGTGCGTGAAATCACGGCGGTGAAGGTGCGGACGATTTTCCGAGAAATCGCGTCGAATATCATTGTGTTTGATCGCGTGATCGGGACAAACGAGATCAAGCATGGCTGGGGCTCGTGGGCCGTCGCCGCGATCGAGGAAGACCAGCGGATGATGCGGTTCGAGTGGTTGCAGGGGGAGCCGGGAAAGGGGCCGGTTCCGTAGGCTAGTAGCGCGCTACCAGCAGGCTATCAGCAGGCTATCAGCGGCCTGTTCAGCCCGTATATTCTCCTAATGCCCTGCCCCACGGACTCCGCGTCGCGTCGACGCGCGCGCTGGCGTACGCTGTGTCTTTGCAGTGCGCTGTGTGCGCTGGCCGCGCCGCCCGTTGCCGCGCAGCAGCCAGCGCCCGTCGGCCGTGTGGCCCACGAGTGGAAGCCGGTCCGTGAGGGCGACTCCAACGTCGTCGCAATCGCGGTACGTACCACGCTCTCAGGATTCCCGTCGAGTGCGCGCTTTTCGCTCACCGTGCCAATCATGTATGCGGGGGTGCCAGACATCGCCCTGCACACCGAGCAGCTCTCGGTGCGTGATGCGCGCGGTGAGATTGCGCTCACCATTACAGACGACGCGCCGAACCCTGGCGGATTCCCCTATTATCGCCACTATCGCGCCGAGCGCGCGGTGCAGTTCCCGCTCACCTACAGCTACCGCGCCAAGGCGCCGCGCACGTCGTTCCGAGGCCCCCCGTTCGGACTGCTCGCCGCCTATGGCGGCGTGAGTGGTGCTGGGGCCGGGTTCCTCGTACTGCCAGAGATCAGCGCACCAACAACCTCCACGGTGCATTGGGACCTTACCGATCTCGCCCCAGGATCGCGCGCGGCGATGAGCTTGGGTGACGGCGACCTCACACACCTGGGCCCCGCCGCCGACCTGCAACAGTCATGGATTATGGCCGGCCCGATAGGGCGATACCCAGCCACCGGCGATGCGCCCTTCATGGCAACATGGCTCGGCACCCCTGCCTGGGAAGTTGAACCAGAGATGACGTGGGCCGCCGAGATGTATGCGTTTCTTGGGAAATCCTATGGATATCTCAACCCGCTCCCGCCGTATCGCGTCTTTGTGCAGGTCGGCACCTTCCGCGGGGGAACAGCCCTCGCCTCATCATTCCTCGGCGGTGCCGCCCCGCGCGCGCCTGGCGCCGCCGCCGCGGGAGAGTCCCCTCGGCAGAGCTACACGCACGAGATGGGGCATCTGTTTGTGGGAGCTGTCGACGCGCCGGACGGCATTTCGAGCTGGTTCTCCGAAGGGCTGAATACGTATTACACGCGGCTCCTCCCCATGCGCGGGGGATTCACGACGGTTGAGGCATACGGCCGCGAGATCAA
>JAPLKT010000013.1:16861-25942 GCA_026387895.1 Gemmatimonadota bacterium | reverse complement strand
TCCGAAACGCTTGCACGCAGACGAAGACCGTCAGCACCAGTGGAACGGTGATGACGAGACCTTGCAGGAAATAGCGGAGCAGTCGCTTCATCGTGCTGGCATTCCTGAGAGAGGGCAAGACGTCATGCCGGAGGGCGAACCGCTAACAAACCACTGGCGAACCACTGGCGAACCACTGCCGAGCCAGCGGTCGACCGCCCGATGACGTAGAATAAGAGCGTTCTGCTTGAAGATAACCCCTACCGGGCTCGCCGATGAGAGATCTCCGCCGCCGCACCCCCCACCGCCTGGGCCGATGGGCCCTGATCGCCCTCCTCTCCCTCGCCTCCGCTACCGTCGGAACGGCCGGTGCTCAGGGTGGGAAGAAGCCGATCACGCAGGACGTCTACGACCTCTGGCGCTCGATTTCTGGCGCCGCGCTCTCCACGGACGGCAAGTGGGCCATGTACACCGCCTCCCCGGCCGTCGGCGAGGGAGAGTTGGTCATCCGTAGCACGAGTGGCGCCACCGAATACAAGTTCCCCCGCGGCTACACCGACCGTCCGCAGCTCCAGGCCGGTGCCGATTCCGCGGCCCTCTTCAGTGCTGCCCCGGCCCAGTTTTCCGGTAACGGGCAGTTCGCAGCCTACGTGAAGTACCCGTCGGCCCAGGCCGTCGAGGCCTCGCGTAAGGCGCCGCGCAACCGCCCAGTCCCAATGCCCCGCAACGACATGGGCGTGGTGCGGCTCTCGGACGGCAACGTGATGCTGATCGCCCGCGTCCGCTCATTCAAAATGGCGCGTGACGGTGGCAAGTACCTCGCGTACTTGATGGAATCCGATACGGCCGCTGCGCAATCGGGCGGCGGGGCTCCTGCCGCCGGTGGGCGCGGTGGTCGTGGCGGTGGCGGTGGAGGCGCGGCCGGTGCGCGCACGGAACCGGGCGCTCCCCTCATGCTCCGCGATCTCGCGGCCGGCACAGACACGCGCATCGACGACGTCACGAGCTACATCTTCGACGACGCCGAACATGTCCTGACCTACAGCACGGCCAGCAGCGATTCCTCCAAGACCGGCGTCTGGGTCCGCGATCTCGCCACCGGTGCGGTCACAACCCTCGCCAGCGGAAAGGGCAACTACAAGTCGCTCGCCATGGATCGGAAGGGCAGCGCCGTGGCCTTCGTCTCCGATAAAGACGACGCTGCCTCCAAACCACGCTACTCGCTCTACCTCGGTTCGCTCGTTCCGGCCAAGGGCGCTAAGAGCATCGGCGCCGCCGAAAAAATCGTCGCCGCAGGCACGGTTGGCGATGGCCTCTTTATCTCGGACCGTGGCCGCGTCGGCTTTAATCGCGACGCCAACGTGCTCGAGTTCTCGCTCGCCCCAGCGCCGATGGACACGGTTCCCGCCGATTCGCTGATCGACAAGGCGGTCTACGATCTGTGGCATTGGCAGGATCCGCGCATCCAGCCCCAACAGCGTATCGAGGCTGGGCGCGATCGCAATCGCACCTATGTCGCCGCCTATACGCCGGCCACCAAGAAGTGGGCGCGCCTCACCAACGACTCCATCACCACCGCCACCCTCGCCGACAACGGCAAGGTCGCCCTTGGCATCAGCACGCTCGAGTACGCAATCGAATCCACCTGGGGCGAAGGGGCGAACGATGTCTATCTGCTCGATCCGCAGACGGGCGCGCGTACGCCAGTGATCAAGAAGCTCGATGCCCGCCCCGCGCTCTCCCCAAGTGCCAAGTACCTCAGCTGGTTCGACGCCGGCGTCTGGTACGCGTACAATGTCGCAACGGGCAAAAAGGTCGACCTGACCTCCGGCATCAAGGGCATCAAGTTCGAGAACGAGGAGTTCGATAGCCCAGACAACATTCCGGCCTACGGCTCGGGTGGCTGGACCAAGGACGACAAGTCGGTGCTCCTCTACGATCGCTACGACGTCTGGGAAGTCGATCCGGCTGGGGTCGCCGCACCGCGTAACGTCACCGCAGGGGCAGGGCGCAAGCAGATCCGCACCTATCGCGTCGTGAACCTCGACACCGAGGATCGCTACCTCGATCCGGCGGAACCGCTCATCCTCACCACGCTCGACAGCCTCACCAAGGACGGCGGCTACGCCAAGGCCAAGCTCGGCGCCTCGACGACACCCGAAGTCATCATCCACGGGGCGAAGCGCTACGCCGGCCTCGCAAAGGCCCGCAAGGCCGAGCAGTACCTGATGACGCAGCAGACCTACCGCGAGTTCCCCGATCTCTGGACCGGCACGAGCATCGCCTCGACCGCCAAGATCTCCAACGCCAACCCGCAGGAGAAGGACTACCCGCGCGGCGAGGTCGAACTCGTGACCTGGCTCAGCAACGATGGCGTGCAGCTCCAGGGGATGCTCTACAAGCCCGAAGGCTTTGATCCCAAGAAGCAGTATCCGCTCATCGTCTACTACTACGAGCGCCTAAGCGACGGACTCCACGGCTACGTCGCACCAAGCGGCCGCAACGTCATCAACCCGCACGTCTACACCTCGCTCGGCTACCTGATCTTCGAGCCGGATATCGTCTACACCACCGGCGAGCCGGGCAACAGTGCCACCAAGGCCGTCGTCTCGGGTGTGCAGTCGCTCATCGCCCGCGGCTTCGTCGACGCCAAGCACATGGGGCTGCAGGGCCAGTCGTGGGGCGGGTTCCAGTCGTCGTTCATCATCACGCAGACGACGATGTTCGCCGCCGCCGTGCCGAATGCGACGGTCGTCAACATGACGTCGGCCTACGGCGGTATCCGCTGGGGCCCCGGCGTGCTCCGCACCTTCCAGTACGAGCACACGCAGAGCCGCATCGGCGGATCGCTCTGGGAATATCCAGAGCGCTACATCGAGAACTCCGCGCTCTTCAAGCTCGACCGCGTGACCACGCCCGTGCTCTTCATGGCCAACGATGCGGACGACGCGGTACCCTGGTACCAAGGCATCGAGTTCTACAACGCCATGCGTCGCCTCAAGAAGGAAGCGTACTTCGTCGTGTACAACGGCGATGTGCACAACCCCACCAAGCGCGCAAACCAGAAGGACATCGACCTCAAGATGCAGCAGTTCTTCGGCAACAAGCTGAAGGGCGAGGCCGCACCGGATTGGATGAAGCGCGGCATCCCGTACCTGGACAAGGGAAAAGATCAGGTGAAGATGGGAACACCCGGCGCTACGGGCGGCAAGGACGAGCCGACCACCCCGGGCAAGACCCCCGAGTAATCGCTGCAACTGCTCGCACGCGAGGCCCCGGTGGCAACTGCCGCCGGGGCCTCGTCGTTACTGCCTTGCACCCTTTCCGCGAGGTCGCCACAGCCAATAGATTTTACAGATGCCCACAGCCATCGAAACGCGCGCGCTGCGCAAGATTTATCCTGCTCCTCCAGCGCGCAAACGTGGCGGAGCGCGAACCTCGACCTTCGCACCCCGCACGGCAGCGCCCCCGCAGGGAGTGCGCGCCGAAGGCGGCGGAATCGCCGCCCTCGATGGTCTCGACCTCAGCGTCGAGGACGGTGAGTTCTTCGGACTCCTCGGCCCCAATGGGGCGGGGAAGACCACGACGATCGGGATTCTCACGACCCGCGTCCGCGCGACCTCCGGCGAGGCATTCGTCGCCGGCAAGAATGTGCGCACGGAAGACGTGGCCGTGCGCCGCCGTATCGGTATTGTGCCGCAGATCCCCAATCCCGACCGCAGCCTCAACGCGATCGAGAATCTCATCTTTCATGGCGCCTATTTTGGAATCGCCACGCGCGAGGCCGAGCGACGCGCCATGGGGCTCCTCGAGCAGTTCGACATTGGCGACAAGGCGCAGTCCAAGGTCGAAGAATTGTCTGGCGGTCAGCAACAACGTTTGATGATTGCACGCGCGTTGCTGCACGAGCCACAAGTGCTCTTCCTCGATGAACCCACGGTCGGACTCGATCCCCAAGCGCGTCTCGCTCTGTGGGACGTATTGCGTCGCCTCCACCGCGAGGGACGCACCATCGTGATGACTACGCACTACATGCAGGAGGCCGACGAACTCTGCAATCGCCTCGCGATCGTCGATCAGGGCCGCCTCCTCGCCTGTGATTCGCCAACCAAACTCAAAGCGCTCGCACCAGGTGACACACGCATCGATCTCACCATCGACGGCGACGCCGACGCTGCTGCCGCCTCGTGCCGCACCCTCGACGGCGTGACCCGTGTAGACGTCGCCGCTCCAGACATCCTCGCCTACGCGGCCCGTGGTGGAGAACTCATCCCCGCATTGATCCGCGCCGTCGAACAGTCGGGGGCTCGAGTCCAGAACATCAACCTCGCGAAGCCGAGTCTCGAATCGCTCTTCGTATCCCTCACGGGAAGGAAACTCGGATGAACGATCAGCATCCTACGACCGCGGTGTTCTTCGCCATGCTCCGCCGCGACATCCGTGTGGCGCGCCGCGAACTGCCCTTCTTTTTGCTGCGCACGACGCTGCAGCCGCTCATGCTGATGATCGTGTTTGGCTACCTGCTTCCGAAGATGGGCATGATGCAGGCGGGCTACACCTCGACACTGTTGCCCGGAGTGCTCGCGCTCTCCCTCGCGCTTTCCGCGGTCCAGTCGGTGGCGTTGCCCATGGTCGCGCAGTTCGGATTCTCCAAGGAGATCGAGGACCGACTCCTCGCGCCGGTCCCCACACGAATCGTAGCGCTCGAGCTCGTCGTCGCCGGCACACTGCAGGGACTCATGGCAGGGCTGTTCGTCCTGCCCGCGGGGCGCCTGATTATGGGCCCGATCCAAGGGCTCGCCTTGGGCAACTTCCCCGAAATATTTCTCGTCATGGTGCTCGGCGCCGCAACCTTCAGCGCCCTCGGCCTGCTCATCGGCTGCGCCATCAGTCCGCAGCAGATTGGCTTGATGTTCAGCTCCATCATCGGCCCGATGATCTTTTTTGGTTGTATGTACTACCCGTGGCGGGCGCTCGATAAAATCCCGATCATGAAATACGCCGTGCTGGTCAATCCGCTCGTGTACGTCGCGGAGGGAATGCGAGCGACGCTCATCCCCGAGATCCCGCACATGGATCTCCGTGTTGTCTGCGGGGCATTAGTTTTTCTGTTGGCGCTGTTCTGGCATTTCGGCCAGCGAGGCTTCATGAAGCGCGCCATCACCTGACCCCATCGCTCGAGGGCCGCATGCGTTTCCGCACTCGTGGACTGTTCGCGTCCATCGCGATGATCGCGCTCGCGCTGCACAGCGCGCGCGCGCAGGCGCAAGCGGTCCTCAAGGGCATGGTGCTGGTGAACATCACCGAGACGCCCATTGCGGGCGCAGAAGTCACGTTACCGGCACTGAACCTCAGGGCCACGAGCGACTCGAGCGGACGCTTCCTCATTCGGGGAATCCCCGCTGGGAACTACGCAGTGACGGTCCGTCACATTCGCTATTCGCCCATCTCCAGTCTGCTGAGCTTCGGCGCGACAGATACCGTCGATACCGACATGCTCCTCACCGCCGCCCAAACGGTGCTCCCAACGGTCGCCATCGCCGGCGAGAAAGCTCCCACCGGCAAGCTGTCCGCGTTCGACGAGCGCCGCCGGAGCGGTGCCGGCCACTTCCTCACCGAGGCCGATCTCAAAAAGAACGAAAATGGCAGGCTCGCCGAGGCACTGGCTCGGCTGCCAGGCAATAAAGTGCTGAGCGGCAGTTCTCAGTCCTCGTGGCTGTACGGCGGGCGCGGTGTGCAGTCGCGCAGCTCGAGTTCCACGCCATCTGTTGATCCCTTCGACAAAGCGAAGGGCGCCAAGTCCGGCTACTGCTACTCGGCGGTGGTCCTCGACGGCATCTTCGTGTACCAAGGGAACCCTGGGGAGTCGTTGTTTGATTTGAACAGCGTTCTGCTCTCCGAGATTGCCGGCGTCGAGTCCTACGCCGGTGGTGCGACCATACCCGCGATGTACAACGGCACCCGCTCCACCTGCGGGCTTATCGTGATCTGGACCAAGTAACAGCTCGGTCTCCTCCTCCGGGGGCATACCGTCAGCCCCCCGTTGCCCCTAGCTTGTAGCGCATGAGCACAATCAGCACGCCGGAGTCCGGCCTCCCAACAGCGCCCGACGCTCCCGCGTCGACGTGGACCATCGAGGCCGCGCGCGCCCTCTACAACATCGAGGGCTGGGGTGACCGGTACTTCGACATCAACGAGAAGGGACACGTTGTTGTCCGCCCAGACCGTGAGCGCGCCGATCGCACGCTCGACCTCTTTGAGCTGGCCTGCGATCTTGAAGCACAGGGGGTGAACCTCCCAGTGCTGCTTCGCTTCTCCGATATTCTGCGCAGTCGCATTGAATCGCTCAACAGCAACTTCCAAGGCGCAATCAAGGAGTTCGAGTACACGGGCGGGTACACCACCGTATACCCGATCAAGGTCAATCAGCAGCGCCACGTCGTCGAAGAGATCGTCGAGTTCGGAAAAGCCACCGGCGTTGGCCTCGAGTGTGGCTCAAAGCCCGAACTGCAGGCGGTGCTCGCCCTCTCAGAAAGCACGGACCATCTGATCATCTGCAACGGCTACAAGGACGAGGAGTTCATGCGCCTCGCCCTCATGGGCCAGCGTCTCGGACACGAGGTGTATATCGTGATCGAGCAGGTGAGCGAGCTCGACGTGCTGCTCAAGGTCGCCGCTGAAATGGGAGTGACCCCGCAAGCTGGCGTGCGCATCAAGTTGAGCACCGAAGGCAGTGGGCGATGGGCCCAAAGTGGCGGCGAGAAGTCCAAGTTCGGGCTCAGCCCGGCGCAGTTGATGCAGGTCATCGAGCGCCTACAGGCCGCCGGTCAGCTCGACATCATCAAGCTGATCCATTGCCATTTGGGCTCGCAGATTACCGATATCCGCTACATCAAGGCTGGACTCCAAGAGCTCTCCCGCTTCTACGTTGAGCTCCACGCCCTCGGCATTCCGATCACGCATGTCGATGTCGGCGGTGGGCTCGGCGTTGACTACGATGGCACGCAGAGCACCGCGCAGGCGAGCGTCAACTACTCGCTGCAAGAGTACGCCAATGACATTGTCTACACCTTGGCCGATGTCTGCCGCGAGAAGGAACTGCCCATGCCGCACATCATCAGCGAGTCGGGGCGCGCCCTCACGGCGCATCACGCGCTGCTGCTGCTGAGCGTCATTGATGTGGAGTCGGCGCATGATCCCCAGCAGCCGGTACTCAGCGACGACGATCATCAGCTGTTGCACGAGATGTCCGAGGATCTCAAGGCGGTCACGCGCAAGAATGTCTCCCTGCGCCGCGTGCGCGAGATCTATCACGACGCGGTCTTCGACAAGGAGCGCGCGCAGCAGTACTTCAGCAGCGGCGTCTTCTCCCTCCGCGAGCGCGCATTCGCCGAGCGGCTGCACCTCTGCACGATCAACCAGATCGCACGCGTCGCGCAGAAGCACGCGGATGAGTTCGAGGACATCATTCCCGATCTCGACGCCACGCTACTCGACCGATACTTCTGCAACTTCTCGCTGTTCCAGTCGTTGCCGGACAGCTGGGCCATCGACCAGCTCTTCCCCATCATGCCGATTCATCGCCTCAGCGAAGAGCCGACACGCCGCGGTACCCTGCAGGACATCACCTGCGACTCCGACGGCAAGATCGACCGCTTCGTCGGCTCGCGCGATGGCGACCCGAGCATGCCGTTGCACCTCTTCAAGGACGACGGCGAGCCGTACATGCTTGGCATCTTCCTCACGGGCGCGTACCAAGAGATCCTCGGCGACCTGCACAATCTGTTCGGCGACACCAACGCCGTGCACGTCCGACTCGGCGAACAGGGCTACGAAATTACCGATCTCGTGCACGGTGACACCGTGACCGAGGTGCTCAACTACGTGCAGTTCCGCGCATCGGATTTGCTCACGACGTTCCGTCGCAAGGTGCAGGCCGCCACCACGATCTCGCGCGAGGAGGCGAACATGTTCATCGCCGATTACGTCGCAGGACTCGAGGGCTACACCTACCTCGAGGGCGACGCCGCTAAGTGATGATCGAGTCGCTCGCGCGGCTTGTGGTCGCCCTTGTTGTTGCCACCACGTTCGGCAAGCTCGCGCGCAAACTCGGCCAGCCCTCCGTCCTCGGAGAGCTGGCCGCTGGCGTTTTCCTGGGAAGTCGTCTGATTCCGGGCTGGAGCGCCGGCGACGCGCTGTTGCAAAATGTGGCCGAGTTCGGTGTTGTGGTGCTGCTTTTTCAGATTGGGTTGCACTCGGACCTACGGTCGCTCCGCAAGGTCGGCGGGGCGGCCGTTATGGTGGCCTGCGCTGGCGTCGTGCTCCCCTTCGCCGGTGGAGTGATCCTCTCGCGCCAGCTCGGTATCGGAATAGTTGCCGCGCTGGTGTGCGGGGCGGCACTGACGGCAACCTCAATCGGTATTTCGTCACGCATCCTGAGTGATCTCGGACAACTCGACACCCCGGAAGGGCAGGTCGTGCTCGGCGCCGCCGTGCTCGACGATGTGATTGGCCTCATCATCCTCGCTGTACTTTCGACGATTGCCGGCGGTGCGTCGGTTCGTGGCTGGAGTGACTCCGCGCTGATCCTCGGCGCGTTCGCCGCGGGCGCGATGCTCCATCCCACGCGGCAGCGCCAGTCGGTGCAACGCGGCGTCTCGACGCTCGCGCATGTCGTGGTGCCGATTTTCTTTGTCGGCGTCGGCGCGAGTGTGGACCTGCAGGCGTTGTTTGCTCCCGAGGCGTTGCTGGTAGGGGCGCTCCTCACGGTGGTGGGCGTTGCGGGGAAAATCGCAGCCGGATTCGCCCCCTGGTGGTTCACGGGGAACAAGTGGCTCGTTGGGGTCGCGATGGTTCCTCGTGGCGAGGTCGGATTGATCTTTGCGCAGGTCGGGTTGGCGTTGGGAGCGATCACCCCAGCACTCTTTGGCTCCCTGATGCTGATGGTCTTCGCCACGACCTTTGTGACGCCGCTCGTTCTCGCGAGAATCGTGCGCACGGGCCAGCCCAAGAGCCTACGCGTGCTGAGCTAGCGCTCACACGCGGTGCATACAAACAGGGGCGCCGCATTGGTACGCGGCGCCCCTGTCGCACGCGGCCTAC